>CAZWOU010000222.1:2250-10867 GCA_964635375.1 uncultured Pirellulaceae bacterium | reverse complement strand
CATTGGCATGACGACTCGGCCTGCTTCATCGCGACTGGGAGAGCGAATCCAATTTGGAGTCGCTGCGAACGACTTCGATGCCGCACAGGGTGGTCTGTCCAGAGTGTCTCGACAGATTAATTGTAAGTGAGCCATCGATCTTGACGTCGTCGAATTGCCTGACCACAGACTTCATGACGTTCTTCGTCGCGCTGAGCTCAAGCCGCTCGACGACTCGCTGGCCGTTGAGGGAAACGTCGAATACGCCACCGGCCGAATCGTCATGATCGGGGAGAGCAAAGTAGAGCCGCACGCTATAGTGAGACGGTTGGAAGTTGTCGAGTTTGATCGTATGGGCGCCCTGTACTCCCGATGCTGCGACCCAAGGCCAACCCTCGCCGCCTTGGATAAACATCGAGTGGCGGTAGAAATACGTTGCCGACGCGGGTTCAACCGACAACGACAATTTAGGCGACGGCCCGCCTCGGCTGGGCGAATCGAGCCACAGTGTGCCTGCATTGGTCATCCGATCACCGGGCGCGCCGAAATTGACGCCAACTCGCTGTATGTTCTCAGTCTTGCCAGGCCCCCACGACGCCCACTGTTCATGATTGGGCGGCATGTTGACCATCGCCAGACCGACCGGCAGCGGGTAGCTGCAAGTGCAGCCCTCGTAGAAATACGGCACGTTCAGCACTCCGCACGCCGGAATGATGCTGTTGGTGCAGCCCGAACGCGGGCCCGCGATATGACACACGCCACTCTCGATTCGCTTGTCATAGAAGGCCGCGGTTCCGCTCCGCATCGTGTAAAAGATTCCGTAGTCGACTCCGCCATCGCACCCGTAGCTCTTGGGAATCGTCCTGGCTTCTTTCTCGCCGGTTAGCGGATTCGTTCGCTCGCCGACGATCGGTTGTTTCGGCTTCCAGGCGTCGAGCTGCGTGGGCGGTCGGTATTGGCTTGGCTGAATAGCGCCCGCGTCCCGTTTCGAGTAGTCCAAAGCGGCCACAATCGATTCGTCCGTCGAAAGAACTCGCCCGGAATAGACGTCAGAGAAGACAGCAGGCAACAGTTTGTAGGGCGTCTTCTGCTTCGTCCGGTGCCGAGCCATCCAGTCTTTTGGGTAGGAGATCATGACGCCGTCGACGAACCAGGGCTGAGGCGACCGCTTAAAGTGACTCACGTTGTCGCCGAACCAAAGAACGCCCAGCGGCGCGCGAACGCGCTCGTCGGGGCTCGACCAGCCGCCGGTGTAGTTCGCCGCGCCAACGAGCGCACCTCGACGGACCCATGTCCGTTCTCCAGATCGCTCAATCGTAAAACCGTGATTCTCCATCGAATCAAGCCTCTTCGCCAACTTCGCGTGACTCGCTTCGGACAGAGGATAACAAGCCACGCCGCCCATTGGCCTCAGCAGTTGAAGTTCATTCATCTCGGGCGCGTCTGCTGAACTCGATATGATCAACGAGGCAAAATACCGAGGCAGCTTGAGCGGTTCGCTCTCCTCTCGCAGCAGGCAGACTCGGTCTCTCTCAGTTCGATGGATGCGTTTTAGCCTCGCGAGTTGAGTGGAATTGGGGCTCGTAGCGACCACGTGAAAATTCGTCTCTTGAAGCAGTGGGGCGAAAAGGGCTTGCAGGTTCCGTCGACTGGGTTCGTTATCGGGCGACCGGCCGTCAAGCTGAATGAGAGCGTAGCCGTCGCGGGCCTTGGTCTTGTCAAAGATGCTCGCTAAGATCTTGCTCGTCGCTTGGCTTGCGCTACCGCCCTGTTCGCGCAGAGGTTGAGGCGCCTTGTGCCGAACCGCTCGTTCGACACTTTTGCCGAAACAGTAGATGCGGCCTTCGACATCGACGATGAACAGCTTCCCATCGGCTGCCAGCATGGCATGAATCGCCGCCTTAACACCGGCAAATCCATCGCCGAATTGGAATCGCTTGCCGCCAATGTGAACGGTTGAGCGAATGCCCGGCGAACCTGGGCCTTGGTAAACTTTGTCCTCGTGCAGGTCGCGATTGATCTCAGCATCCAGTTTCACTTCGCCGCGCCGCACCGCGGCCGAAGCAAACCAGCCGCCGGGGCTTCGTCCCGACCTGGGCAATTCGAATGACGTCAGCTTGCCGCTTTCCAGGTCAAACTTCGCCGGCATCGCTTGTCCGCAGGGCACGACTAGCTCGTCGCCCGCGACAACAAGATAGCCCTGTGGCGTGATTCCGCCCATCGCCTGAGCAGAGTGTGGGTGGACGCCATAGAGAAAACTTGCGTCGTCATTGCGCCAGACTATATTTCCAGTCGCTGCGTCGAGGCAGAAGACAAACACGCCCTCAAACGACCAGACGCCGGCGGCAAAGTAGACTCTGCCGTTGTGGACCACCGGACCTCCGCGGACTGGCCAAAGCGATATCATCCGCTCGTTGCCCAGGACTTTGCGCTGAGACGGCGCCGCTCGGATCTTCCACAATTCAGCGCCGTCGGTTGCGTTTAGGCAATACAGGCAGCCGTCATCGGAACCGAAAAACACGCGGTCTCGCCAAGCCGCCGGCGCGCAGCGAATCGGGCCGTCCGCGTAAAAATCCCAACGCTCAGTCCCCGTCTCCGTGTCCAGGGCTACGACGCGATCGCTGTGCGACGATGCGATGAACATGGTCTTGCCCAACACCACAGGCTCGTACCCCGCGTCAAACTGCAACCGCTGTTCCCGATACGCCGGCTTGAGCTTCGGAAGCTCAGCCACCCAGCGCAAATGCAAACGATCAGGAAGCGTCTCGTTGGACATCGCGCTGCGAGCTGAATCGTTCCGCCACATCGGCCAATCCTCGCCGCTGCACTCGCTCTCTGTCGAAGCAGAAACGCAAGTGAGCGCAGTCGCGAGTAACAGAGCGGTGGACAACAAGACGCCAGGGTGAGCCGTTTTCATTCTGAATCCTCAAGAGCGTAAGAAGGCGGCGATTGTCAGATCGCCTCCCCTAATCGAGCAACAAGGCCTAATCGAGCAACAAACCAAATCGAGCAACAAAGCGACTAGGCACGATACCATCGGTGAGCTGCATTCTATTCTCCCCTGATTCGCGTCGCCATTCTAGCCGCTGATCGCAGAGCGACGATTCTGCGTTCAACCGGCCGCCTTAGTCGATTGCCAACAACGTGTTGCGAGTAGGCTCAATCAGTCGAGTGCGGCAGTAGTGATTGATGGAAACGCCTTCGGCGACCTCGTATGGCGCTTGGATGACAAATTCGGCCCAGTCGGCTTCATGCCATGCGGAAAAGGCGAGGTCGAACACGCTAATCTCGAGGTCGCTCCTCGCTCGCCGCGCGGCGGACAGCTCAGGCAGAATGATCGGTCCGGTGTCGGTTTGGTGTAGCCGATCGCGCTCCGCCAGATTGATTGTTTTGACCGGCTGATCGAGACACACATCGAAGTCGCCGTCCGCGTACTCAATTCGCGAGATCAGGGACCGTGTACTAAGGACCGCATCGCCCACTTGATCGAAGTCGGACAAAGGCCTCGCTGGGGCGGTGGCTAGTTCAAGCGAGGCCTCGTCAAAATTCTCTTTTGCTCGAAACAGTTGCCGTTCGGGTTGCGGACCTAGCGATGCCGGATAGAGCATGACGCCAGGGTTTGTGTTGTGCCAATTCTTGAAGATGCCAACCTGTCCATCATCGGAGCACAAGAAGATACACTCGGCGTTCGGCTCGATCCACAATTCCGCTCGACCGGCTCCCACTCGCTCTGTCCGGCAAGCCGCTGAGAGCGCGTAGGTGGTGGTCCGACCGGAGGGGCGGTGGGTCAAGCTGCAGACCGATTCGAGCGACACCCGGACACGGTTTGTACGAGTGGGCGGCTTGTGGGAGACTGAACCGGCCTGTCGATGCTCAAAGTCCAAATAGAAACGAAAAAAACTTCGATTGAACTCAGGAACTTGCACCAACACGGCTCTTCTCCAAAATTGGCGGGTGTGAAGACAAACGGATGATTGCAGAAATGCGGCGCTCCCGTCGGCATGCGGCGTCCAGATAGGCTATTCTGTTTGGCGATACGGAATCGCCCTGGTGTTGGGCGACTCGCGTTCATTGTAGCCCGCAAGAGGACGAACAATGCGAACATCATCGCTCGTCATGTGTTTGATTCTATCTGCAGTCTCATCCGCTCAGGGACATGACTACTGGATGCAGCCCGATTCTTTCTTTCTGACCAAGGGCGAATCATCGGCTGTGCATCTGTTTGTGGGCGACCATTTTGTCAGCCAGTCGGAGCGCCCTTTTCAGGAGAAGATGACGGTCAAGTTTCAATTTGTCGGCGGAAGTGCGAGCGTTGACCTCAAGCCCGCGTCCAAGGACGGTCAGCGACCGGTCGGCGTCATTACAGCCGAACGATCAGGCAGCCATTTGGTAGCGATGGAGCGCGGTTGGAGTCAGATCGAACTGGAAGCGGCCAAGTTTAACAATTACCTGAAGCACGAAGGCTTGGGACAAATATTGGAGCAGCGGCGTAAGGCGGGCGAGGACAATTCGGCTGGACGCGAACGTTATCGGCGTTACCTCAAGGCGCTCGTTCAAGTCGGCTCCAAGCCAGACGCCGCTTACAAACGTCGACTCGGTCATCGGCTTGAGATTGTTCCACAGCAAGACCCCAGCGATGGGAACCTGAAGCGTGTTGCGGTTTCCATCCTATTTGACGGCAAACCGCTTGCCAACGCGCATGTTGCCGCGCTTAGTCGCAGCGGCAAAGACGTTAAGACGCGTGAGGCGAGAACGGACAAGAACGGTCAGGTTCAGTTTGAACTCGATCGGCCAGGAACCTGGATCTTTCGCCTCGTGCACATGCAGCGATGCAAGAAACAGAGCGAAATCGACTGGGAGAGCTTCTGGGCCGCCTACTCATTTCAGCGGAGACCGTGACTATCGATGGGTTTTCAGCATGGCAAGCTGAATCGTTGGTATGATTCTCTTGGAATGATTCGTTTGATGAGAGGCGTGACGGGATTGGTTTCGATAGCCTCTTCGAGATCTAACGGAATCCCCGTCGCGGACCGAAAGACGACCCCATTTTTGACGGACCTTTGTAATCAACATCGCGCCATCAAGACTTCGCCAGCCAAGGCATTTGGCAAGGAGACTCCCGTGAACGTTCAACGCTTCCTCTGGTTGGCCATTGCTGTGATCTTTGCATCGTCAAGCGAGGCTTCAGATTGGTCGACGTATCGAGCGAGTGCAGCCAGAACGGGTTTTGTCGAAGGCGACTTGCCAGCGAAGCCCACTCTGCGATGGATGCACCACGCGCCCCACGCGCCTCAGCCCGCTTGGCCACGCAGCGAACGCATGCGTTTCGATCGCGCCTTCCACACGGTTGTGTCCAGTGGAAACGTCTTTTTTGGCAGCTCGGTTGACGGAGCGATTCATGCCTTAGATCTCAGCAGCGGCCAGCACCAATGGTCGTACCACACAGGTGGCCCTATTCGGTTCGCGCCGGTGGTTTGGCAAGACCAAGTTATTGCCGCGAGCGACGATGGCTATCTCTACGCCCTGAGCGCCAAGAGCGGAGAGGTTATTTGGAAGAAACGGGGCGGACCGGATCATCGGTCGATTCTCGGCAATCAAAGATTGATTTCCAAATGGCCCGCTCGAGGCGGACCGGCGCTGATGGGCGACGTCGTCTACTTTGCGGCGGGTATTTGGCCTTCCGACGGTATCTATCTTTACGCGTTGGAAGCCAAAACGGGCAAAGAGATTTGGCGAAATGAAGACTCGGGCGATATCTATATGCCTCAACCTCACGGCGGCGCTTCCGCCAAGAGCGGCGTTTCAGCTCAAGGCTACTTGGTCGCCTCGGGTGACCACCTTTTCGTCCCCACAGGTCGAGCCGTTCCGGCTGCGTTCGATCGTCTCACCGGCAAATTCAAGTATTTTCACTTACAGAAATACGGCCACAATGGCGGCGCGCCGACGATGGCGATTGGCGATATGTTCTTCAACAGCGGGTTGACCTTTGACGCGGGGAGCGGCGAGAAGCTGTCCAGCCTCAAGAACGGCCCTATCGCCGCCACCCGCGACGGCATCGCCCAAGCTGAGGCCGGCGGAGTGGCCCTTTACAATTGGCAAGAGGTCGTCAAGCCCGATCGAAAAGGCAAACAAGTCAAGTCGAAAGGGCTAAAGTTGCTTGGGAAAGTCGCCGATGCGGCGAGCGGCGCAGCGCTGATCGTCGTTGGCGACAAGGTTGTTTCAGGCGCCGATGGCCGAGTCGAAATTATTGACGTCGCGCAGAAGAAGGTCGTCGCCGCGATGAAAGTCGACGGTGTCGCCTATGGACTTGCGGTGAGCGACGGCAACCTCATTGTCAGTACGGACCGCGGCGGGATCTACTGTTATGGAAATCCTGGCCCCTCGGAGACGAAGAGCGCCGAGTCGTTTGACGAGCCCGCGTTCCCGCACAGCAAACTGTTCAAGAATGCGGCCAAGGAGATTCTTGCCCAGTCCGACGCGAATTCCGGCTACTGCCTCGACTTGGGGTGCGGCGACGGCAATCTTGCCTATGAGTTGGCTAAGCAAACTCGGTTGCGAATCTACGCCGTTGAGGACACTCTGGAGAAGGTGGAACTCGCGCGACGCAATCTGATCAACGCGGGCGTGTACGGCTCTCGCGTCACCGTGCATCTGCGCGACCTTACGAACACGGGCTATCCCAAATACTTCGCCAACCTAGTCGTCTCCGGACGCTCAGTCCTGGCTGAGAACGTCGAGGATCTTGGCAAGGAGATCGGACGTCTACAGAGGCCGTATGGCGGCGTTGCCTGTCTGGGTCCGCCCGGTGAAATGAAGACCTCGGTCCGCGAAGCGCTGGAAGGCGCCGGTAGCTGGTCCCACCAGTACGCCAATGCCGCGAACACACTCAACAGCGGCGACGCCTTGGTCGAGGGACGATTGGGCATGCTCTGGTTCCGCGACGTCGACATCGATGTGCCGCAACGACACGGCCGAGCGCCGGCCCCTCTGTTTCACCGCGGGCTCTTGTTGCATCAAGGAATGAACGGTGTCGTTGCGGTCGATTCGTACAACGGCCATGAGCTTTGGCGGTATGACGTCAAGGGACTGCTGTCTGCGTACAACGGCGACGAACTGATGGGAACGGCGGGGACCGGAAGCAACTTCTGCGTTCACGACAACAGTCTGTATGTTCGCAATGGCCAGCGTTGCCTCAAGCTGGATGCGACAACCGGCACGCTGCAAAAAGAATTTCAAACACCCAAGAGTGCTTCTGGCGAGCCTGGCGTCTGGGGCTACGTCGCCTGCGTGGACGGAGTTCTCTACGGCTCCGTCGCCAATCAAGAGCACATCGTGACTTATCGGTACCGCCCGACCACGGGCGACATGAAGAGACTGTTGACCGAATCAAAGAGCTTGTTCGCCATCGACGCCGAATCGGGAAAACCGCTTTGGCATTACCAGGCGAAGGACTCGATTCGGCACAACGCCATCGCCATTGCGGAAGGGAGCGTCTACTTGATCGATCGGCCACTCAGCCTTTCTGATCGCGAGAAGCGACCCAAGGAAAAGAAGAAACATGAGTTGGGGCGACTGCTTGCCCTGGATGCCAAAACCGGCGAAGAGAAATGGACCGAAGACAAGGAAATCTACGGCACGTTGCTCGCGGTCAGCGAAGAGCATGACGCGGTCTTGATGAGCTACCAACCGACCCGCTTTCGACTGGATTCGGAAGTTGGCGGCCGCATGGCGGCATTTCGAGCGGGCGATGGCGAGCGGCTCTGGGATAACGAAGTCAAGTATGAATCGCGCCCCATGATTAACGGCTCCACGGTCTATGCCCAGGGTGGGGCGTGGGATCTGTTGACGGGCGAGTCACGACCATTTAACTTCAAACGCTCCTACGGTTGCGGGATCTTGGCCAGCAGCAAGAACATGATGCTGTTCCGCTCAGCAACACTGGGCTACTTCGACATTGAAACCCAGAAGCAGACCGACAATTTTGGGGGAATCCGCCCAGGGTGTTGGGTCAACGTGATTCCGGCAGGCGGCGTTGTCCTCGTGCCTGACGCCACCGCGGGTTGTCGCTGTAGCTATCTCAATCGAGCATGGTTCGCTCTGCAAGGAGAGCCCGAGTAGCCACCGTCCATCGTCCAGCAAGATCCGGGAACATTGAAGCGATAGGTATCGTCTGGCTATGCCGACTGACTCGATTTCACGTGAGAAAAGTAAGCTGACCGCCGCCGCGCTCGCGCTGCTGCTCGCTCCCTTCGGCGCACATCATTACTATCTGGGATCGCACACGTCCGGATTCTTGCTTCTGATGTTGAGCTGTTTCTGTGTGGGAAGCGTCGTCAGCTTGGTCGAAGGCATGATGTTGCTGGTCATGAGCGACGATGAATTCGACGAGAAATACAACCAACGGCGTCCGCAACCGATGGAATTCGTCTTCCAGGAACGGCCTTAGTTCTTCAAAATAGGCGTTCCGTGGAATTGGCCTCGAGCGTCGTCGCCTCTTGCTCCGCGAATTCACTGCTAATCGCGGACAAGGAACACAATGAACTGGCTTGTTTTTGAGGATGATCGAGCGGCCCAACTCTACCCGATCACGATCGGGCGAGCCTGCTACGCAATTTCATGCGGCGGATATCGCCTGGTT
>CAZWOU010000222.1:0-2240 GCA_964635375.1 uncultured Pirellulaceae bacterium | reverse complement strand
TCAATCGTCCGACGCCATTTGTCGAACATCGAACGCCTCGACTTCCCGGGGCTCACGTCCTTTGATCCCAGTCGGACGATCGACCGCCTCGAGCAACCCTGGACCTGTCTGAATGCCAGGTTGGCGCCTTCGGCTGAGACACTGGGCGAGCTGCGGAAGCTCGCGGCCAAAAACGAACCGTTTGTCGCGCTCAGCGACGGCGCTGTGGTCGCGGCTGTTCTTCCGCGTCTTCCTGCCGAAGCGGTCGAGACGGAAGCTTGGTTGCCCGGAGCCATCAATGCAAGTCTGATCGAATGGACTAAGGACTTTTCGGCCCCTACGGACTCTGGCAGCCCATTTGCGGCCGACCGAGTCGGCTCGGTGTTGTTCAATTACCCCCATGATGTTGTTCGCGGCAACATGGAATTGCTCCGACCAAACCTGGACCATCATTTGCGTTCCGGCCGGTTCGCGGAGATTCGCGATGGCGTCTTCGCTGCGGACGGCGTCAAGTTGGCCGACTATGTGGTCAGCGAGACGGCGGACGGTCCGATCCTCTTGGACCAGCACGCTTCCATCGGTCCCTATTGTTACTTGAGCGGTCCCGCCTATGTCGGCCCCAAGGCGCGAGTGATCGAACATGCTGCACTCAAGGACGGTGTCTCGATCGGGCACACGACAAAAATCGGCGGCGAAGTCGAAGCCTCAATTATTGAACCTTATTCCAACAAGCAGCATTACGGGTTCCTTGGCCACAGCTATCTCGGCAGCTGGATCAATCTGGGCGCGGGCACTTGCAACAGCGATCTGAAGAACACCTATGGCTTGGTTAACATGGAGTACTCCGGCGTTAAGATGAAGACCGGAATGCAGTTCGTTGGTTGTATCATGGGCGACTATGCGAAGACTGCTATCAACACGGGAATCTTCACGGGCAAGACGATCGGCGCTTGCAGCATGGCGTATGGATTCGTCACTGAGAACGTACCGAGCTTTGTCAACTATGCGCGGCTGTTCGGGCAGGTCGCCGAGCTGCCGCCCGAAGTCATGATAGCGACCCAACAGCGAATGTTCCTTCGCCGCAATGTTCCGCAGCGAGAATGCGATGTTGACCTGATCCGGGAGATGTTTGAACTGACTCGCTTTGAACGAGAGTGGTCTGCCGGCGATTCGTTGTCGCTGTAGTCTTGATCCACTCGGCAACGGGCTACGAGAATCCGTCACTGCTCGCGTGGCGACTAACGTTCGAGTTGCGCATGCGAGCGGAGGACGACATCGGCGGTGAAGTTGCCTTTTCCGCGACGAATAACCACTCGTTGCTTCGAGCCGATAGGCCGTTGCTCGACCGTGTCTTGCAGGTCGCGTTTGGAGTGAATGTTGCGACCGGCGAACTGGGTGATCACATCGCCTTCCTCGACTCCCGCTTGGGCGGCTGGCCCGGAAGCGACCACATGGTAGACCCAAACTCCGCTGCGCGCCGGGACGCCCAGCCGGCTTCCGAGCGAGGCGTCGATGTCGGCAATGCGAATGCCCAGGAAAGCTCGCCGAACCTTGCCGTGTTTCAACAACTCATCCGCCACCCATTTCGCGCGGTTGGCGGGAATCACAAAACCGATGCCCTGATAGCCGCCGTTGACGCTGGCGATGGCGGTGTTGATCCCAACGACTTCGCCATCCAGATTGACGAGCGGTCCGCCGGAATTGCCAGGATTGATTGCGGCATCGGTCTGCAATAACTGGCCGCGCTGAACCTTGTTGATGCCCCGCCCTTTGCCGCTGATGATGCCAGCACTCACGGTGGTCTCCAGCTCGAACGGACTCCCGATCGCGATCACCCAGTCGCCGATTTCCAGTTTGTCCGAGTCGGCGAGCTTGGCGGCCGCCAACTCGCGGGGCGCGCGCACGCGAAGCACCGCAATGTCGCTGGCCTCGTCTCCTAGAATCTGATCCGCTCGCGTCTCGGCGCCATCCGGAAACCGTACGGTGACGGAGGTCGCGTTTTGTACGACGTGATGATTCGTCATGATCACTCCATCCTTCGAAATGATCACGCCTGATCCGACTTGGCTGGTCTGGCGAGTTGCGCCGTCTGGCAAGTCGGCGAGGAGTTGCCGCACGCGCTGAGGGATTTGCTCATCGCTCGAGGGACTCGACTTGGCAATGATGGTCACTACCGAAGGGCTGGCCTTGCCGGCGGCATGGCGAAATGCTCGAGACAGGCTCTTTGCTTGCACGATCGCGTCTTGCTGCGCGTCGGCACG
>CAZWOU010000221.1:0-10935 GCA_964635375.1 uncultured Pirellulaceae bacterium | reverse complement strand
GTACTTGTGTTCGTGACAACGACCGCAGGCCCAGGTCAACCCCATGAACACCGTGGCGGTTGTCTCAGCGCGATCAGCGACGTATTCGACCAGCCACTCCTCAGGCAAAATGCCGCCCTCATTATTTAGCCTGTGGTTTCGATTGAAGCCGGTAGCCAACCTCTGTCGCATCGTCGCGTCAGACAGCAGATCTCCGGCAAGTTGTTCAACAATGAACTGATCGTAGGGCATGTTCTCGTTCATAGCCCAGACGACCCAATCGCGCCAGGGCCACATATTGCGCAGGGGGTCGCTTTCGTAACCGTCGCTGTCGGCGTAGCGAGCAGCCTCGAGCCAGGCGAACGCCATGTGTTCGCCGTAGCGAGGCGACTCTAACAATCGGTCAACAACCCGCTCATAGGCAACATCGATTGGGTCCTTGTCCCGAACAAAAGCGTCGACTTCGCCAGGCGTGGGCGGAAGTCCAGTCAGGCCCAGCGTCAAGCGCCGAATGAGAACGCGCCGATCAGCAGGAGGAGATGGCTGCAGTCCTTCTCGCTCAAGCCGAGCCAATACATAACGGTCGATATTGTTGACAACATGCCGCGACTGGGTTTGCGGCGGCCGCGTTTTTGAGATCGGCTCGAAAGACCAATGTGATTGGTACTTCGCGCCCTGTGCAATCCAACGGCGAATCAGGTCAATTTCTTCCTTAGTGAGTTGCTTGCTCTCGTCCGGCGGCGGCATTCTCGCATCATCATCGTCACTGACAATACGCCGATAGACTTCACTGGCCGACGCATCGCCGGGCACGATCGGCAACTCGCCGGATTCAGCCTCCACCAGGACGTCCTGCCGTTCATCAAGTCGCAAGTCGCCTTCACGTTGCTCGGCGTCACGTCCGTGGCAGGCAAAGCACTTATCGGAAAGAACTCGGCGAATGTCGCGGTTGTATTGAACATCATCCGCCGCGTTTGCTATGTCTGCGGCCACCAAAGTTCCCGTCAACAAAGTTCCCGTCAACAAAGTTCCCGTCAACAAAGTTCCCGTCAACAAAGTTCCCGTCAACAGAGTTCCAGCCGCCAGCAGGGCCGCGCTCGTGGCGCCCCGCCGTGCCCGATCGCCTCGCGTTCGTGAGCCACTCATGTCATAACCTCTATGGAATCTCAATCGCCTCACTTGGCCGATGCCCAACACGATGACTTCCTTGTGGAGCCGAACGCGGACGTGTGTCGGAAGTGACTGCCAATGAGCCTCCGGTGAACAAATCCCGCAAACGGGACAATCCGAAGTTGGTTGGTGGGAGGGAAACTACTGGGGGAGGGGCGGGTTGGCAAACCGTCCGCGAAATCAACTCGCAAAATCAACTCTATCAAGAACCGTTGGAGAATGCCACTCTGGTCCATCGGCCAAGGCCTATTCAGGCATTTGGCAACGGCCCCTCCTCAATCGATTCAGCGGACGCCTGGCGTTGCACCACCGCGGGGCGACAAATCCGCGACGAGACAGAGTGGTCTGTACAAGCCATGAAACAGCCCACTCGACCGTCACAACAACTACAACCGTGATGCTTGAACAAGTTGCACCAATTGACGTCTTTGCGACCTATAATTTCTTCAATGTGTGGGCATTGATGAGTAGGAGCGGACGAGTGACCGCTTCGGGCGCCGTGAATCTGCCGCTGGCAGAAACGCTAGAGACTCGCAGAAGCATGAACGAAATCACAATACCTGAAACTTCTTCTTCGAAGCCTTGGTTCCGACGAACCCCAATCTTCGCTGGCGTCACCCTTATCGTCGGCTTGGTGTGTGGGTGTTATGTGTTCGGCATGATTCGCCTGCGCAAGGCACAGCCCCCGATTAAGCTCGGTCTTCTCCATTCACTCACCGGCACGATGGCGATCAGCGAGCGATCCGTCGCGAACGCGACCTTACTTGCGATTGAAGAGATCAACGAGCGTGGGGGAGTCTTGGGAAGGAAGCTAGAGCCCGTTGTAGCCGATGGCGCATCGGATTGGCCCACTTTTGCCGGCGAGTCCGAGAGGCTAATAACGAAAGAGAAAGTGCAGGCCGTTTTTGGCTGCTGGACATCCGCTAGTCGCAAGACTGTCAAAGAAATATTCGAGCAACATGATCACCTGCTCTTCTATCCACTGCAGTACGAAGGACTAGAAGACTCGCCAAATATCGTCTACACCGGCGCCGCGCCGAATCAGCAGATCATCCCGGCTGTCAAGTGGTGCATCGACAACATCGGCAACAGGGTCTTTCTAGTCGGTTCCGATTACGTGTTTCCCCAAACGGCGAACGCGATCATCAAAGACCAGGTCGAAGCGCTGCGCGGGGAGGTCTTGGGCGAAGAGTACATCCTTCTCGGCAGCAGCGATGTGCAGGAAATGATCGAAGGAATCAAGAGGACGAACCCGGATGTGATCCTGAACACGATCAACGGCGATAGTAACGCCGCATTCTTTAAGGGGCTGAGGGCTGCTGGAATCACAAACAAGGATATTCCGGTCATGTCGTTCAGCATCGCCGAGAACGAGCTTCATTCGCTTCTGGCTCAAGTCGACCTAACCGATGATTACGCGTGTTGGAACTACTTCCAAAGCGTAACCAGCCCGGAGAATCGGCGTTTTGTAGATGCTTACAAGAGGCGTTTTGGCGAGGAGAAAGTCACAAGCGATCCCATGGAGTCCGCTTACATCAGCGTTCACCTCTGGGCCCAGGCCGCGAAAGAAGCCGGTACACCAGACGTCGCCAAGGTCCTCAAGACCATCAAGAACCAGACCGCCATTGCGCCCGCGGGCATGGTTTACATCAGCAGCGTAAACAACCACTCGTGGAAGACGGTCAGAATTGGGAAAATCAGAGCGGATGGGCAGTTTGACATTGTTTGGAGTTCGAAGAAGCCAATACGCCCGATGCCATACCCGGTCTACCGGTCCAAAGCCAACTGGAACGCATTCCTTCAGCAACTCAAAGAGGGCTGGGGAGGAAAGTGGGCAAGAACCGCACGATGAGACGATTAGTGTTTCGAGGAGCGTCGATTGCGAAACTCATCTATGTTTGAACGTGTGCGCAGGAGTGCCAGCGGAATTGCTGCGCGGTTGGCGAGTTGGATGCTGGTGTTAACCGTTCTCCCGTTCTGCCTATTCGGCTATATCGTCTACCGCGACGCTGCGACGACGATTCAACGGGAAGTCATGTACGGTCTTCGCTCCGCTGCGGACGGAAGGGCGAGCGAGATCGCCAGTCACGTCAGCCAGATACGAAGCGAGGTTGCCTCGCTAGCGCGTATCCCAAGCGTCGCGGTCGCCATCGAAGACTTCGAAGAAGCGTTTACGGCCCACGGGATTGACGCGCCTGAATACGCCGCCGTCGAGAAGTCAATCCGTCCCTTTCTCACGCACTGGCAAGAGTCCTTGGGATACCGGGATGTGTTTCTGATATCTTCCGCAGGCGACATCATCTGGTCCTTGAACAAGGAGGAGAATCTCGGGACAAGTTTGAAGACGGGCATTTACAACGAGTCCGAGTTAGCCAGAGTGAACGCAGTAGCGCGAACCTTGATGGCAGCGGAGATATCGAGTTTTGAATACTACCCGCCAAGTAACGAGCAAGCCGCTTTCCTGGCGGCGCCGGTGTTGAAGGATAGCGTAATGATCGGCGTCGTTGCCCTCCAGGTAAGCAACGAGAAACTCTACTCGGTAATGCAAAACTACACGGGGCTCGGGGAAACTGGCGAGACCTTGGTGGCGATGCGTTCTGGCAATGAAATCCTGTTCGCAAACCCGCTGAGACACGATCCACATGCAGCCTTCAGACGACGAGTCGCGATTGGGTCCGATGAAAGCCGTTCGGCCGAGAACGCGGTTCTTGGGCGAAGAGGCTCTGGAGTGGTCATTGACTACCGCGGTGAGGAGGTCGCCGCAGCGTGGAGATTCTTGCCGTCTCTCCAGATGGGGATGGTGGTCAAGGCCGACACCGATGAGGTCTTTGCGCCGATTGACGAAATCAGGAACAAGATTCTCGGTGCCGCCATCGTGCTCTTGCTCGCGTCAATGGCGCTCAGCGTCCTTGTTTCACATTCCGTCGCCGTTCCTATCACCAAGCTGGCTCGTGCGACTCAAGACATCTCGTCTCACGACCTGGGCGTGCGAGTAACCGTTCGGTCGAATAATGAAGTAGGCCAATTGGCGAATTCGTTCAATGCGATGGCCGCACGCATGCACGAGGCATTCAAAGCGCGAGACATCGAGATCGCTGATCGCAAGAAGGCCGAGCAGAGAATCCGAATCTACGCGAGTACGCTTGAGAGTAAGCACCAGGCGTTGGAAGAATCCCATAGGGCTGTTGAAACAGCCAATCAAGCCAAGTCCCAGTTCTTGGCAAACATGAGCCATGAAATTCGCACGCCCATGACAGCCATCCTCGGTTTCAGCGACATTCTCCTCAGCAATCTAGTCGAACGGGAGAACATCGAGTCTGCGCGCACGGTCAAGGAGAACGGGAAGTACCTGCTGAATCTCATCAATGACATTCTCGACCTCTCCAAGATCGAGGCGGGAAAATGTGCATTGGAGAGAATCGAATGCTCGACTTGTCGCATCGTTTCAGAGGTGGCCGCACTGCTGAACGTACGAGCAAAGGCGAAGGGATTGCCGTTGGAACTGCAGTTTGACGGCCCAATACCTGAAACGATCCAGAGTGACCCGACGAGGCTGCGGCAGGTACTTATCAATATCGCCGGCAATGCAATCAAGTTTACCGAAACCGGGTCCGTGAAGATTGTCACGCGCCTGCTGAACGAAGTTGGCGAGGAGCCCAAGCTGCAATTCCGCGTGGTTGATACAGGCATCGGAATTGCGGCAGACCAGCTTGAGACGATCTTTCAACCATTCACCCAGGCCGACGGATCGACGACTCGGAACTTCGGAGGAACGGGACTTGGGCTCTCCATTAGCAAGCGGTTAGTGGAACTACTTGGCGGTGAAATGTCTATTTCCAGCACGCTTGGCGTAGGAAGCACTTTCACCGCCACGATTTCTACTGGCCCACTGGACGACGTGCCGCTTACGCAAAACGCCCTAGCAACTTCCGGCGACGACATGAACGGCCCGGGAGACGCCACTGCAGCGCCTGAAACAGCACATACGCCGCTCAAGAACCGTCGCATCTTGCTTACCGAAGATGGCCCAGATAATCAACGTTTGATCAGCTTCATTCTGCGAAAGGCCGGCGCTGAAGTCGAGCTTGCCGACAACGGGCAAATCGGTTTGGAATTGATCACCGCCTCGCAACTTGAAGGCCGCCCATTCGATGTCATTCTGATGGACATGCAGATGCCCGTGTTGGATGGTTATTCGGCTGTGAGGCAACTTCGAGATGACGGATATTCGGGCCCGATCATCGCCCTGACCGCCCATGCGATGTCAACAGATCGCGAGAAGTGCCTCAATGCGGGATGCGACAGTTACGCGACGAAGCCAATTGCTCCCAAGGCGTTAGTTGAATTGGTGTCGAGTTACGCAGACGGGGCGGTCGCATCTTGCCCCGCGACTCTCATCTAACGAGAGTCGATCGCCGCCCCGACTCACCTCACTTCTTCGCGAGATCAACGCAAATAATCTCGCTGTCATTCCTCACGAACGCTCGCTTGTTGGCTTACGCGGGGTGAGACCAGACAACGTCTCGACCACGTGCGACGCTGGTCGGTTCGAGAATCCTCGCGCGGCTGACTTCCTCGAATCCGCTCGGTGAGATCTTCGCGTTGCCAGCGGAAGTCATCGCCGTTTTGGCTGCGCGGCATTCCATTCGGATTGCGAGACCTTCTTGGTTTGCTGAAGAAAAACGAACGTCCCTTTCTTGTTTCCAGTAACCACGTCGGGCAAGCCGTCCTCGTTCACATCAACGACCTGTATTTGTCGCCCTAAGCCGGAATCTTCGTCGATCCTCTGCGGAACGAATTCAACGCCATCCTCCGTCTTTGTGTTGCGAAACCAGTAGAGAACGGCGGGATCACGAGCCCCAGGGTCGTGGCCGTTGTGGGCCCAATAGCACTTGCCCGTCACAATGTCGACTCGCCCGTCGCCGTTCACATCTGCGCACACAAGCGCGTGAAGCTGGGAGAATGCGACGCCAAATGGGTTTTCGCCGGCCGTCTTGCCCATGACGCTGTGCTTCACGAACGCGGGGCCGCCAACTGTCTTGGTTTGCTCATACCAGTCGAGACCCCAAGCATGGGCGCTGCGGCTCGAGACGATGTCCGCGTCGCCGTCGCCATCGACATCCACTGCATAGATTTGCGCGCCCCCTCGGCTAATCGCGCTCTTGTGCTGTTTCCACGGCTTGTCCTTGGCTTCCGCTGCCTTGGGTTGCCGCCACCAACCTTCGGGCATGAGAAAATCTGCGAGACCGTCGCCATCGATGTCTCCCACGCCGAGTCCGTGGCTGAACCTTCGCCAGGGCCCTTTCTCCGAGATGGGGCGCCAATCCCAACGCGACGTTGGGCTCGCCTTGTTCGGCGAGGCAATGCCGAGTTGGCCTTGAAAAGTGCAGAGTAGCTCCGGCTTGCCGTCGCCATCGATATCGGCAAACGACGGCGCCTCGTTGTCAACCGCCGGAAAAGCGAAGTGCTTGTTCCATTTTCCCTGCCCCTTGGGGTTCTCGTACCAAGAAGCGGGAGTGCCAGGCAAGCCAACAACGAGCACGTCATCCCAACTATCGCCGTTGAAATCGCCGACGAAGGAAAAGAAGTTGTTGGAATAGCCGCGATCATTCGGGAAGGCCTTCCCCTCGTAGAACTGGTGCTGCTTCTTGAACTCCGGTCCCTCGAACCAGTTTGGGCCGCAGACAATATCAACCTTGCCGTCGTGATTCAAGTCGCCAACGCCAGCGCCTTCCGCAAAATACTCCTTCGTCAACTGAACCTTGTGAAACGACCGCAACAGCCTTTCCTGAGCCCCAGCGGAGTGGGCAAAGGTTCCGCAAACGGCGAATGCGATAAGAAAGAGCGACGAGTTTGTTTTGTTCATAGTCATGCTTCCAAGGCGAGATGGGTTGGGCGCGATGAACCAAAGTCGGGGCGTACTTGGCCTATGTGTTCGGGTCCTGATCCCGTTTGGCCGCGTTGAGCTGTTCGCGTTCGGGCATGTTCTTGTAATAGGGATCAAGCGGGAAGCAGCCGGACACGATGCCGTTGCGCGGGGCGGTTGTGCAATCGCTGAAAGTCCGGCAAATTTTCTTTCGGGCCAAGGGTTTGCCCGCGAGCACGTCGGCAGGAAGCTCCGGATACGACAAGACCATTCGCCCCAGGCCAACCGAGTCGACGAGGCCGTCTTGGATTGCCCGCTGTCCGACATTGGGCAACCACTCCTGCAAGTACGAGTACCCCGACCCAACGATCACAAGATCTGGAAACAGACGCTTCAGCTCCCCGGTCGCAGCAATCTGCCGAGCGACGCCGACTAACGGGTCTTCGGGCGGTTGATATCCGTCGGAGGGAGGAAAAATTGCGGGACGTTGGATGTGCGGATTGTAATACGGGCTTCCGGCTGTGGTGCAAATCAGCCGAATCCCCATGGATTGAAGCAACTGCAAAAGCTGAATCGGTTCGGCCAAGTCGTAACCAACGCCCGTGCCGTCGCCGCCAAAAGCGTACTCATACGAACCCGCGCCCAGCGACTCCCCCACGGGGCTGGAGACGGAGCCGAACGGAGCGAAATCAAACACGCTGATCCGCACACCGATATCCAACGTAGGCGCTTCCGACTGAATCCCTTCAATAATCAACCGCATAAAACGCGTTCGGTTCGCAAAGCTGCCGCCGAATTCGCCTCGGCGATGGTAAGCCGATAGCGTTTCATGGCCAAGATAGCCGTGACAATGCTTGACGTCCACGAACTCGAATCCAGCCTTTTGAGCCAACTTTGCCGCAGTCACAAAATCGTCTGCGAGTTGTTTCAAATCGTCATCGCTTAGCACCTGCGAATCGTCACCGACATTGGATCTCTCATCGAGGTAAGGGTGCCGATAAATCGGACGGGGCTCTGGCCGCCGATCGGGGTTGGGCCTGGCGAACCGGCCGGAATGGGTCAACTGCAGTCCGATGAGAAGGTCGTCCGTCGAGCCGAATCGCTCCTCATGAGTTGTCGCCAAGTCGCATCGAAGCTGTTCGATGGAGCCAAGATGCTTGGCCGTGAGCAGCAGCTGGTTTGGATTGGCGCGGCCGTCGTGCCGCACAGCCACCGCCTCGCCGCCCCAGATAAATTTGGCGCCGCTAAGGCCGAAATTGCGCCACCGCCGTCGAGTCAATTCGGATGCGGCGCCGTCGAGCTCGCCGTCCCAGCCCTCCATCGGGAGAATGCAAAACCGATTGCCAATGACGCGAGGTCGGTGAGTCGTGTAGTGAAGCGGAGCCGCCAGCGGCGAATTCGCTCCTGTTTCCAGCGTTGCATCGGCGTCGAGCGGAATGCCCAGCCCCGAAACATGGGCTCGAAAGTCCTCAATTGTCTTTAGGCTGGAGACGCGTGGGTAAGCCATAGAAGCATCGATGAAGAAGTATTGTCTGGCGGTCGCCGTTTCCCGCAATGACGAGCGCTCCCGCCGAAGGAAAAGCGAGCCAACTTGCTTGACCTAGCGGGAAAAAACAACGCACATCGGCCGCGCAACTTCCAGCACGTTGCCAGTCGGCGTCAGGGCGCCGGTCTTCTGGTCGATTCGGAAAGAGAGGATGTTGTCTGATTTCATATTGGCGGCGACGTAGAGCCGGCCACTGGGTTCGAGCCCCACGAATCGCGGATGATCGCCGCCCGTCGCCTCTCGTTCAACCAGTTTCAGCTTGCCGCTCGACGCATCGATGGAAAACACGGCCGTGCTGTTGTGTCCGCGATTCGAGCCGTAGAGAAACTTGCCCGAGGGGTGGACAACTACCTCCGCCGTCGAGCTCGTATCCGAATAGCTTTCTGGCAACGTGCTGATCGTCTGGATCGAGCGCAACTGCCCTTTTGCAGTTTCGAACTCAAGCACGTCGATAGTGGAATCGAGCTCGTTAATGCAATACAGCCACTTTCCGTTTTGGTGGAAAGAGACATGCCGAGGACCCGCGCCGGGTGAGGCCTTCCAAAAGGCGTGGGGCTTTAGCTCGCCGCCGCCGATGCGAAACACTTCGACGTGGTCATTTCCCAAATCGGCGACACAGGCAAACTGGCTGTCAATGGAGATGGCGATGCCGTGCGGATGCGGCCGCGTCTGTCGACGGGGATCTGCACTAGAACCCTTATGAACGACCTGAGAAATGTTCGACTGCAGCTCACCGTGCTCGTCTAACGGAATCAGCGTTGTCCCGGCGCCGCCGTAATGGCAAACCAGCAGCGACTTGCCATTCTTGGCGACGTCGATATGCGTCGTGCCATTGTCGTTCGTTTCCTGTTTGCCAACCAACTTCAGGCCGCCGTCACCCAGGATTCGGTACGCTCGAACGGCGCCGTTCGGGTTCCCCTTTTCCACCCTCTCGCGCGAGGCGGCGTAGAGAATGGGCAAGCTCGGATGAAGCGCGAGGAAACCGGTAGAAACTTCGGCCACCGGCTTCATTCCACTGAACTTGCCAGTCTCTATGTCGAGTGAACACAAGTAGATCACTGTCGGCTTGGCTGGACTGGCGATGTACATTCTCTGCCCTTCGGCGCGGGTAAATTGTGAAACCAGACTCAGGCAGGCGACAGCTAGAAAAAGAGAGGAATTGAATCGCATCGGTGTGATTCCTTTGTGTGTTGCCCGACTGTTGAAAACCGCCGTTGATTGTAGCACGTTTATCGGGCGAGATCGGTCGGCGCCAAGAACTGGCTTGTCTCAACTCCGCCGCCGAAGTCATTCACTCAATTCGCGAATGTCGACGATCCGGCGTTCACTCAACGAACGCCTGGCTGATTCTCCAATCAGCAGGCCCGCGACGCCGTCTGCTCCGGACACCGTCGCTGCTTGGCGCTGACTCAGTCGCCGAACGAAGTCACCCAGGTGGGCCGAAACGGTATCGTAGAACCCCTCGTTTGTTGCGAATTGCGGTGGCCTGGCGAGAGTCATTGAATCGGGGTCCAACCCAGTCAGCGACGCTTGGCGGGTGACATCTTCCACGCAAATCTCGCCTTGCTCGCCGTCAAAAATGGCCAGTTCCCGGGTACGATGCTGACCATCCCGGTACGACCCCATGATCGTTGCGCAAGCGCCCGTGTCGAGAAAGAGCATCACCGACAAGTTTGAGATTAGTTCGACACCCGAGCTTTCGCTCGTCACGCATTGGACACGTTCCACGTCGCCCGCGAGATGTCTCACCAGATCGAAATGGTGAACCAACAGCGATGACAACATGACTGCGGGTTCGACGGCAACATGGGCGGGCGGGATCTTGTCGCTGACTATGATCGATACGTTTCGCAAGCGGCCGATCTCACCCGAATCGATCCATTGCTTGGCCTGCTGGTAGCCGAACCCGTAGCGGCGGTTATAGTCGACCGCCAACTGGCACTGGTGGTGCTCGGCCAATTCAACGAGCAGCTGAGCGTCCTGGCTCGAGGTCGCCAGCGGCTTCTCACAGAAGACGTGGATCCCTCGCTTCAAGGCAGCCGCCGTCGGTTCGACGTGCAATCCGTTGGGTGTAGCCACCGTGACCAGATCCAACAACTCGCCTTCCAGCATTTGTTCAACGTCGGTCCAGGCCGTGGCGCCAAGGCGATCTCCGCACTCCGAGGCGCGGAACGAGTCGATGTCGCAAACGGCAGCGAGCGAAACCTGCGGCAATGCCGCGAGCGACTCGGCGTGCAGTCGCCCGATCGGACCACAGCCGATGACCGCCGCCGTCAGTCGAGTCGGTAGGTCCGCCAAGTTCTATTCCTGCTCAGTAACGTGGGCAACGCTAGTCACGCGATCCGGGAGTCAGCCGCATGTTGATCCGCTTGCC
>CAZWOU010000220.1:0-10938 GCA_964635375.1 uncultured Pirellulaceae bacterium | reverse complement strand
CTGGCGCGGACTGTCGAGATTCCCAGCTCGCCTGCTAGGCTCGAGCCAATTCCCGTTACCAGCATTCCTTTGCCGACCTCCGACATGAATCGACGACGCGATTGGCTTTGCATTACATTCCCTCCACTGATATTGGATTGATGTGCGCGGGGCTCGGGAAAACCGAGACTGTGACGGCATCGAGAACCAGCGATGTCCCAGTGCCGCCTCACTCGCTCTTCGTCGCTCGTCATGATAACGAATCGGCCGCGGCGCTTGATGGAAAAAGTCCGAAGCACTTTGTGAAATGCCTTTTCAACGTCGGTCCGGAGCACCGAGCGTTCGTGATCTCAGCATCACCCTGTTTCAATAGGTTGCGTCGAGCGTTGGAGTTTGACACGGACCTCCTCTTCCGCCGATAATGTCCTGATTCCGGCCGATACGCTTGAGGTTGGCGGCAACGATGTTCCCATCGGCGCCCCCGACCGCTCGGCGGTAAAGAACTACTCATTTGATCGGCTAGAAGGAGCTTGTGCGAATGTCGCGTCTGAATGTCTTGCTTATTTTGTTGGCGGTTGCGGTGGGCTGCGGACCGCCGCCTGAGCCCGAAGTTTCCAACACGCGAATGGAGCCGGGGCCCGTCGATGCCGACGCGGCTGAAGAGTTTACGGTCACCGAATCGGGTTTGAGATACCGCATTCGCCGCAAATCGCCCGATGGAGTCAAGCCGGGTCCCCAAGACAACGTCCGAGTCCACTACAAGGGCTGGCTCGATAAGGGCATCGTGTTCGACACGTCCTACGGCAAACGGCCGATGTCACTGGATGTCCATCGTTTTGTGCCGGGGTTTGGCGAGGGGCTTCAGTTGATTGGCACAGGCGGGATGATCGAACTCGAGATTCCGGCAAGGCTGGGATACGGCGCGAGAGGACAAGGCAAGATCCCGCCAAACGCGACACTGCACTTCGTGGTGGAACTTGAGGAGGTCGTGCCGGCCCCAGTCGTCGATTGAAGCGGACCGCGTCATCGCGCTGACCTGTGATCGCGCCGGCCTGTGATCGTCTCGAGACCAAAAAAAAGACGGCCCGGTTCGTTTGAACCGGGCCGCTGGGTTTCTCGTTTCAGATCGATGGTGATCGATACGAGACGGTAGCTGTCGTTGGACAGCCCGCCGACTGTCAGACCAGACTACCTCCCTGGCTGATACAGACATATTCCACTGAACCACCTCCTTTCCACTAGAGTCGGCCTTGCCGCTCCTTGTAGCCAAAGACTGTTGGCGACAAAGCTCCTAGTCCATCGCGCCGCGTAGCGCGAACCATCTCCCTCTATACTTTCCAAAAAGCCTCGCGCTGGCAATACGGATATTCGGAAAAATGGCATTTTCTTTTTCCGTTTGACAACCGCCGGCTCCCAACAACCAACCGACACCAGTCGAGACCTTATGGTTCGCGGGCAAGAAAAAACAGCAAAGCGGCCAGCGACAGCCAACTCGCCGGCATCGATCGACCGACTCGGCGATCTACGATCACAAACTTCTCCTTTGGCTTCTCAGCAGCGCAGGGCGACTTTCGCCAAGCGGCGCCATCGTTGATAATCGGTCTTGGACTAAAGCCATGATTGTGAGGAGCAGGGTCGATGCTTAACAACCGTTTGCTGATGGCGATCGTAGTGCTCGGCGGCTTGCTGCCGGCGCTCAGCCTGTGTGGTCAAGAGAAGCCTGATGCGACGCCGAACACGTCGCCGCCAGCGAAGAAGTCTAAGCAAGCGGACAAGAAGTCTAAGCAAGCGGACAAGAAGTCTAAGCAAGCGGACAAGACAATCGATCTGTTCGATGGCAAGACGATGAAGGGGTGGAAGACGGCTGATAAGTTCACTTTTGAACAGCACGGAAAAGTGCGAGTTCACAAGGGCGAACTGCAGCTGGGGATTGGGCAGCCCGCGACGGGTGTTGTCTTCGCGGGCAAATTCCCTCGCAACAACTACGAGCTTTCGTTGCAAGCCAAGCGAACCGATGGGGGAGACTTTTTCTGCGGTCTGACATTTCCGGTCGACAAGGAGTACTGCAGTCTGATAGTGGGCGGCTGGGGCGGCGGCGTAGTTGGTCTTTCCAATGTCGATGCAAACTCGGCGGTGGAAAATGAGACCACCGGCTATCTGGAGTTTAAGAAAGGGCAATGGTACACGATCAAGCTTCGCGTGACCGACGACCGCATCGAGGCTTGGATCGATAAGGAGCAAGTCGTCGATCTCCAGCGAAAGGGCCACAAGTTTGCTATCTGGTGGGAGCAAGAACCGCTGCGGCCGCTGGGCGTCGCCACTTGGAACACCGCTGGTTCGCTGCGCAATATCAAGTATCGCAAGGTGAAGCCCCAGTAGGTCTCGGTCCAAGTTGCCCAGCGGATCAAGTTGCCCAGCGGTTCAAGTCACCCAGACGACTCCGCCTTGAAGGGGTCAGTTGCTTCGCACAAATTGGACTTATCCCTTTGTTCAGGAGCTAGAGTCAATGTTGAATCGCCTCGCTATACTCCTTTCGCCTAGCTTGGTCCTTTTCGTAGCCGCAGCGGCCTGCGGGGAGGACGGGAATCGCTTGGCCTATCTCGACGCGCCGCTCGACCCGTACTACGTCTCGCGTCAGTTTCCCAAGCTGACGACGCCGCAGTGGATCGATAAACAAGGCGTCGAAGCGGTTGTGGTGTTGGCGATCGACGACATGCGCGACACGGCCAAGTACGAGGCCTACTTGCGGCCCATTTTGGAGCGATTGAAGAAGATTGACGGTCGAGCGCCGCTGAGCATCATGACCAACCGGGTCGATCCCGCCCATCCGCAATTGCAGAAATGGCGAGACGAAGGGGTGAGCATCGAAGTTCATACCTACGACCACCCCTGCCCTTGCCTGCAGAAAGGCGACTTCAAGTTTGCTCAGACTACGTACGAACGCTGTGTCGATCTGATGGCCAAGATTCCAAACAACCAGCCAGTTGCCTTTCGAATGCCGTGTTGCGATTCGCTGAACACTCCAAGTCCTCGTTTCTTTGCTGAGATCTTCAATCGCCGCACGCCGGAGGGCAACTTCCTGGCCATCGACAGTTCGGTGTTCCAAGTCTTCACGGCCGCGGATCCCGACCTCCCGGCAGAGCTGACGCTCGACCCTGAAGGTCGTCCCCGGTTTCGCAAGTACATCCCTTTCCCTTCGTTTGTCAACACGATCGAGAACTACCCCTACCCCTATATCATCGGAAACAAGTGTTGGCAGTTTCCCTGCATGGTCCCCAGTGATTGGGAAGCCCAGCACATCCAGCAGCCAAACAACCCACTGACTGTCCGCGACATGAAAGCCGCCCTCGACGCGACCGTCATCAAACAGGGTGTTTTCAATCTCGTCTTCCACCCGCATGGCTGGATGCGCAACGATCAGGTCATCGAGTTGATCGATCACGCGCAAGAGAAACACGGAGACAAAGTGCTGTTCCTGAGTTTTCGCGAAGCGCTGGAGCAGATCAACAGCCGACTGCTCGACGGCCACGCGATTCGCGATCACAACGGTGATGACAACGGAGTCCGACTGCTCGACTTGAACAGCGACGGATACCTGGATGTGGTTAGCGCGAACGAGAAACATCAGCAAACGCGGATATGGGACCCAGCGAAGAAGCTGTGGCGGAACGCCGCCTTTCCCAGCGCGGTAACTGCACTTGGTCCGAGCGGGCGGCGAGTCGATCAAGGCGTCCGCTTTGGCGTGGTTCAAGGTCGACCGGCGGCCATCGTTAGCAATCGGCGGGCGACCAACGGATGGTCCTGGAACTCCGGCGCGTGGGTCGAATCGAAACCGCTAACCCAAGGGCTGCAAGGCGTCGCCACGGTCGTGGATGGCATCGATCAAGGCGTGCGCCTTCGTGATGCCGATCACGACGGAACCTGCGAACTGATTGCCGCCAACCCCAGACGCCAGATGATCCTCAAATTTGATGGCAAGCAATGGAGCAAGTCGGGCCTTCAATGGCCTGAGAGCGTGCCGATCGTGGACGCCAAAGGGCGCGACGCGGGCTTGCGGTTTGTGGACGTCGATGGAAATGGCTTTGAGGATGTTCTCTTCTCCGACGATCAACGCTACTCGCTGCACCTCTGGAACGGAATCAAGCATCGAGAGCCCGGTTGGTCGATCGCAGCACGTGGAGGAAAGCGTGGCGACGAGGCCGCCATTCCCATGGTCGTGCGGGCAGGGACGAATAACGGAGCGTGGTTTCATTCGGGAACCATGTGGGTTCAAAACGAGGACACCCATCGCTTGCCTAACCTGGTCGACCGACGCAAGTTGGAAGAGCTGTTGCCTGAATCCGTCCGCAGATTTCCACCGGCCAAGACGCCGGACCAATCGCGAAAATCGATTCGAGTGCCAGCCGGGTTGCAAATCGAATTGGCGGCCGCTGAGCCGCTGGTGAATGACCCGATCGCGATCGACTGGGCTGCAGACGGCGCTCTGTTTGTCGCTGAGATGGGCGACTACCCCAATGGCGTCGACGAGACGGGCGGATCGGGCGGGCGGATCAAGCGCCTGATGGACGACGACAACGACGGACGCTATGACCGAGCGACTCTGTTTCTCGACAAGCTCGCCTTCCCGACCGGGGTCAAAGCGTGGCGGAAGGGCGTCTTGATAACCGCCGCGCCAGACATTCTCTACGCGGAAGATCAAGACAACGACGGCAAAGCCGACATCGTCAAGAAGGTCTTCAGCGGGTTCGGTACGGGGAACCAGCAGCATCGAGTCAATGGCCTTCGTTGGGGACTCGACAACTGGCTCTATCTGGCTAACGGTGACAGCGGGGGCGAAATTCGCCATGTCGATTCAAAGAAACCTGTCAACATCCGTGGCCGCGACTTGCGAATTCAACCCGATCGCAAACGCCTCGACGCCGTCGCTGGGCAAACTCAGTTCGGGCGGAATCGCGATGATTGGGGCAACTGGTTTGGCGGCAACAACAGCAACCCGATGTGGCAATACGTTCTGGATGACGAGACGACTCGGAGAAATCCCCACGTCGCCTACGGCAATTTGCGCCCCAATGTGTTTGAGGTTCCCGGCACCGCGCCTGTCTATCCGCTGAGTCGCACGCTCGATCGATTTAACGACTTCAACAAGACTAATCGCTTCACATCGGCATGCAGCCCGATCGTTTATCGCGACCGCCAACTGGGCGACGACTATGCGGACAACGTGTTCGTCTGCGAACCCGTCCACAATCTCGTGCACCGCGAAGTTGCGTTGATGCGAAACGGCGTCATGGTCAGCCGACGGAGCGAGGAGGAGCAGAATTCCGAGTTTCTGGCCTCGCGCGACAATTGGTTCCGACCCACCATGGTTCGGACTGGCCCCGACGGAGCGCTCTGGGTTGTCGACATGTATCGATTCGTGATCGAGCATCCCGAGTGGATTCCCAAGCAGTGGCAACAGCAGCTGACGCTTCGAGCAGGCAATGACCGCGGCCGGATCTACCGCGTCACGCCAGTCGATCGCAAGCTCCCGATGCCTCCTCCGCTCGAGAAGATGAGCTCAACCGAACTGGTGAAGGAACTGGCGAACCGCAATGGAACTCGTCGCGACATGGCTCACCAGGTGTTGCTGTGGCGCGATGATCGCGCTGTCGCGCCTGACTTGGTCAAGATCGTCAAAACGAGTGATGAGCCGCGAGTTCGGCTTCAGGCGATTTGCGCGTTGGCCGCATTGGAATCGCTGCGGACGGAGGACTTGATCACTGCGTTGGCCGATCAACATCCGGGCGTTCGTCGTTGGGCGGTCTACTGGGCGGCGCGGCATGCCGAGCGAGACGAGTTATTGCCTCGGCTATTGCGGTTGGCGGCCGATGAGAATCTTCGAGTTCGCATGGAAGTCGCCATCGCGTTAGGACGATTTGATCAGCCCTCCGCCGCCAGCGCGCTTGCCGCGATGGCGATCTCGGCCAGCGACAATCATTTTCTTCGCGCGGCGGTGCTTTCTTCCGTAAACACCGACAACTTGGAAACCGTGGCGACGGTGGTCAGTCAGGCGGCGGAAGGCGAGCGGGCGCCGCCCATGTTGGCGCCGCTGCTTTCCATGGCCGCCGCCACCAAGACGGATGACGCTTGGCGAACGCCGATTCAGAAGAGCCTCCGGCCAGGCAGTAGGGCGCCCGACTGGTCACTGAGCGCCAGCGCTGCGATCGCTCTGAGGCTGAATGTTCGCGGCAAGCGAGCTTGGGCCGATCCCGAAACGGTCCGCCTCTACAACCAATTGCTCGACCAGGCGAGACGCGACGTTGTCGAGCCTCAACGGACGATCACCAGGCGAGCCCTCTGTTTGCAGCTGATCGGCGCTGTGCCTATTGAGAGAGAGGCAAACCGAAAAACGCTCGCTGGCATGCTCAATCCGCAAACGCCAATCGAGCTTCAGCGGGCTGCGGTAAGGGCGCTCGGCCAGGTGCTCGATCCGGCGGCTAGCCGCGGTACGCCAACGATGCTCGTTTCCGCCTGGGGAGCCGCCACGCCGGCGCTGCGAGACGAGATTTTGGATGTCCTCCTCTCGCGTGGCGACTGGAGCCAACAACTGCTTTCCATGCTCGAAAAGAAGCAGCTCAACATCGCTATCCTTGGCCCGCGCCGACGGCAGCAGCTGTTGAACCACCGCATCGCGACGATTAAGGCCAGCGCTCAGAAGCTGCTCGGAACCCCCTCGGCGCCCGCTCGCGCCGAACTGGTCGATCGCTACGTGGCGGCCTGTTCGGATGACGCCAAGGGAAATGCTCAGCGCGGGCGTCAGACATTCGAGAAGAAGTGCGGCAATTGCCATCGGCTCGATGGCGTTGGACACGCGATTGGTCCCGACCTGGCGGCGCTCACCAACAAAAGCCCTCGCGCGTTGCTCACCGCCCTGCTCGTGCCCAACGCTCAAGTGGAGGACAAGTACCTGGACTATGCCGTTGTTCTTAACGACGGGCGTCAAGTCCACGGCATGCTGACTGGCGAGACGGCGACTGCATTGCGATTGACTGGTCCTGAAGCGAAGACCATTGAGGTGTTGCGGAAGGACGTTGACGTGCTGCAGTCGACCGGCAAGTCGATGATGCCTGAAGGGCTTGAGAAGGAAGTTGCGATTGCCGATGCGGTCGATCTCATCGCCTTCCTTCGCAGCGCGAGTCCGCCTTCGAAGCCGTTCCCCGGCAATCAACCTCAGCTTGTGACGCCGCGTGACGATGGCTCGATTCACCTGTTCTCGACCCACTGCAAGATCTATGGACCATCGGTTGTGATGGAGGAGAAGTACCGCAACTTGGGGTTCTGGGCGTCGTCGCAAGATCGAGCGGTCTGGACTGTGGATGTCCCCCGCGCCGGGACGTACCTTGTCACCATTGACTATGCCTGCGACGATGCGGTGCAGGGGAACCGATACGTCGTCGTGGCCGGCGATCAAACTGTCGGCGGAGTCGTCGCTGGCACCGGTTCGTGGGACCGTTACCGCCGCGCCGCTGCGGGGCGAATTGAGTTGCCCCAAGGGAGCGTCGAACTCACGTTTCGCTCAGATGGCCCCGTCGAGAATTTCCTACTTGATCTGCGCGCGGTGGTCCTCAAACCGATCGCATCGCCTTAGTATGCCTTGTGTGCCATGACTCAACGTCCGCATCTACTTGACCTGAACGCCCATTCCTTCTCTCAATGGCTCGAGAACGAAGGTCATCCGGCGTTTCGCGCTGAGCAAATCCGCAGATGGATCTACCAGGGTCGAGCCGAAACGTTTGAGGACATGTCCAACTTGCCGAAGGGGTTGCGACAACAGTTGGAATCGAGTTTCCGCCTTTGGTCGACTACGATCGCGCGTCAGCGGAAGGCCAAGGATGGGTCGGAGAAACTGCTTTTGCAGATGGCCGACGGCGGGCGAATCGAGTGTGTGTTGTTGCGGGATGGCGAGAGGCGGTCGATTTGCATCAGCTCGCAAGTCGGCTGCGCGATGGGCTGCGTGTTCTGCGCCAGCGGACTCGACGGCGTTGAGAGAAACCTCACCAAAGGCGAGATGATCGAGCAGATGTTGAGGCTGCAGCATCTTCTGCCGAAATCAGAGCGGCTGAGTCATATCGTGGTCATGGGAATGGGCGAGCCATTGGCGAATGTCGACCATCTGCTGCAGTCCCTTGAGCAGGCGAGTTCAGAGGACGGACTGGGGATCAGCCCTCGACGGATCACGATTTCGACCGTTGGATTGCCCCAGGCGATGCGGAGGTTGACGGAGCGGGGGGCTCGTTATCAACTGGCCGTATCGCTCCACGCGCCCAACGATCCGCTGCGGACCGAGTTGGTTCCTGCCAACGCGAAGGTGGGGATCGCGAAGATCATGAGTGAGGCTGATTGCTACTTCGCGGAATCGGGAAGGCGGCTTACGTTTGAATATGTCTTGCTCTCCGGTATTAACGATCAGGCAAAACATGCCGAAGAATTGGCGGCTCTGTTGGGCAACCGCACAGCCATGCTCAACGTTATTCCCTACAACCCGGTGGTCGGCTTGCCCTACGAGACACCATCGCCAGCGGCCGTGATGGCCTTTCGAGAAATCCTTTTGCAGGCTGGAGTTAACGTGCAATTCCGACAGCGAAAGGGGGACGAAATCGAGGCCGCTTGCGGACAATTGCGACGCTCAACGTCTGTCGCCGCTGATTTTTCGCAGGTTTCGACCGACTCGGATTAGACAGTCGAACTGGCCGCCGGCCGGCCATCGGCAGAACCCCAAGCCCAGAGTTGGGTTATATATAATACGGAACCCCCAAACGGTTCCTCGGAAGGACAATTGATTGGCTGTTAGCGAATCCACTGCTCGGCGATACCAGATGCAAGATCCGGACGTGCGCTTGATGCTGCGCGTTCGCGATGACGATGCCGCTGCGTTCGAGGAGTTGGTGGCCCGCTATCAGGACCGTTTGATCATGATCTTGGCCCACCTGGTCGGCGTCAGGCACCAAGCGGAAGACCTGGCCCAAGAAGTCTTTCTACGGGTTTATCGGGCTCGAAAACGGTATGAGCCGGGTGCGAAATTCAGCACTTGGCTGTTTACCATCGCCAACAACGTGGCCAGCAACGCGCTGCGCTCTCGTTCGCGACGAAAAGAGGTTCATGTGAACGCTCGGCCGGATGAATCAACGGCTATGCCCTTGGAGCAGATGGCGACCGAGGCGAGCGGCCTCATGCCCGCTCGACAACTCGATCGAGTCGAACGGGCGGAAGTCGTCCGTGGGGCAATTGAAACATTGAATGAACGCCAACGCATGGCCCTGTTGTTGTCCAAATTTGAAGGTATGAGCTACGCCGAGGTCGCAGAAACGATGGACCTGTCGACAAAGGCAATCAAGTCGTTATTGTCTCGCGCACGAGCCAACCTCCGATCGGTTCTCGAGCCGTACATCGAAGAAGGTTTGCCGCCGGTGGGGAAGAAGTGACATGAGCGAGAATGAAAACCTAGAACCGAGCGTCGAATCGCCTGTCGATGAGTTGCTGACGTCGTACCTGGATGACGAGTTGGCGCCTGATGAACGGGCGCTCGTCGAGCAACGGTTGACGCAGGACCCCGCTTTTCGCGGCCAGCTCAACCACATGCAACGAGCTTGGGATCTGCTCGACGCGCTTCAACGCTCCGAAGCGTCGCGCGATTTTACTCGAACCACGGTCGAGATGGTGGCCGTCAAAGCGGCTGACGATGCACAGGCGGGTGAGTCGACTGTCAGCCGACGCGGGCTGGGCATGCTGCTCGCTATCGCCGGCGCCGTACTGACCGCGAGCACCGGGTTCTTCGCCGTCTACGCGGCCCTTGACGCACCCAACCGACGCTTGATTTCTGATTTACCCGTGATCGAAAAACTAGACGAATATCGCTACGCCGACAGCATCGACTTTCTCGAAACGTTGGACAAGGAAGGGTTGTTTCTCGACGAGGAGGCAACCCAATGAACTGGACCCAGTCGATGTGCCGTGTGATTCTTGTGATCGCGATAGTCGGTTTGCTGTTCGCCGGCGGGGGCGCGGGCAATGATGATCGCGATCGCCTGAAGTCGCTGACCCCCGAACAAGCCGATTCGGTGAAGCGCAATCAAGAGCGGTTCAACAAGATGTCGCTCACCGAACAACAACGCGTTCGCAGTCTGCATGAGAATCTGAAACAACACAAGCATTCCACTCGGCTCACCAGTCTGCTCAGCAACTACGCGTCCTGGTTGCGAAACTTGCCGGCTGGGCAGCGCGCCGAATTGCTGTCGCTGCCAAGTCAGGAACGGATCACGAAGATCCGCGAGATCATCAAACGCCAGGAGCAAGAACGATTTCGCCGTTTGGCCGCGGACAATCTGACCAACGAGGATCGGCAGGCCCTCTTCAATTGGGCCCGCTCGCTCGCAGCCAGCCGCAAGGATCTCTTACTAGAAAAGTTTCCCGAAACGAGTCGTGCCCGTTATGACAAAGCCAGCGAAGGTCAGCAGTCCGTGATGCTCGCTTTTAGCTTGTTGCGTTCTAACGACGACCTGAATCTCGAACTGACGGAATACAATACGTTGGCCGATACTTTATCCGATTCGGCGAAACAGGCGCTCAAGGAGACCAAGGACATTGATCAGAAGATGAATGTCGTTCGCGAATGGCTCAAGGTGGCGTGGATTAGCCGCTGGTCGTCCTTTGGGCGCCGTGAGCCGGTTTCGAAAGAGAAGCTCACCGAGTTCCATGACAAGCTGAGCGAAAACCAGAGAGAGTATCTCAATAGCCTGCCATCGGACCGTATGAAAGGTGAATTAGAACAGTTTTACCACAGCCGTTTCTTTGGAGGCCGCCGCGGACCGGGTTCACGAGGCGGCGGAAGGCAGGGCCCCGGCGGCTTTGGCAGCGGCGGAAGGCAAGGTCCCGGCGGTCGCCGCGGGGAACCCGCCAAGAACCCGCTCCCACCCACGCGTG
>CAZWOU010000219.1:0-11086 GCA_964635375.1 uncultured Pirellulaceae bacterium | reverse complement strand
TTTTTCTCTGACTTCTTCTTTCCCATTACCCGGCTCGCCCTGTGTGAATTCTCGCGCGGAAATCCGTGTGGAGTTCTGTCTAGGTGCTTTAGATTGATCCTGCTATGGTGGCCCCTCGCTGACCTCCGAGCATTCTATTCTACGCAAAACGGTTCGCCCGCACATGTCCATCGCGCCGACTCAGTTGCCGCTCGACTTTCGCCTGTTGGGGCAAGTCGAATTCGGCATGTTGCTTGAGCTTCAGTCACGCATCCAACGGGACGTGTATCGTTGTGCGGAGCCCCAAGTTACGATTCTGCTGTGCGAGCATCCTCGTTTGCTGACAGTCGGTCGAGATGGATCGCGGTCGCATATCCGTTTGACGCAAAGGCACTTGAGTCGCATGCGTCTGGACGTTCGCTGGGTGGCCCGCCGCGGCGGTTGCGTGCCCCACGGCCCGGGACAACTAGCGATCTACGTCATAGCGCCTCTAGAGGCTCTCGAACTTTCCATCGTGGAGTTCTCCGAGACGATTCGTTCGGGTCTGATGACTGGGCTCGCAGGGCTTGGCGTCACTCCGCAGAGCGACTCGTCAGGCCACTCAATCTGGGGGCGGACCGGCGTTTTGGCCGCCCTCGGCTCGACGGTCCGAGACAACGTCAGCGGATATGGGGGCTATCTGAACGTCAATCCCGAGATGTCGGATTTTGCCTACGTTGACACTGCCAATTCGGATGAACATTCCCTTCGTGTGATGAGCAGCCTGATGTCCGAAACGCGATCGGCTGGTAGAATGAGCAAAGTTCGCTCGGCGATCATTGAATCGATGTCGGAAGCCTTCGGCTCGCCTCGATATCATCTGACAACCGGCCATCCGCTCCTCTCCCGCAGCTTCTAATGGCGTGAATGCACCACCGACAGACTTGCCCATCCTCGGCCAGACAGCGCCACCCTCAGCGCGCCCGGCGCGGTTGCCTCGTTGGCTAAAACGTCAGGTGCCCAAAGGGAACGTCAACCACTTTACGGCGCGACTGTTGGACGAATTGGCGTTGGAGACGGTGTGCGAGAGCGCAAAGTGCCCCAACCGTATGGAGTGCTATTCGCAGAAGACAGCGACCTTCATGGTGCTGGGCGACGTCTGCACGCGGCCCTGCGGTTTTTGTTCGGTCTCGCGTGGCAAGCCGGGGTCGCCTGAGGTGGATGAACCTCGACGAGTTGCCGATGCGGCGCGGCGTTTAGGGCTGAGCCATGTCGTGATCACATCGGTGACGCGAGACGATTTGCCTGACGGCGGCGCGGCCCATTTTGCCGCGTGTGTGGAGTCGGTGCGAAGCGAAACAGGGGCGGCCGTGGAGGTTCTGACTCCGGACTTTCTTCGCGACTATGATGCACTGGACGTGGTTATTGACGCTTCGCCAGACGTGTTCAACCACAACACCGAGACCGTTCCACGGCTCTACCGCAAGGTTCGAGGCCCCAAGTCCGACTACCGCTGGACATTGGACCTGATGCGACACATCAAACGGAGACGTCCCGAGATCAAGACGAAGAGCGGTTTGATGTTGGGTTTGGGCGAGACTCGAGACGAGTTGCTCGACGTACTCGCCGACCTGCTCGACGCCGGCTGCGATCTCTTGACGCTTGGCCAATACCTCCAACCCTCGCCCAAGCATCTCCCCGTCTTGCGATACGTGCCGCCCGAGGAATTCGCGCGGCTAGGAGAAATCGCCAAACAGATGGGCTTTCACAAAGTCGCCAGCGGACCATTTGTCCGCAGTAGCTACCACGCGCGCGACATGACCGACGCGAGTTGAATTCCCCAGCACGCTGAGTCACCTAAGCTCGCGTTCGATGTATCGCCTAGAGCGTTCCACTGAGGTAGAGGGCGGCAATGTCCATGCTCCAGGCGACGGCGATGTGGAGGGCGGCGCCGAGCCAAATGGAGCGGGTCCGCAGGCTCATCAGGCCGAGTGCGATGCCGGCGACGATCGATCCGGCCGCCTCGGGAAGAGGCTTGCCGAAGTGGATCATGCAATAGGGAACCATCATCACAAAAATGCTATAGAAGCCGAAGCGTCGCTTGAGCCCGTGCACCATGAATCCGCGAAAGAAGAATTCGAGCACGATGAACTGCCAGGCGTAAAGCAACTCCCAAACGATCAGTCGCGGCCAGACGGACTCGCCCTCGCGCAATGCATAGAAAGGGTAAGTGTGTCGAAACATCGATGTTTGCGCAACGATCACAATCACCGGCAAGAGCAAGGCGAACATGGACGCGTAGACCGGCCATAGCTGACAGGCGCCTTGCAATTTCCACCCGTAGCCGGCAGGTCGCTTTCGGATCAGCAGACAACAAATCATCGGTGCGAAGAGAAAGGCCACGGTCTGCGAGAAGGCCCAGCCGGTGAGCCGGACGATTTCGCGGTTCTCCGCCGCCGCCAGCCAAGTTTCGAGAGCCTTGCCTTTCGCGGCGGGCAGTACGAACGTTGCCCATGTCCAGATTCCAGCGCCCTGGTCGAAATAGAATCGCCAAGTCAGGGCGATGACCACAGTCAGTAAGACGGCTGTTGTCTCCCAGTCGAACTCTTGCGACTGGTCGTTGAGCCAGCGGCGCTGTTCGGCTTGCGCATCAGCGTACGTCTCGGCAACTACACGATAAGCGAAATGGAACACGCCAACGTTTCTCTTGTGCTAGGGTCAGTCCTTAACGCAGTCGAGCGTTCCCCAAAGACTGGGATCTTCGACGAAGGGAAACTCGGGGCCGACAGAGTAGGTTTGCCAGCCCAATTCTCGATCGACGACCGCGTAGGTAAAACCCAGCTTCGAGTGCTCGCTCATGTCGAACCCGGTCATCGCCTCGCCGGGGACAAAGGCCTCCAGAACGTAGCCGTCAATTCGCTGCTCGCTTCTGACTTTCAACAGACTCGATTCGATGGGCTTTGGCATCTCGAGGGCTCTGTGTATAGGCAGGAGGTCGGCGATGGGATCTTCTAGCTTTCTCCCCTCGCCCATCGGCAAGAAGCAGAATCGATGACAAAACCGCCGAGCTCGATGGACTGTGTGAGTATTGCGAGTGTCGAGCCACACCTGAAATCCGTCGCTGTCCTCGACTCGCGTAATGCGACACCAGGGCGACTGTTTCTTTCCGACGACCCGCACGTTGAAGGCCATCCCATCGTCGCACCAGGCGGCTCGAACGTCGGCAAAAACTGGCCTGCCTTCCAGTTCGCCAAAGCTGGGAAGCATGCACGACTTGGGAAGCTGAACGCCGTCGCTCGACCAGGAAAACTTCTTGTAATGGCAGGGAGACTCGAAGCGAAACAACAGGGTTGGCGCTAACAGTGGTTCGGCGCCAACCGTCGCTTGGGGCTTCGCCTGGTTTGGCTGTTGAGTCCGCGCGGATGCGCGTCGCGCCTTTCGTTTCTTGGCCATGAACCGTCCTTTCTTGTTATGTCGCAGTCGACGATGCTTCGATCAGCTCGTCAAGCAGCGAATCGAGTCCGGACTGATGGAGGTGGTCGAGCGTCTTCAGGTGAATTCGGTACACGTCCTTATCCGTCGGCGACGTATCGGCCTCACTTTCCATCCCAAGTTCGGCCACCCGCCCGTAACCGATCTTGTTCTTTGGGCAGAGCAGCCAAAGCGTGGCGGCTTGAGGCCGTTTGGTGTTTACGCTGACCCAGGGTTCCTTCTTACCGGGCAAATAGTGGTGGACGATCTGTTGATTGTTCCAAAGAAACTGGCCTCCGGGAGCTTTCTCGGAGATCATCTCGATCAGCTCTTCCAGGACGGCCGCTTGCCACTGAACCTTGCGTCCCGGCGGGAAACCTTTGCGAAGAAAATGCCATTTCTTTCCCAGCTTTTTCCAGGGCTTCCAATTGTCGGGGCTCTCGGAGACCTTCTCTGTGGCGGCTAGGAAGCCCTCCACGGCTTGTTCGAGAAACTCCTGGAACTCAGGCGTATCGACTTCGCTCCACTCGTGGACTCGGATTTCGACTTCTTGCCAGGGACCTCGAAGCGTCTTGCACTTCACCCGAGGATCGTTGCTGTATTGGGGGATCTTGTCCATCTGGTTGAGTGTTCTCAGCGCGATCTTCTGTTGCAGTTCGTCGCGTTTGAAGACGCCTCGCTTGACGCGAAACTTCATTTTCAGCAGCCAGGTTTCGCCTGTAATCGCGTGAAAGAACCAACCGTTTGACTTTGTCTCGGCGGAGATTTCAACAACGCTGCGAGCGTTCCAGTCGGTGTCCGCGAAGGGGCCGAGCTCGTGAATTCGCTGTTCAACGCGCTCGAGAACTCGGCCATCCCAACGGCATGGATCTCCATTGCGGCCAACGCGGTCGCGGATGTGCCAGCGAGGCCCGTCGCTCTCCCATGGCATCTTGGCGTCGCGTCCAACCTCGGTGATCTCAAGGTCGCCGGCGAGGGTCTTGTTCGCGTCTCGCGGGTCATACGCCGCTCGCTCGACAAAGGGGCCGGCCTGCAAGACTGGCGCGAGCGCCTCGCCCGTGTGCGACCGCAGGGCCCCGTTGGACTTGGCCTTTCTGGACTTGGCCCCGTTGGACTTGGCTTTTCGACTGGCCTTCTTTGCGTGGGCGACGAGATCTTCTGGCGTACCGTCTTTGACGATTCTCCCACCAGCGGCGCCTGCCTCCGGGCCCAGGTCGATCACCCAGTCGGCCGATTTGATGACGTCCAGATTGTGCTCGATGACAACGACCGTATTCCCAATGTCGACCAGTCTTTGCATGACCTCCAATAGCTTAGCCAAGTCATCGAAGTGTAATCCGGTCGTCGGCTCGTCGAGTAGATACAAGGTGCGGCCGGTGTCGGGACGAGACAACTCGGCTGCCAGCTTGACCCGTTGGGCCTCACCGCCGGAAAGCGTCGGCGCGGCTTGTCCCAAAGTCAAATAGTCGAGTCCGACATCGCAAAGGGTCTGCAGGATTCGGCGAATCTTGGGGATGTTCTGGAACACAGCCAACGCCTCGGCGCAGGTCAGTTGCAGTATTCCGCTAATCGATCGACCGTGGTATTTGACGTTGAGGGTTTCCGGGTTGTAACGCCGTCCCTGGCAGGACTCGCAGGTTACCCAGACATCGGGAAGAAAGTGCATTTCGATGCAGATCTGACCGTTGCCCTCACATTCATCACACCGCCCGCCGGCTACATTGAAGCTGAATCGTCGAGCCGTGTAGCCTCGTAGCTTGGCCTCAGGCAGTTGAGAGAACAAGTTGCGAATCAAATCAAACAGGCCGGTGTAGGTTGCCGGGTTGGATGTCGGCGAGTTGCCCAACGGTTGTTGGTCGACTCGGATCACCTTGTTGATTTGTTCTCCGCCATCCAGTCCTTCGTGGGCGCCGGGGACGAGGTTGGCGCGGTGTAATGTCTTGGCAAGTCGAGCGTAGAGAATCTCATTGATCAAGGAGCTCTTTCCGCTGCCGCTTGGGCCTGTCACGACGGTCAAAGCGGTGAGTGGAAAGTCGGCGTCAACATTGTCTAAGTTATTATGTCTTGCGCCTCGAATCGACAGCCACTCGATCGGTTCGCCGGTCGATGCGTGTTCGGCGCGAGGTCCGTTCTTCTGCTTCAGCAGTTTCACTCGGCGATTCGTTGGTACGCCGATCCCCTTCTTGCCGACGAGGTAGGGACCCGTCACGGACTGGACGGCGCCAGCCAATTGTTCAGGCGTTCCCCGGGCCACGATTTGTCCGCCGCCTTTTCCGGCGGCCGGTCCAAAGTCACAGACGAAGTCGCTGCCCTGGATGACGTCCCGGTCGTGCTCCACAACGATCAGCGTGTTGCCGAGATCGCGGAGCCGATGAAGCGCGCCAAGAAGTCGGCGGTTGTCGCGAGGGTGCAGCCCGATCGTAGGTTCATCGAGTACATACAACACGCCGCAAAGCCCGCTGCCGAGTTGGCTCGCGAGTCGGATGCGTTGGGCCTCGCCATTTGACAATGTGGTGGCGGGACGGCCGAGGGTTAGGTAGGCCAAGCCCACATCGTTTAAGAACTGAACTCGATTCTTCACCTCTCGCAACAGTTCGCCGGCTACTTTCCGCTGTCTCGAGCAGAGTTTCCATTTCCGCACTGTTTCATCCAGCTTGCCCAAAGGCATGCGGCAGAGCTGGTCGATCGTCAGATCCAAGAATTTGGCCGAGGATGCGTCATCTCGCAGCCGAGATCCGCCACAGGACGAGCATTCGACTTCGTCGACGAGGTGTTCGAGACGCTTGCGGAATGCGGGCGACAAACGAGAAGCTTCCTCAAGTGATGGATAGAGTCCCTTGTATTGAAAGCGGAACAGCAGCGATTGTTTCTTGTCGGGAGCGCGGACTTCAAACCAGCGATCGCCGTCGCCGTGCAGCATCAGTCTTCGATCACGCGTGCTCAACTCGTCAAACGCCACGTCGAGCGAGACGTTTGTCGACTTGGACAGCGACTCCAACATCAGCAGGGAAATCGGCTTGCTCAGATCGGGCCAGAGCAGTAGGGCGCCTTCTCGCAAAGTCAGCTTTCCGCCGCGAAGCAGCGCGGCGGGGTTGGCGCCAACTTGCACGCCGAGCCCCTCGCAGGACTCGCACCAGCCGAGCGGGCTGTTGAAGGAGAAACTGTGGGGCGTGAGTGTTTCGAAGCTTCGTCCGCATTGGTGGCAGGCCAAGTGCTGGCTATGGGTGACCGTTTCCCACTGGGTGTCGGCGACTTCATCTTGCGGGTAAGCGATACTCAATACGCCGCGGCCGAAGGAGAGGGCGGCTTCCACACTGTCGGCGATTCGCGAACGGTTTCCGGGCCGCACGACCAACCGATCGATAACGATCTCGACACGGTGCCGGCGGCGTCGGTCAAGCGAGGGCGCTTCGTCCAAATTGTAGACCTTGCCATCAACGCGAACTCGAATGAACCCCGCCGCCCGCGTCTCATCCCAAAGCGAGTCGTAGGTTCGGCCAACTTCAACTTCGACCGGCGCCATCAGGAACAACCGAGCCCCTTCCGGATGATCCATTATCTTGTCGATGACTTGGTCTGCTGTTTGAGTTCCAATCGCGATGTCGCAATCAGGACAATGCGGCGTGGCCAAGCGAGCCATGAGGACTCGCAGATAGTCGTAGACTTCCGTGACGGTTCCGACAGTCGAGCGAGGTGTGTTCCCAAGGTTCTTTTGCTCGATGGCAATCGCAGGCGAGAGCCCATCGATGTGCTCAACGCGAGGTTTCTCCATCTGGCTGACGAATTGCCGCGCGTAGGAGCTCAAACTCTCCACGTAGCGGCGTTGTCCCTCGGCGTAAACCGTATCCATCGCCAGGGAACTTTTTCCCGAACCGCTGGGCCCGCAGAAGACGGTCATTTGGTCGCGTTGAATCTCGGCGTCGACGTGGCGGAGATTGTGTTGCTGGGCGCCTCGTACGCGAATCTCCTTGACGCTCCGAGGTTTGCTCGGCTTCTTTGAAGTCGGCTTGCTCTTGGCCTTCGCCTTGGAGATCCTGCCGTTGGAGGACAGCGCGGCCGCTAACGCCTCGCCGGTATGCGACGCTTTGCATTCGGCTAGCTCCTCGGGACGGCAGGCTGCGAGAATTTCACCGCCCGCTGCGCCGCCTTCGGGTCCCAAGTCGATTAGCCAGTCGGCCGTCTTGATCACGTCCAAGTTGTGTTCAACCACAATGACGGTGTTGCCTTTGGCGACAAATCCATGCAACACTTGCAACAGAAGTTCGATGTCGGCGAAGTGCAAGCCGGTCGTCGGTTCGTCGAGCAAGTAGATCGTCTCGCCCGTGTTCTTCTTACTCAATTCCCGGGCCAGCTTGATGCGTTGCGCTTCCCCGCCTGAGAGCGTTGGCGAGGGTTGGCCCAGCTTGACGTAGTCCAGCCCAACGTCGTGAAGCGTTTGAAGTTTCGCGTGAATCTTCGGTTGGTTCTCGAACAGTTCGAGTGCTTGCTGCACGTCCATGTTCAACACATCGGCGATCGATTGGCCCTTAAACAAGACTTGCAGTGTTTCTCGATTGAAGCGTTTCCCTGCGCAGACCGGGCAAGTGACCCAGACATCCGCGAGAAAGTCCATTTCCAGTCGATTCGACCCATTGCCTTCGCAAGCCTCGCAGCGTCCGCTTTTTACATTGAAGCTAAATCGACCCGGCTTGAACCCGCGTTGCTTTGATTCGGGGAGTTGTGTGAACAACCGCCGAATCTCGTCAAATACCTTGATGTAGGTCGCTGGATTCGAACGCGGCGTACGTCCAATAGGGCTCTGGTCGATCGCGATCAACTTATCGAGATGCTCGAGACCCTCGATCGAGCGGTGGTCGCCCGGGATGCCCTCGCCGCCGTTCAAATCGCGCCGCAATGCCTCAACGAGAATGTCGTTTACGAGCGAACTCTTCCCCGATCCGGATACGCCCGTGACGCACACGAAAACGCCAAGCGGAATCGCGGCGTCGACGTTCTTGAGGTTGTTCTGTGTGGCGCCTCGGATCACCAGTTGTTTGCTGGGGTCGATCTCCCGTCGTTGTTCGGGAACGGCAATTTCTCGCTTGCCAGACAGAAACTTGCCCGTGACGCTCTTGCGGGATCGCAGAACTTTGGCGATATCGCCTTCAACAACCACGTGGCCGCCGCGGACGCCGGGACCAGGTCCAAAGTCAATGATATGGTCTGCGGCCAACATCGTTTCCTCATCGTGCTCGACGACGACGACGGTGTTTCCCATGTCGCGGAGCTTTCGCAGCGTGCTGAGCAGGCGAGCGTTGTCGCGAGGATGCAGTCCAATCGAGGGCTCGTCGAGAATGTACAACACGCCAACCAGGCCCGAACCGATTTGGCCGGCCAGTCGGATCCGCTGAGCTTCGCCGCCGGAAAGCGTCGGCGCTGTGCGATCAAGCGAAAGGTACTCGAGTCCGACGTTGATCAGAAAACCGAGACGGCCGCGAATCTCTTTGAGCACTTCGCAGGCGACAATCCCTCGAGTTCCGTCGAGTTCGACGGAATCAAAGAATTCGGCGGCGCGCTTGATCGAAAGGCGGCAGACGTCTGAAAGCGAATGGGCTTGCTGCTCGAACGTTGCCTCACTTGTATTGATGAAGACGTTACGCGCCTGGGCCCTCAGTCGATCGCCATGGCATTCGGGGCAGGGCATCGTCCGCATAAACTCTTCCAGCCGCCGCGAGTGGATGGAGTTCTTGTTCGCCTTGTATTTGCTAATCAGTTCGGGGATGACGCCGTCGAATCGACCGCCGTACTTGATCGGAGACTTTCCGCCCCGCCACGTAAAGGTGATGTGTTGATCGCTTGTCCCCCATAACCAAAGCTCGCGCTGGGCTGGGTCGAGCTCCTCCCACGCGGTCTCGAGCAAATAACCTTCCTCGAGATCGAGCAACCGCTCCATCGTGTCCGCGACGCCGCGGTAAATGTGTCGTCGCCAACGCCCCATGCCGCTCAGCGGACCGAGCAACGCAATGCAGCCTTGCTTAAACGAGCGGCTTTGGTCGGGGATGAGCAGTGTGGGCGAAAACGAGTAGGCCTCGCCTAATCCATCGCACTCAAGGCACATTCCCTGCGGGCTATTAAAGCTGAACAGTTGAGGGCTAGGCGGTTCGAAACTCAACCCGCAATGCGTGCATGCGTAGTCCATGGAATAAAGCGTGTCGCGCGCCTGGCTGACCGAGGCGGCTTCCTCATCCACGCCCTTCAATTCGGCGTCGCCGAGCGGATCACTCATCGCAATCATGTGGCCTTTGCCGACCTTGAGCGCTAGTTCGACCGACTCAGCGACTCGCGCGCGGGCCGTGGGACGAATGGCGATTCGGTCGATGACCACCTCGATGTTGTGCCGCATTTGCCGATCGAGATTCAGGTCGGACGAGAGCGAGTGGACCTCGCCGTCAACTCGGGCGCGAACGAAGCCTTGCTTGAGCAAGTCATCGAACAGATCTCGATGCTCGCCTTTCTGGCTGCGAATGACCGGCGCCAACAAAGTCAGTTGCGTGTCGGCTTGGAACTGCAACACCGACTCAACAATCTGTTCGCGCGACTGGGCGGTGATGGGCCGTTTGCACTGGGGACAGCAGCCCTCGCCAACTCGCGCGAAGAGCACCCGCAGATAGTCGTAGATTTCGGTAATCGTGCCGACGGTGGAGCGAGGGTTGTTGCCAGTCGATTTCTGCGAGATCGAGATCGAGGGGCTGAGGCCGCTGATCAAATCGACATCCGGTTTCGGCATTTGGCCCAGGAACTGCCGGGCGAAGCTCGAAAGGCTCTCAACGTATCGCCGCTGGCCTTCCGCGTACAACGTGTCGAAGGCGAGCGAGCTTTTTCCCGAGCCGCTAACCCCGGTCAGGCAGATGAGTTGGTTGCGTGGAAGCACCAAATCCACCGACTGCAGATTGTGTTCGCGGGCGCCTTTGATGACGATGTCGGAGGCTGGCATATGAGCAAACGCGGGGGATCCGCGTGGTCGTGTAGGTGTTCTTGCCCTGACATCCGACAGGCCGTTTTCAGCGTCCTGGGCCATGGAGAGGCCAGCGGATGGCAAACGCGTCATTTTAGGAGAGGGGCGTCAAACGCGATACCCAATCAGGCGAACAACTGGCGAAGATTTGATCCAGCGGAGCCGAGTTCATCCTCCCTTCAGGCAAATCGTGGCGGTGATCGCCAATCGGGGGACCGTTTGCGAGCGAGTTGGATCTTGCAAAGCGCCCCTTTGTCGCTAATCATGAACTGGGTTATCCTTCTGAGACCTTTTTCAGTGAGGCCGCAGTGCCAGGCTCGTTTGATCCCTATCACAAGTGGCTCGGCATTCCGCCGGACGAGCAGCCCCCGAACCACTATCGGTTGCTGGGCGTGACGCTTTATGAAGCGGATCCCGATGTGATCGAATCGGCTGCAGAGGGTCGAATGGCCTTGCTGCGAAGCCGGCAATCGGGACCCCACTCGGCGGATTCGCAGCGGTTGCTCAATCAGGTCTCCGCTGCGCAACATTGTTTGCTGGATCCATCGACCCGCGCCGCCTATGATCAGCAGCATCGGACCTTGTCGCACCCCATTTCAGCTGTTTCACAAGCGCCCGCCCCTCTTCAAGCGCCCGCCCCTCTTCAAGCGCCCGCCCCTCTTC
>CAZWOU010000218.1:6396-11196 GCA_964635375.1 uncultured Pirellulaceae bacterium | reverse complement strand
AAAGATGGCCAAGCTTCGCCATCGGCGACAGAAGACCCGCAAGCAGACGCCGCGACGTTGGAGCCCCAGAAACGGGAGGAGAATCGGGTAGTTGGCCGGCGAGAACCGGTCGACTCGACTGTTAACAAAACGAAACTACCATAAACGCAACATTGCGCCCCACTCGTGGCTCGAGCCTTGTTTTGCCCGAAACGCAGCATTATCCACGCCTGGCGCAAAAACTGCATCAGTGCCAACTGCCGGAGTTTCGCGTTGGGCGTCCTCCTAATGAGCCGTGCGGAGTTACAGATTGATGAAACAGCTTGCTATTACGCTCTGGCATGACGACTCTGGCGTCACGTTATCGACCGAGTTGATCTTGATCACAACGGTACTGGTCATCGGGGCGATCGTTGGCTTGAGTACGTTTCGCGACCAGCTAGTGCAGGAATTTGGCGACGCAGCGCTGGCGGTGAGTTCCTTGAATCAAAGCTATTCGTTTTCTGGCGCAACCGTTGGCGGCTTTACCGTTGCCGGAAGCATCTTCACGGACACGGCGGACGACTGTGACGGTGCGGATCCGCCTGGCTCCGAGCCGGCATGTATCAGCGTAGCCGAAGCCGCGGTTGGTGAGTAAAGACAGAACATCGAGAAGATTTGACCACGACAGCAGATGGAAGCGTCCACGATGAAACTACTTCGACAACTCTGGTCGGATGAACGCGGGGAAACCCAGCTAACTGCGGCGCTCTTGCTGTGCGTGATCATTTCCATTGGGGCGATGGTCGGTCTGTCGACGCTTCGCGAGCAAATCGTACAGCAGTTCGGCGATATGGCTATTGCGTTGGAGAATCTCAACCAGTCGTTTACTAGTTCGCTGGGCACCTACACGGATTCCTCGCCAGCCAAACCTATTCTGGACCCCGTCGGGTCCGAGCCCGCTGGCCTCGACGTGGGCGCGGCCGCCTCAAGCGAATAAAAAAATTCGCATCTTCCACGGCCGAGCGGCGATTTGATTCTCGCGTGTCGGCGCCGCAGAGGATATCATCGAACGCCTTCAACCCTTTCCCAGTTGTCGGAGCCAATGATGATACGCCTCTTCTATTCTGCCTTGACCTTTTGCCTGGTCGGCCACGTCGCGCTTGCTGCGGATAAAGATCCCAATACGTTCACCGATGTCAAGAAGGCAGGACCCGATTATCATTTGCAGGGCGAGTATGCCGGAATGATGCCGGGCGACAATGGCGAGGAGAAATGGGGCGGACACGTCATCGCTCTGGGCGAGGGCAAGTTTGACGTCATCGGATATCAAGGCGGCCTTCCGGGCGATGGCTGGGCGAAAGGCGACCCCGTCAAACGAGGCAGTGGCGAGGTATCGGACGGGGCGCTGCGAGTGAAGGGCGACGACTGGACGGCGATCATCGCCAAGGGCGTGATCGAGGTGAGTAGCGACGGCCAAATCGTTGGGCGATTAGCCAAGGTCAGTCGCAAGAGCCCCACGCTCGGCATGAAGCCGCCCCAAGGCGCCGTCGTGCTATTTGACGGCTCAACGCCCAAGCACTTCGAGGGCGGCAAGATCGTCGAGAAAGATCTGCTTCTCGCCGCTTGCGCCAGCAAGGCCAAGTTTGGCGATCATCGTCTTCATCTAGAATTTCGCACGCCCTTCAAACCCAAAGCGAGAGGACAAGCTCGGGGCAACAGCGGGATGTATGTTCAGAGTCGCTACGAAGTGCAGATTCTCGATTCATTCGGGCTCGCTGGAAAGAACAACGAATGCGGCGGGATTTACTCCATCAGCGAACCGGCCGTCAACATGTGCTTTCCTCCGCTCACTTGGCAGACCTACGATTATGATTTCAAAGCGGCCCGCTATGACGACTCGGGCAAGAAGACGAGCAACGCGAAAGTCACCATTCGCCACAATGGAGTCGTGATTCACGACGACTTGGAACTGACCCACGGCACGCCAGGTCGACACAAAGAAGGCCCCGGACCGGATGGGCTCTACTTGCAAGGGCACGGCAATCCAGTCGTCTTTCGCAACATCTGGGTCGTCACAAAGTAACCGTCGGCAAGACGGCAATGCCGATACTTGAAAGAACAGCCTGTTGCGACAAGGCGTCGCAGCGGGCCTTCTTGTTTGCCTATCGCCTGATTCGTCGATTCGCTTGGCCGTCGATTCGCCTTGCTACGATGCGGAATTCGGCCGGCTGTTCTCTGAGACTATTTGGGCCAATTCAGGTGCTTGTGTAGGAAGTCGAAGGTCCCCTTGCCATTGATTGTGTGTGGGCCGTCAAACCATTCGATCTCACAGCGATCTTTAAGTTTAAGTTTGGCTTGGTAAAGGAAGCGAACCTTGGCGAATTCGTGGGCGACTTTTTCATCCGGCGCGACGCCGTCGAAATGGCCTCGCTCCACCATAAAGGGTCGAGGCGCAATGAGTGTCGCCATTTCCGCGTAATTAAATGTGCTGCCCAAGTCGAATTCAAAGATCTCGTATTCCCCGGTCCGCACATAGCTATAGCGGGCTCGCGATGAGGCGTTCTTCCAGACCCATTCGTTAAAATCGGCCGAGCAGATAGAGAGACAATAGTTCTCCACCAGCGGCGGAATCCGCATGGCGCTCTTGCCTCCATAGGAAAGCCCGTAAAACGCGATTCGCTGGGGGTCGACATAGGATTGTTTCGAGAGCCAATTAACGATCTGCTGGTGTTGCGGAACCATGATTGAAAAGAGCGTCTTCTTGATTGCGTAGGACTTCCGCTGCAGAGTCCTGAATCGATCTTTGAAAATATAGATATTCTGAGGCGAGAACGTTACAAAACCACGCTCGGCCAACTTGGCCGCGAAGTCGTGGTAGGCGCGATGGTCGCCTTGCACAATATCTTGCGGTCGCCCCTCCAGGCCGTGTTGGCAAACAACAACGGGACGTTTCTCGCCGGCCTGAATCCCCTTTGGCCGAATCAAGATCCCGTAGGCGAAAACATCGGGCATCACATCGAGCACAACTTCGTAACTGATGTAGTCGTCCGTCTCCTTGATCTTCCGACTGCGAGCGTTGAAGGGCAGCAAGTCCTTGCCATAAGAGCCGATCACTTCATTGCGAAAGAACTCGCGCAGCTCACCGGAAGTCTTGACGAAGTTTTCAGGCGACGACGTATCGATTCGCTTCTTCATGAACTCAGCCCGAACATACGAACTTTCACGCAACAGCCATTGATTGTGGTCATCCATCTCATGGACCAGCCGCGCTTGCCGCAGCTTGGCCGCTCCCTCGGGAACGGAAGCCAGGGGCGACTCGCCTGTTGCGACGAGTTTTGCCCCAAATTGATCGAGCAGAGTTGAAAGTGCTTTTGCGCTGACTCCCGTGAACTCATCCGCTCGGATTAGCTTCATGTTCGCGGGATCGCCAAGCGGTTGGACGATCGCCGCCACTCGAGCAAATTCGCCCCGAACCGATTCGAGCTGTGGAGATACAAGCTCGGCGGGCGCGCCGCCGTTGCCGGGTATCACCATCTCCGGTCCGCGGCTGGCGTCGATGATTAACCCTCGTGGGGCGACCATACTTGCCAACTCGGCATCGCCGAATTGCTCCAGCAAACCAAACACGTTGCGATCGATCGGTTGACTCCAAATCGTCTGCCGCGAGTCGAAGTGGCCGCTGACGACGGCGCTTTGAATTCGCGTGTCCAACGCCGCGGCGTAGAGAGCCAGCATCCCGCCCTCGCCCCAGCCGACGACGGCGATTTTCGATTTGGCTGAGCCGCTCTTCTCGAACCAATCGACCACCGCGAACGTCTGCTGCAGCTCGTAGCCGATGAGGTGACGGCCCAGCTCATAGGCGCTGCGATAAATGAACTCGCGACTCGTCAGACTCGCTCCGCCCACCCTCGATTCCCGCTGCCGATCGATTAGGGTTGAAATCACCACGCGGCAGCCGCTCTCGGCCAAACGCCGGGCGAATTGCTGATCGCTTTCCAACCCCGGCGCAAGGCCGGCAACCTGTTCGGGAGTTTGATCCGCATCGGGGATCGCGATCACATCAACGCCGATGGGGTGGGTGGGTTCCAACAGCAGGCCTTCGCCATGCATGTCGCGGATCGTCGGCCAGCGAACTGCGTAGGCTCGAAACAACGGGCTCTGACCGATCTTGGACGGCGCGTCGGTCGTGGCGACCAACTCCATTGCGGCGAACGCTATCCTCGTGTCGCGGACGCCCGTGATGTGCCGAAGCCGCTCTCGGTTCGGCTCGATCGACTCGTTATAGGCTTCCGCCGAATCGAATTTCCGCTTCCAGTGTTTCGCCCTTTCGCCAACCGAGGCTTGCAACTGTCTGAGCAGGAAACGGTCGGCGTCGGCCACCATCCGCGACGCGATGTCATCGTCCCAAGTCAGCGGCGTCGTGCCCGGGTGCTGTTCCTCAGCGAACACTCGGCTCGAGCGGGGTTGCAACGACAAGCAAATGGACAGCAAACAAAGGACCGCGAGAAATCGGCGGGGAACACGGCAAGGCATGGGCTCGCTCCGGGGCAAGAGGGTTGGGCCTGTGTTTGTAGCAAGTTGCGGCGCCAGTCTCAAATTCCGCCCATCGCGACTTGCACAAGCCTCCACGTCTGCGCAACCCGACCAGATTCGATGAAAAGCCCAAAATACCCAGCCGAATTAGTTTTCAGGCCCATCCTGCTTGGCCGAATTTTCTTGTTACTCGGCGATCTTCCCCACCTCACGACGTCGCATTATGGGAGAACCTCGCTCATCCCGAAGAACTCCCACCCAACGTTTGTGCGACGAGGACATCGACATAGGCGAGGACATCGACAT
>CAZWOU010000218.1:0-6296 GCA_964635375.1 uncultured Pirellulaceae bacterium | reverse complement strand
CTCCCACCCAACGTTTGTGCGACGAGGACATCGACATAGGCGAGGACATCGACATGCTGCGAATTGACCCGAATTCAACGGCGGTGGTTGCTCAAGGCGCCGGCGGAGACGCTGCCCGAATTGTCGGTCATCATACCTTGCTTGAACGAATCGGAGACGCTTTGGGATTGCATCGCTACTGCGGAGGAAGTGATTGCCGAGGCGCAGATCCGGGCGGAGATTATTGTCGTCGACAACGGCAGCACGGACGACTCCGTTGAGATCGCGAGGGAATTTGGCGTCCGCATCGTGCATGTGGCGGAGCGAGGTTACGGCGCCGCACTGAAGGGCGGTGTTGAAGCGGCTCGAGGCGAGTATGTCTTCATGGCCGACTCGGATGGAAGCTACGACTTCCGCGATCTGATTCGATTCATCATCCGCCTCCGCGCGGGATGCGATCTTGTCCAAGGCCGCCGCGACCTCGACGGACCCAGCGCGGATCGAAGCGCCATGCCTTGGTGGCGAAGACGTGTCGTGCACCCTCTGTTGAACTCGATAGCGAAGCGAGTCTACGGAGTGAGTGTTGATGATTCTCACAGCGGCATGCGAGCGATGACACGTGAGTTCTTTCACCAATTACAACTCCAGTCCTCCGGTCCGGAGATCGCCTCGGAGATCATCGTCAAGGCGTCGCTGTTTGAGGCTCGCATTACGCAAACGCCTGTTTCTTTTCGCAGCGATGGCAGGGAGAAGAAACGTTCTCAAATCGAGTTGATGTGTGATTCGTGGCGACGCATTCGGTTCATGCTTCTGATGTGCCCGCAATGGGTCTTGGTTTTTCCGGGTTATGTAATGATGATGCTGGGGATGCTCGCTTTCTTCGTGGGCGGCATGGGCGCCCAGGTTGGTCTCGTCTCCTACGACGCGCCGCTGCTCTGGTCGGCTGTCGTGATGACAATGGTAGGCTTTCAGTCGCTACAGTTTGGCGTGTACGCCAAGGCCATCGCCGCCCACGTCGGCCTGCTTCCGCACGACGAGTCGACGGCGAGAGTGGTGGACTCGACAGGGCTTGAGCGGGGGTTACTGTTGGGGGGCGGAAGCGCGTTGGCGGGTCTGATATTTCTGTTTCTCGCCGGAATGCGCTGGGCTCAAAGCGGCTATAGCGATTCCCTGAACTCGCTGAACATCATCCGCCTGGCCGCGCCCGGGTTGGCTCTCATTGGAATCGGCATGCAAGCCGCGATTGGCGAATTTGCAGCGACGCTGATTTCGCTGGTTAGCCCCAAGACAGCCAAGCGGAACGTTACCGAGCCGCTGCGCCAGCCGTCGCCCATTCGAACGCTTCGGCGTCGTGAACGGATGTCGCCTTGGGATTCGCCGATTCTGGATCTCGGCAGCAATCCCCACGACCAAAATCCTCACAACCCATGGTGCAAGTGATGAGTGAGAGTTGGCGATTCATCGCGAGTCGGTTGTTGGAATCGTACTCGCTCGCCATGGTAGTAGGCCTGGTCCTGGTCGCCGCCGGTTCTCGCCATGGCCTGGTGCAGCGCTGGTTGGGAGCGGCTTGGCGACCGCTCACGGCGTTGGCGCGGCGGCCCGCGCAAGCGGCGCTGATCGTCGCCCTCGTCACATTTCTGGTAACGGCCACGACACAGTGGTTGGCTCCGAGCCCGCCGGAGGTGCACGATGAGTTTGCCAACTTGTTGTTGGCCGACACGCTGTTGTCTGGGCGGCTAGCCAATCCGCCGCACCCGATGTATCGGCATTTTGAGACGTTCCATGTTCTGCAAACGCCTTCATACGCCTCGAAGTATCCACCCGCGATGGGGTTTGCCTTGGCTGTCGGAAGGTTGCTTCTCGGCGCTGCTCCGCTTGGCGTTTGCATGTTGCACGCGGCGGCAGGCGCGGCGCTGGTGTGGATGCTGCAGGCGTGGACATCGCGTCGTTGGGCCTTCGTCGGCGGTCTCTTGTTTGCTTTGTTGCCCACGATTCAAACCGAATGGTCGCGAAGCTTCATGGGAAGCGGCGCCGCGATACTCGGCGCCTGCCTGGTCCTGGGCGCGGCGCCCCGAATCGCCGCAAGAAGGAAGACCCTCGACGCCGTCCTGTTGGCGTTCGGCTTGCTCGCCTTGGCCAACAGTCGCCCGTTTGAGGGGCTGGTAATAGCGGCGCCTTGTCTCCTTTGGCTGGCCGTTCAGTTGATCTGGCGCAACACGCAAGTTTGGGCAACGACATGCCGTCGGACGCTGGCGCCTGCAGTCGCCGTGTTCGGCTGCGGGGCTGTGCTCATGGGCATCTATTGCCACGCGATTACCGGGCGCTGGACGCGGTTGCCCTACAGCGAACATCAAAGTCAATACGCCATATCGCCTTCCTTCCTTTGGCAGCCTATCGACGTCAGCTCGGCGGCTCAAGAGAAGCAGCATCCGAACGTCGAATTCAAACGGTTCTACGAGCAGTTCGAGCTTCAGTTCTATTTGCGCCAGCAGTCCTTTCTGACGTTTGCAAAATTCAAGGCCCTGTCGCTGGCCGCTTCCTTGCTGGAGTTGATCAATCCGACGCTATTCTTGGCCACACTCATTTCGCTGCCGTTCCTCTGCCAACGTCGTTATGGCCTCCCTTGGCTGCTGCTGCTGGTGTCCGTGATCGGTTCGTTGGGAGTGGTGTGGTTGCAAGCGCCCTACATCGCTCCCATGGTCGCGCCGCTCTTCGTGTTGATCACTTGCGGATTGAGGCGGGTGTATCTCTGGCGCCGCGGCCACCGGCAGGGGAGGGCGGTTGTGTCGGCGTTCGTGGGCGTCCACTTCGCTGCCTTGCTGGTGACCATGGCGTTGACCCTATCGTCTCCGCCTACCGCATGGGCTGTCCGACGCCAGAAGATGCAAGCGGCATTCGAACGCAGCGGCGAGAAGCACCTTGTTCTCGTGGCCTATTCGCAGCACCACAATCCCCACATCGAATGGGTCTACAATCGAGCGGACATCGACGGATCGCCCGTCGTTTGGGCCCGGTTTCTCGACGAGGAAAGCAACCAAAAACTGTTCCACTACTACCGCGATCGTCAGAAGTGGATCCTCTTAGCCGACAAGAGCCCCTCGGAGTTGGTCCCGCTGAAAAACAACTTGCCTCCACTGGCAACAAACGTCGTTTGGCGGAAGAGTTCCGACGAAGCTCGATGAAACTCGGGAGCTGCTCGCTGTCTGGATTCGCTGCGACGGCGGCTACCATTCGACTACGCCGAGTATCTGAGCGCGTTGAACGGGGCCGAGTTGGCGGCTGTCAATCGAGACGGGCACGTTGTCCCCCAGCAACAAGTACTCGCTTTTGCCGAGGCTCAACGACCAATCACGACCGGTGAGTTTGGGGCCCAGGTAGTGAAGATCGCGGTACAGTTCAATGCGATCTATCCGAGCATGGTCGCCAGTCACCTTAAATGCTAACGGAGTCCCGCTTGAGGCTCGATCGAGCATGGGCGCCAGGTCGCACTGTAGTCGGCAGGCGTCGCCCACGTTGAGAATCATTCGTCCATCGAGAACCGCGAAGACAACCTTGACAGACTCGGGCGAGTCGCAGCTGCATTCCTTTTCGATCAAAGTGTGGTCTCGCGCGAGCAGTGCGGCTGAACCAGCGGCGGCGTTCCACCTTGCCCGCACCGATCGTTCCTCAGAATAGAGTTGGAGCTCCACGACTGCGTTGGGCCCTGCGGACACGCGGCAAGTGACCATCAGATCGGCCGTCAGGTGCAGTCGCCGGGAGACATCTTGATTCTCGCCGTAGTGATCGAGAACCGGCGACGGCGAGGTTCTTGCCAAAGGCGATGCGATGCCGGCCCAGTGCTTGTACTCCAACCAAGGCGAGGCTGCGGTGGCATCTTGCGGCGAGAATACGAAGCCGTCCTCGCTTCGGCTCCAGCCGTCGTTTGGCGAAAAATCCCAGCGGGTCGCCAGGGCCTTGTTCTGAGAAGCGAACTGGGCGTCGTAGACAAGCGGCGCCATCGAACGGAGTTCAGCGAGACTTTTTTGTGCGATCATTCCATCGACATAGATATCGCCTCCGTGGATGCGGATTGATTCGCCAGGCAGCCCGATAACTCGTTTGGCCTCCCAGTGGTTGAGATCGTCTTTCTTGGCGAAGGCCACGACCTCCCATCGACGTGGTTCGCGCTGGCGAAGCGAGGCGGCGTTCACTTGAACTCGATCGCCAAGCGCCGGCAAGTCGGTTGGCGGAGCTTGTCGAAAGCCGCACATCGGGCAGACAACGTCGCTCGGGGCCGGTGACTGTTCCGTTGAGCAACGGTAGGAGTAACCGCAGTCCCCGCAGGCGATTCGCCAATGCGGCCCGATCAAACAGGGCGCCATTGACCCGCTGACGATTCGCGCCGGCGAGGCGCCGTGATGTCGACGCAAGGAGACCGCAGCCGCGATGACACAAGCCACGGCGGCGAGTGTGAACCCCGCCGCCAGCAAGCGCGCTGGCGTTGTGCGGTTGGATGGGTCTTTCATTTCATTGCTGAGGCTGAAGAGCTCGATACGAAACAGGCTACCCTTGGCCTTTGTCCAAGACGGCCATGAAAGCCTTCTGAGGAATATCGACCTGCCCAATCGACTTCATCCGCTTCTTCCCCTCGCGTTGCTTTGCCCAGAGCTTTCGCTTGCGGGAAATGTCTCCGCCGTAGCACTTTGCGGTCACGTTCTTTCGCAGCGCGGGAACCGTCTCGCGGGCGATCACACGCGAACCGATGGCGGCTTGGACCGCGACTTCGAACATGTGCCTGTCAATCTCAAGTTTGAGCTTCTTCACAATCGCTCTGCCTCGACGATCCGCATCGTTGCGATCACAGATGATGCTCAACGCGTCGACTCGATTGCCGTTGACCAGGATGTCCATGCGAACGAGATCGGCTTGCTGGAAGCCGATCAGTTCATAGTCCATCGTGCCATAGCCGCGGGTGGCGCTCTTGAGTTTGTCGTGCAAGTCGTAGATGACCTCCGCCAGAGGCAGGTCGTAGGTCAGCATGGTGCGAGTTGGCGAGAGGTACTCCGCCCCTTGTTGGATGCCTCGCCGCTCTTGGCAGAGTTTGATGATGGGTCCAATGTAGTCCGCGGGCAGGATCAAGTTCACACGCACAATCGGTTGTCGGAATTCGTCGATCTCGCCCGCACCGGGAACTTCTTGAGGTCGGTGGATCTCCAGCGTTTCGCCTTTGCGATTGACGATTTCATACGTGACGTTTGGCGCCGTCTGCACCAGGTCGATGTTCGATTCCTGCTCCAACCGCTGCTGAATGATCTCCATGTGCAGCAAGCCCAAGAATCCGCAGCGAAAGCCAAAGCCCAACGCGTCGCTCGTCTCCGGTTCGAATTCGAAACTCGGGTCATTTATCGACAATCGCTGCAGGGCGTCGCGAAGTTCCGAAAAGTCCTGCCCATCGGACGGATAGAGCCCGCAATAGACCATTCGCTTCGGCGGCTGGTATCCTTGCAGCGGCTCGGCGGATCCGTGTAGCGAACTGACCGTGTCGCCTATGTTGACTAGGTCGAGCGACTTGATGTTGCAAATGAGGTAGCCAACTTGCCCGGCTCGCAAGGATTCACAAGGACTTCTTTGAGGCGTAAATGTGCCGATTTCTAGAATCTCGTGCGTGGAGTTGTTGGAGAGAAACCTGATTCTCTGTCCCCGCCTCGCGGTTCCATTCATCAGCCGCACATAGGTGATCGCACCTCGGAACTCGTCGTAGTGCGAATCAAACACCATGGCTTGAAGCGGTGCGTCCGGATCTCCGTCGGGCGGCGGCACGACGTTGATGATCGCCTCGACAAGTTCGTCGAGACCGATGCCCGCCTTGGCGCTGACTCGGAGGATCTCGCTCGGGTCAACGCCCAGCGACTGTTCCATCTCCTGGGCCACCTCGTCCGGACGCGCGTGGTTGAGGTCAATCTTGTTCATCACCGGGATGATCGCCAACTCGTGCTCCATAGCCGCATAGGCGTTGGCCACCGTTTGAGCCTCCACGCCTTGGAAAGCGTCGACGAGCAGGAGCGCGCCTTCACAGCACGTCAATGATCGCGAGACTTCATATTGGAAATCGACGTGGCCCGGCGTGTCAATCAAGTTGAGTTCGTAGGTCTGACCTCGGCGCTCGTGCTTAATTGAGACGGCTCGGGCCTTGATCGTAATGCCGCGTTCGCGTTCAAGCTCCATGTCGTCGAGCAGTTGAGCCTTCATGTCGCGGTCTTCCACGGCGCCCGTATATTCCATCAACCGATCGGCGAGAGTGCTCTTGCCATGATCGATATGGGCGATGATGCAGAAGT
>CAZWOU010000217.1:0-11214 GCA_964635375.1 uncultured Pirellulaceae bacterium | reverse complement strand
CGCCTGCCAAGCCGAAGTACATTCGTCATACGACGAATCTGAAAGACCTCAAGAACCACGATGGGACTTCCTATGTGGAGCGTCTGTTCGGCAATATGTTTCGCAAGACCGCGGACGGCGTTGTCATCTTTCAGTCGAGGTATTGCCCTTCTAACCTGGTCAATTTCGCCCGCTTGCGAGCTCCGGCGGGCACGTATCGCGGGAAGTTTCGCGTCCGAGCCATCCAAAGCAAAGAGCCAGTGACGCTGCGCATCTACGGTGGAGACACGATTGTTGGTAAACGCGAGATGCACTTGGTTGGCTACTGGGACATTCCGCCCGGCGAATGGACGACGGTTGAGTTTGAAGATCGCTTGATAGAACCGAGTGGAACGTATCAGCCCAAGTGCTTTGGGACGAGGGGCACCCGAAAGGATGCCGACACGTTCCCCGAGCCCGGTCTCGAAATCGGTGAGATCACGCTTGAAGGTCCGCTTGAACAGTGGCCGCCGCCAAGCCGCGCCCGTCTGCTTGGAGATGTTGATCCAACAGAAGGAACAGCGAGTGACGCCCGGAAGATCCTCGGCAAGATCCTGCCTCGCGCGTTCCGTCGAAACGTGGACGCGAAAGAACTGACCCCCTATATGGACCTAGTCGAAGCTGAGTTAGAGGCGGGAGGCTCGTTTGAATCTGCGCTTCGCCTGGGGTTGAAGGCGGTGCTCTGTTCACCGGAATTTCTATTCCTCGATGAACCCAGCAGCGATGTCATCAGCCAGCACGCGCTCGCGTCGCGACTGTCATACTTCCTGTGGAGTTCGATGCCTGATGCTGAGTTATTGGCGTTGGCCAGCCAGGGAGAACTCAACGACCCGTCGGTCTTGCGGAAGCAGGTCGAACGCATGCTGAAGTCCCCCAGGGCGAAAGCGTTCACGGTCAACTTCACAGCGCACTGGCTCAACTTGAAGGACATCGATTTCACGGTGCCCGACGCGAACCTGTATCCCGACTTCGACGAGTTGTTGAGAATCTCCATGGTTGAAGAGACCCAACGCTTCTTTGAGGCGATGCTGAGTCAGGACTTGAGTGTGATGAACATCATTGATTCTGATTTTGTCATAATCAACGAACGGCTCGCCCAACACTACGGCCTGAAAGGCGTTAAGGGGCAGGGTTTTCGCAAGGTTAAATTGCCTGCCGACAGTGTGCGGGGCGGAGTGCTAACGCAAGCGAGCATTCTGAAGGTGACCGCGAACGGCACGAATACATCTCCGGTTGTTCGCGGCATTTGGGTACTCGATAAGATCTTCGGCCAACCTTCTCCTCCTCCGCCGCCCAATGCGCCCACGGTCGAACCCGACATCCGCGGCGCGACGACCCTGCGAGAGCAACTAGCCAAGCACAGAAACGTCCAGGATTGCGCCATCTGCCACGTCAAGATCGACCCAGCTGGATTCGCTTTGGAGAACTTTGACGTGATCGGCGGCTGGCGTGACAACTACCGCACTTTGGGTGAAGGGAACCGGCCGAAGATCAGGCAAACAGTCATCACACATGCCTGGGTCCGCTACAAGATCGGTTTGCCTGTCGACGCGTCTGGGCAAACGCCCGACGGCCGTCCTTTTCGCGACATTCGAGAATTCAAGAGACTTCTGGCAGATGACGCGGACACGATTACCGCAGGCCTGACCAATAAACTGCTGACGTATGCCCTCGGGCGCACGATTGGATTTTCCGACCGCCCCACCGTGAGACAGATTGTCACGAAAGTCCGTGGAGACAACTACGGTCTGCGGAGCCTTGTTCACAAGATCGTGCAGAGCCCGACGTTTCAGCAACCTTAAACGCCGGCAGCAATGATTCACGACCAGTATTGCTGAATATTCCAAGCCAGTTTCAAATCGCCTTGAGGAAGACAGACATGCTCTCTCGACGAACGTTTCTGCGAGCTTCGGGGGTGGCCATTGGCCTGCCGCTGCTGGATGCCATGCAGCCTTGCGCCCACGCCGCGGTTGTCGAGCCAAAACGGCGAATGGTGGCGATCAATGTCGCCTTTGGATTCCACGCCCCAAACTTCAATCCCACCAAGGCTGGTCGGAATTACGAGTTGCCTCTCTACCTTCAGGAAATCGGCGAGTTTCGCGACGACTTTACCGTCGTCACCGGCGCTTCGCACCCTGGCGTCGGAGGAGGCCACCTGGCAGGCAAGTCGTTCTTGACTTGCGCGAAACATCCGACCAGCGCCGGCTTTAGAAATACGATTTCCATCGATCAGTTCGCCGCTGAACGACTCGGCGGAGAGACTCGCTTGAGTTCTCTGCCCTTGACGATTGGCAACACGGGGATCTCCTGGTCTCGCGCCGGTGTGGAACTTCCTTCGGAAAGTCGGCCCTCGCGAGTTTTCGCCAAGCTCTTTCTGGAAGGCAACGCAGCGGAGAAAGCGCGCCAGATCAAACGTTTGCAAGACGGCCGAAGCGTGCTGGATGTGGTGATGGACAAGACCAAACGCATGTCCCGCCGACTGGGCCAGCGCGATCGGCAAAAGCTAGACCAGTACTTCGAGGCTGTGAGAGCCGCCGAAGGACAACTACTCAAGGCCAAAGAATGGGAGTCTCGGCCCAAACCCGCAGTCGCTGTCAAGCAGCCAAAAGATGAGCTCGACCGCACCAGAATGATCGAGCGGATCCGCCTGATGTACGACATGATGCACTTGGCTATCCAAACCGACTCAACACGATTCATCACTTTCTACGATACGGGAATGAACGCTGTGCCGGTTATCCAGGGAGTCGACACGGATTACCACATGCTCTCGCATCACGGCAAGGACCCCAAGAAGCTGGCGCAACTGGCGATCGTCGAATCCGAAATCATGCGCGAGTTCGGCAGCTTCCTCAAGACACTGAAGGAGAGCCCGGAAGCTGGCGCCTCACTACTCGACAACACGATGGTGCTTTTGGGGTCGACACTGGGCAATGCTAATAATCACGACACCAGAAACATGCCGATCGTCTTGGCGGGTGGGGGCTTCAAGCACGGCCAGCACCTTGCCTTCGATCAGACCAACAACTACCCGCTGCCGAACTTATTCGTCTCGATGCTCCAGCGATTGGGGTTGGAGATCGATGCATTCGAAAGCAGCACTGGCGCCATGCAAGGGTTGGAAATGGCCTGAAGCGGTCGTTGATTCCTTCACTTGGGGACCCGCCGGGCAACGGTCTGGCCTCGCTGGAAACGAAATAATCTAACGTAGAAAAAAGCACAGGAGACAAAGATGTTCCGAATCATGGCCTCGCTGCTCGCAACTTTGATGATTCTTACGAATGTCGCTCGGGCTGAAGAGAAGAAGTCGCTCGTCGCGCCAGGCGCCGAGGTCAAGAAGCTCGCCAGCGGCATGAAGTTCACCGAGGGGCCGGTTTGGCTTCCCAAGGAAAAGAAGCTGGTCTTTTCAGACATCCCCAACAGCAAGCTCATGCAGTGGAGTGAAGCCGACGGTCTTTCGGCTTACCGCGACAGTGAGCAGGCCAACGGCAACATTCTCGATCTGGAAGGTCGAATCATCTCCTGTCAGCACGGCGCTAGAAACCTGATCCGAATCGAAGCTGATGGCAGCACGACGGTTCTGGCCGACAAATATCGAGGTAAGCGTTTCAACTCGCCTAATGATGTGGCCATCCGATCGGACGGGACGTTTTGGTTTACCGACCCGGCCTGGGGACTGAAAGGTCCTCATGAGATTCCAGGTCACTGGGTTTTCAAGCTCGACCCCAAAACCGGCAAAGTGGAGGTGGTTCACGCCGAGCTTGCCATGCCCAACGGGATCGTCTTTTCGCCTGACGAGACACGACTATACATTGCCGATACCGGCGGCCATAAGCGCCATCCCAATCCCGAATTTCACAAGCTCGCGGCTAGTATTCAGTGCCACGAACTCGCCGACGACGGGCGTCTCGGGAAGAAATTGTTCCACATCGATGCGGGCAGCGATGGGATGGCTGTCGATGTCAAAGGCAATCTTTACACCACCTATGGAGGCAAAGTGCAAATCTATGACGCGGAGGGCCAGAAGTTGGAACAGATCGATGTGCCCGAAGGGCCGGCCAACGTCTGTTTTGGCGGCGAGGATTTCCGCACGCTGTTCATCACAGCTCGCACTTCGCTCTACAGCGTTCGCATGAAGTACGCCGGAGCCAAGCCAAAAGGCGTCCGGTGAATCACTACCACACCACCTCCGACATGAACGAAAGAATCTCGCGCAGCTCGCCTTGGACCTCTCCGTTTATCGCTGAACCTCAATTCGCTTCAACCACCCTTCGACGGTGAAATCGGCATTGCCCAGTTCACCGGGTTTCAAGCAGGAGAGCTGTTCGCGCGGCGTTGGATGTAGGCCGAAGTCTGGCAGCGTTGCACCTCGTTGGTGAAGTTCCGTACCATAGAGCCGTTCGAGTCGGATGCCATGCTGATCGCACCATTTTCCGGAGTTGATCGTTGGCAGCTCGCGGATCTGCTTCAAGGTCCACCCCGGTGTGCCAAGATGGTGATGAATCCACTCTAGTGACTCTTTGTAGACCATGTAGGGACGGTGCCCGCCGTCCTTTTCAAACCAGGCTTTGACGTGGCCCGTTTTGCCAAGCATCTCGAAGACTTTCGCTGCTTGTTCGACGGCGTTCCGAGTTCCAGTCCAGGCCGTTTTGTCCCGATCGCGATCAATGACCCAGTCCGCGTCGCCATTGGCAATCAGCACGGCGCAGTTTGGTGCGGCTAGTGCCGCATACTCCGGCCACGTACAGATCTCCCGCATGCGTTGATTGGGCGCCTTCGTGCAGTATTTTGTTCGCAGGCCGATATCATGTAACGCCCAGCCGGAGACAATCGCCGTCTTGAGGCGCGGCTCTAGTGCCGCCATCCAGCCCGCTTTGGCTCCACCGAGTGAGTTTCCAGCCACGCCGATGCGATCGTGAGCGATGTCGTCTCGTTCCAAGAGGAAATCAATCGCCCGCATCGTGTCAAAAACCAGCTTGCCCATGACTAGCCGACCCGCTTTATCAGCGCGATCGTGAACGGACTTCGGATCGTGCGCCCGCGTACCGAGCTTGCCTTGCTTGTGTCGTTCCTCCTCGCCCATGGGGTCACAGGCCAGGCACGCCAACCCCAGCTTGGCGTAGACCAGCCCTGCGTAGTTGTATTGCCATTGGCTCTTGCTGCCGCCGTGGCCAAACGTCAGCACGATTGCCGGCATGGGTCCCTTAGGGACCTTGGGGCGGTACAAGACGGCTGGAACTTTCGATCCCGATTCGCTCGTGAACACCCATTTTTCGATGACGACGCCGTCGTGCTCAAGTTCGCCGCGTTTCTCTGACGCGAGCGCCACTCGCTCTGTTGGAATACCCAGCATCTGGCGCAGTTTCCCACGAGTTTCCTGTTGCCACGACTGGAATTGCTTGGGGCTCTTGAAACGCGTCACTGATCGTCTTTTTGCCTTCTGCGGTTCCGCGATTCCAGGCCAGCGAGCCGTGTTAAGGGCAAAATACTTATTGACAAATGGCGGCTTGGTTCGGCTGGCGTACCAAATACGAAAACTGCCGTCGGCTAGTTGCATGACGGATTGGCTGGTGACGTAATTCGACTCCCACTGGCGACTGGGGTCGGGCCGAAGCACAGGATTATGGGGGTGCTTGTACCAACGCAGCCCGTCTAGGCTCACGGCGAACCCCAGCGATGTCGTTGCTGCTCGCTTTGCCCAGTAGCTTCCGTACCACATGAGATAGACGTTATCGATCTTCAGCACGGTTGGATAAAACAGGCGACCTTGTTCCCAGGCTTGGTCAACAACCAACACAGGTTCCGCCGTGACTCGCCATTTGTGACCATCGGCGCTCGAAGCATGCCGCATGACCCAGGGATCGGAACTGACGTCGGTGTACCACATCTGATAGACCTGGCCAGTCTTGATGATGGTGGGCGCGTAGACGTTCTTCAACAGCGATGTGGACGGCTTCGACCAGTGGATACCGTCCGCGCTGGTTGTTTCGTGAAGCGTGTGCAATCCCGTTGGACCGGCAAACCAGGTCGAGCTGAACCACATCCGCAACATGCCATCCTCGCGAAGCGTCGTTCCGTTTGGATTCCGCAACACAGTGGGCGTGAGAACCGAGTTCTCTTCGTTTCCAAAAGTAAAGACCGGATTCGAATCATGTCTTCTGAATTTGCGTCCGTCCTCACTGGTCGCTAAGCCAAGATTGAAAATGCGGTTGGCAACAGATCCGCGCGACGCGCAATACCAAAGCAGAAAGCCGCCGTCGGCATTCGCAACGGCGGGAGCGAAGATGTGTGAATCATCGAAGTCGCCAGAATTGCCAAGCGAGATAATCGGGCCGTTGGTGTCGCGCTGCCACTCTTGCTCGGTAAGCCACCGCTGAAGCTCGCGAGGGACTTCCGCCTGTGCCTCGCCCCCTGCTACGAGGGAACCGATCATCCAGAATAGTAAGAACAGTTCATTCGCCTTCATGGTGTTCCCCATCGCCTTCTTTCGGGATTTCAAACACAGTACTCCGTTCCCGCCGCGATGTGATCGTCGAGAACCGCACCTGCCGAGAATTGCGGAAAACTCGGGACGCAATCAGATTCGCAACTAGTCACTCTGGCAAGTGGACGCGACTGGGACTCTCACTATCCTACTCTGAGTCGTCTCCTGATTCGCGTCTGTGGTATTCGTCAAGCATTGCGGCGGTGGCGGTCGCCCCGCAGCGGGTTCCGCCCAGATCACGAACCTTGATGAGGCTGTCGAGATCGCGAACTCCCCCAGCCGCCTTGACCTGCACCTTCGGCGAACAGCTGGCTCGCATCAATGTGAGGTCGTGTTCGGTGGCTCCTTTGTAGCTGTAGCAGCCGTCCGGTTGTTTAACGAACCCGAATCCAGACGAGGTCTTCACCCAGTCGGCTCCCGCTCGCTCGCATATTTCGCACAGCCGACGCTTGAAGTCGTCGCTGCTAAGCTCTGCGCCGCCAGCGGTCAGGTAGTCGTTCTCGAAGATCACTTTGACCTTCGCCTGATGGAGGTGTGCTTCGTCGCAGACCGCTTTGACGTCCTGCTCGACGTATTTCCAGTCGCCGCTAAAGGCCTTGCCGATGTTGATCACCATGTCGATTTCGACAGCCCCGTCCCGGCAGGCCAGTTCCGTTTCGTACCGCTTGGACTCGGTGCAAGAGTTGCCGTGGGGGAATCCGATCACCGCCCCCACTTTGACGTTGGCCCCCTGAAGCAGTTCGACCGCGCGCTTCACCGCATACGGCTTGATGCAGACCGACGCCACGTCGTACTTCGCGGCGAGCCGACACCCCGCTTCCATTTCCTCGTCCGTCATTGTCGGATGCAACAGCGAGTGGTCGATCATCTTGGCGAGGTCCGAATAGGTGTACTTCACGCTTATCTCCGCTGTTGGAATTTCAGGTTGTCGCAGTGATTCCGATGCTCGTCGCAGTGATTCCGATGCGCCGCCCCTCGTAGCGGGCGAGGCGTCTCGCTGCACACTCGGCTCGTTCAACCAGCAAGAACCGTAGACGCAGTCCTGACTGGTGGCATTCGCACGCGCGTTAAGTTGCGCCCGTTCCGCACCGGCACGGTTCCCTTGACGAGTGCTTGCCAGGGTGAGCTCGCCAGGGTGTGGCAGCCAGGGTGAGTTTGCCAACCACACTTGTTATGGCGTGGCATCGTTTACGTCAACCCAACCGCGATCGCGATGACTCTGCAGAATGGCCTCGCACAACACGATCTCGCGGTGGCCGTCGGCGAACGTGGGGAATGGGGCCGAGGCGGAGCGACTGTCTGCGGCAATGTGCCCATAGAAGCTGCGGAATAGTTGCTTGAACGTATCGGGGAAGCCTTCGCTGTGCCCGCCCGGATAGGACGAGATTCCCGCGGCGGGCGATCCCATTAACGCGGGGTCGCACATTAGGGACTGATTGGCTTGATCGCGATGTCCGATCCACAGCGAGTTCGACTTCTCGCTGTTCCACTCCAGCGCGGCCCGTGCGCCGGCGATTTCAAACCGCAGGCAGTTCTTTCGTCCAGCCGTTGTTTGCGAAATCCACAAACAGCCGTTGGCGCCGTTGTCAAACCGCAGCATCACGCAGCCGCAGTCGTCGGTGGTAATGTCGACCATTTCCGCTTCAGCAGGCGTTTCTCCTCTGTCGGAAAACGTCTCAGCGCGCCCGCTGGCGGGCCGATGACGGCTCGCGTGAACGGTTTGAAGATCCGCGCACACCGCGACAACGCGACGCCCGGTGATGAACTGCATGAGGTCGAGCCAGTGGGTGCCAATGTCGGCAACCGAGCGGAGCTCTCCACCTTCTTCCGCCAGCACGCGCCAGTTGAAATCGGTGTCGTAAAGCAACCAATCCTGAACGTAGCTGCCGGTAACATGCAGAACTTCGCCTATCGCCCCGCTGCGCACACGGTCCGCTGCTTCGTGACAGAGAGGATAGAAGCGAATATTGTACGCTACTCCGGCTACCGCCCCGCTGTCGGCAGCCAACCGAACCAGTTCGGACGATTCGCGAGAATTCATCGCCAGCGGCTTTTCACACATCACGTGTTTGCCCGACTTTATGACCGCGGCAACCTGTCCGAAGTGATACCGGTTTGGCGTCGTCAGGTGGACGGCGTCGATCGACATGTCGGCGAGCACATCATCCAGCGTCACATGTTGGATCGATACGCCGAGTCGTTCAGCCGCTTCGCGCGACTTTTGTGGCGATGATCCAATGATGGCTGCCACTTCAACACCGGCCCGCCGCAGCGCTTCCACATGCACCGGGCCAATGAACCCGGTTCCAACGACCGCCGAACGAAAACGGTTCACGACGAAATTCCCTTTTGATCACTCGTCCGATCGGTCCGATCTAGTCCGGAAGACAAGTTTAATTGACGGGGCAGGGACCAACGCCCTAAGATGGCTTGTCAGATGAGTATATCAGATGCCAAATCATGCGGCAGGCGTCTGTGGCCAACGCTCTACACACAACATGGGTCGCGTCGATTGCGGCGAGCGACAGAAAGGTGTATCTGGCATGACGAGAATCACGACACGCCTAATTTCACTCGTCGCGATTAGCTTGGCCGTTTTGTGGACTGCGCAGTCGCTGCGAGGCGCCGAGGATCAGGTCGCTCTTCTCCAGCGCACTTTGACCGCTGGCCACGACTTGACCGATGGGCGTTATCGCGACCTGAAGTACCGCAACGCCCAGTGGTATGGATCTACATTTTTCACCGGCCCCGATTGGACGCGTGTAGGCAAGGATTGGCATCACCCGGGCCAGGACACGCCGAGTGTGCGCTGCTTCGTCGTTCCGCGGGACGGGCGAATGATCGTGGCGGGCAATGTAGCCAAGCTCCATTTGTCGGGCGACGGAATCCGGGCGACGATTCGCCACAACGAACGCGACGTCTGGACGACCGAGATCGAGGGTGACGATGCGAAAGGCGAGAAGCACGAGTTAACTCGGGACGTTCGGCGAGGCGATCGCATTCGCTTCGTCGTACACAAGCGGGGTGGCATCAGCTGCGACACAACTAAATGGGACCCAAGTCTACGGTACGAGGACGACGACAAGGTGTTTCGCGCGTCCGAAGCGTTCGCCAAACATCTGCAAGGGTCCAGCGGTTGGCGTTACGAGATGGAAGTCGGGGCGGAGCAGACTTCCGGGTTGCCCACCGTCTACGCGTGGACGCCGGATTTGCTTCTTCGACCATTTGTCGTGCGGCCCGGCGTTCCGATAGAGCTGACCGAACGCGATGCTCTGCCGCTGCTCGTTGTCGCCGACGGCAAGGATCAAAGCGGGCTCGCACTGGCCGCGCCGTCTCTCGGCAAATGGCGTTGTGTTGTGCAGCTTGAAAATGGCGGGACCGTTCGTATCGCCCTTTACGCCGGTCAGACGAACAACACCAGTCACGCCAATTGGTCCGAACCGTACCGCGGGGCGTGGAGCAATGGCCTGATGCGCCTTGACGGGTTCTTAACAAACAACGAGAGAGGGGCGGCGTTTCAAAAACGTCTGGCGGCCATCGGCGGGGGAGACGAGTTGCCCCTTGCTTTCCGAGCCATGATCCAATCCGACTGGCGACGGCAGGACAGCATCAACGATTCTGCCGAGTCCTTTTCGGCCGCCGCTCAGGATCAACTCAGGCGTGCGCGCCTCTTATTGACCGATTTGCAGGCGGCGTCCAGCGGCGGCGGCCTGGCCAAAGCATCGCGACAGCTGTCCGAACTGGAAACAACACTCGCGACGGCCAGCGACGACGTCTCACAGAGCCGGAAGGCATGGCTCAGCGTGCGGCGATTGAAGCGACGCATCGCGTTGGCCAACCCGCTACTCGACTTCGGCCCCATGCTGGTTTGTAAACGAGTGCCGCCTTCCTGGAGTCACTTGGTGGCGCAGTATTTTGGCTGGCGACAGCGCAGCGGCGGTGGTCTTTACGTGGTTGAAAAGCCCGGCTATTCGCTCGCGGCCCGCGACATCCTCGGCGACCAATTGCCGCCCGGCAGTGTGCTGGAACCGCGTCTCTCGTATGACGGTCGCCGCATCCTGTTTGCCTTCGTGGCGTGCAATAGAGAGGTGCCCGATCCGGCCTCTTTGCCAGTCAACGAGGAGGGCAAGGGCGACCGCTACTTCCATCTTTATGAAATCAACATCGATGGGAGCGGACTGCGGCAACTGACGGACGGGCCGTACGACGACATGATGGCCGAATATCTGCCAGATGGCGGAATTGTCTTTTGTTCGTCACGGCGCAAAGGATACTCTCGCTGTTTCGGCGGAGAGTACTCGCGCCGTTGGCACACCTATACGCTGCACCGAATGGATGCCGATGGCGGCAACATTCGCACGCTCTCTTACAACGACGTCTCCGAGTGGTTTCCCGCAGTCTCGAATTCTGGACACGTGCTGCACGCCCGCTGGGATTACATTGACCGCGATGCAGTCACGCACCAGAACCTCTGGTCCATCCGCCCTGACGGGACGAATCCCGACGTCGTCTGGGGCAACGCCGCACCGAAACCGCATTGCACGTTTCAAGCCAAGCCGATTCCCAATTCCAACAAGATTGTCTTCATCGCCTCCGCCCATCATTCCATTACGGCTGGACCGGTCTGTGTGCTTGACCCGACGATCGATGTCAACAGTCTCAGCGCCGTGCGTCGGATCACCCCGCTGCCGTTCCCCGAAGCGGAGGGCAAT
>CAZWOU010000216.1:2320-11361 GCA_964635375.1 uncultured Pirellulaceae bacterium | reverse complement strand
ACTCACACGAAAAACCGAATTTACAGAAGAGGGGTTGCTTGGCCGACCACCTGAAGACCCCGGCCTCAAAATAAGACATGGAACTTGGTTTGAGATTATAAAAATGTACCAGCTAATATAGCCCGATAGAGTTAAAAAGATTCCACACGCTCTCAGGTGGCCGCCATGATAGCGGAAAACACGCTTCGAAGCGAACAAAACAGCAGCCGTGCAAACCTGGGCTACGGCCACAGCCTGGGCGATCGAGACGACGCGGGCCTCAGTTTCCTGCCCGTTTTGGATTATTCCGGCGAAGGCGACGACGACCGTCATTCAGGCTGGATAGCCCGCATTTGATGAGAGGGGAATGTGGGGAGGTGAAATTCGCCCCAAAATGGTTTCCAATCCTTGACATCGCAGCCCGAATTGCGGTCTCATCATTGGTTAACAATTCGTCCACTGGGATTTCCTCGCGCTAAACTCGCATTTCCCCCTCGCATCTCGCCCTATGATACGTGAACCCTCGACCTGCGCGGGACCTCAGGTTCTGCTCTATCCGAGCTTCGCTGCCCCCCTGCCAAATAGCCAAGGGTGGGTGCTGCGGATTCAGGGCTGCGTGTTTGAGCCGGGCGTGGTAGACCTGCGAAAGCGTCTGATGTTGCGGTTGCTGCAAAAGGCAATGCGAGCGGATCCGTCGGCCTTGGACAGCGATGTTTTTCGACAGCGGATTGCGGGTTTCGTGGCGTCGCCGGAACGGGGCTGCCAACTGAACGTTCTCGTGGGCGACCGAGTCTACCGTGTCCGAAAGAAGACCAAGCGAAATGGTCAATTCTCGGCCATATTACGGCTGACCCTCTCCGACATGGAAAAGGCCCATGGCGGAGCCGTTGCGGATGGCCTCTGGCTTCCGATTGAGATTAGGACCAAACACCCGGGTCAACCTGGGTTGAAAGGGCAGGTTCAACTGCTCAGCGAAACGGGGCCGTCGGTCATCTCGGATATCGACGACACGATCAAGCACACCCAAGTTTCTTGTCGTCGGGCGATGTTGGCCAACACGTTCTTGAGGGAATTCAGTGCGATTGAAGGGATGGCCGATCTGTATGCCGGATGGCGTCAGCAGGGTGCCGCGTTCCACTATGTCTCATCTAGTCCTTGGCAGCTGTTTGAGCCGCTACAAGACCACTGCCAATGTGCGGGGTTCCCAGCGGGGTCGATGCATTTACGTTCATTCCGCCTGAGGGACCACATGCTGCGCCGCCTGCTGATGCTGCGACGTTCGGGCAAGGCAGTCACGATTCGCAGGATTCTAGAGCATTTCCCGAAACGGGACTTTGTGCTCGTTGGCGACTCTGGCGAAAAAGATCCGGAGATTTATTCTCGACTCGCCAGGCAGTTCCCCCAGGTCCGCTCAGTGTTGATTCGGGACTTGCCGGAACGACCGATGACGACGGCTCGGAGACAGCGAACCTTCCGCCAACTCGCCGATTCCCGCTGGGACCTGTATATGGAAGCGGAGGAGTTGCCCGCGCAGCTGTCGGATGCGGGCAATTCGTCCCCGCGACAGCCTGCGGTCCAGGTGCTCTAAATTCCTTCGCTGCGGCGGAAACCCCCTTGTCCTGCCTGGGGAAATTCGCCATGATGGCCGGTTTGAATTTACACAAACGGCAGCCGTTAGGGAGACCTTGGATGGCCCGGTACACCGGACCCAAAGCACGAGTAAACCGCCGCCTTGGCACTTTGGTTTACGAAGGAAGCGGCGCATGCCGCGCCTCAGAGCGCCGGCCCCAGCCGCCGGGCATGCATACGCGAGGACGTCGCCCGTCTAATTACGGCTTGGCGTTGAAAGAAAAACAGAAGATCAAGCATTACTACGGCCTCGGCGAACGCCAATTGCGACGATACTTTGAAAACGTCTCAAAGAAGAAGGGCAACACCGGCGAGTTGCTTCTCATGCTCTGCGAGCAACGACTCGATAACGTCGTCCGCCGCTGTGGTTTTACCCGCACTCGACCCCAGGCCCGTCAGGGAATCACCCACGGTCACTTCCAGGTAAACGGCGTCAAAGTCACAACGCCCTCTTTCCTAGTGAAGCCCGGCGATGTGATTACCGTGCGAAATCGCAAGAATATACTGGTCATGTATCGCGACGTGATCGCCGCCAGCGGACTCGACAACACGCTTGAGTTCGTCACGTTTGACTCAGAGACGCTGCGAGCCACCGTACAAGGCCTGCCGGGACCGTCTGACATCAGCTTGCCCGTAGATATTAATATGGTGGTCGAATTCCTGTCGCGCTAACCTTCACCTCTGAAAACTTCCCAGCGCTACAACCAGAATTTGGACCGCCAAGACCCACAGGGCACGGGCCTCAAGGCAATCGACGAACGCCGCGTTCCCCAACGCGGCGTTTTTTATTGTCCTGGGGCGACAGCGGAGCTTTCCTTCATCCCTAGTCTTATTCCGGAGCAAGTCATGCACTCTGCGCTGGTCGTGCTCGGCGGCGGCCCTGGTGGATACGCCGCGGCATTCTTGGCCGCCGATCTTGGAATGGAAGTCACGTTGGTGGAGGCGGAGGGGCGGCTCGGAGGCACTTGCCTGTTGCGCGGCTGCATTCCAAGCAAAGCCCTGCTGCACGTTGCCCGCGTGGTTGGCGAAGTAAACGAATTGAGTGAGGATTGGGGAGTCGAGTATGCGCAACCCTCGATCGATATCGACAAGGTTCGGGCTCGTAAAGAGAAGGTCATCAAGACACTCGCCAACGGACTGAAGAGCTTGGCTAAGGCGCGGAAGGTGAACGTGGTTACTGCCCGTGGATTCCTGCAGAACTCGACGACGCTGCAACTGGAGGGGGATAGCCCCTCGATACCCGAAGGCGGGCAAATCACCTTCGACCACCTGATTCTGGCAACCGGATCCGCTCCCGTGATGCCGCCAGCTTTCCAGATCGACTCGACGCGAGTGATGGACTCCAGCGGAGCACTCGACCTGGAGGAGATCCCCAAATCGCTGCTGGTCGTCGGCGGCGGGTACATCGGACTGGAAATGGGCAGCGCGTACGCTCGACTGGGCGCCGATGTGAGCGTTGTCGAAATGACGGACCAGTTGTTGCCCGGCGCGGATCGCGACCTCGTTCGCCCTTTGGCCAAACGGCTCAAGTCGCTATTTGAGAACCGCATCTTCCTCAATACGAAAGTCAATTCCGTCAGCGACTGCGGAGATCAAATCGAAGTGGAATTTGAGGGCGACGCCAAAACGTCCTCGGAACGGTTTGACCGAGTCCTCGTGTCAGTCGGCCGCCGACCCTCGTCTCTCCATCTCGGCTTGGAAAACACAAGTGTCAAAATGGACACGCGGGGGTTCGTGGTTTGCGATAGCAAACAGCGCACAACCGACCCCCATATTCTGGCCATCGGCGATGTTGCCGGGGAACCGATGCTCGCCCACAAAGCAGCCCACGAAGCCAAAGTCGCCGTCGAGGCACTTGCTGGAGAGCCAGCGGAATTCGACAAAGCGGCAATTCCGTCAATCGTGTTCACCGATCCGGAAATTGCTTGGGCCGGAGTCAATGAGACCCGGGCCGAACTCGACGAGATCAATGTCGATGTCGCCGTTCTGCCCTGGGCGGCCAGCGGTCGCGCACAGGCGATCGGCCGCACCGAGGGCTCGACCAAGTGGATCATCGATCCCGAGTCGAAACGGGTTCTGGGCTGCGGAATCGTCGGCTGCGGCGCTGGCGAACTGATAGCCGAAGCAGCATTGGCCATCGAAATGGGTTGCGTTTTGCGAGATGTCATCGACACGGTCCACCCGCACCCCACACTGAGTGAAACATTGATGAACGCGGCGGAAGTCCATTTCGGCACGGCAACAGAGTTCTACAAGCCAAAACGCAAGCGACGAGTCAGCAAATAGGCCGCGCCGGATGAACCGCCCACGACACTCCGTTTTCGGATATGCAGGTCCCCGATGTTCGACACGATTCTCAAGGGCGGCCTCGTTATTGACGGCGCCGGCGCGCCGCGACAGCGAGTCGACGTAGGCGTTACCGGTGATCGGATCACCGCCGTCGGCGACTTGGGGGCAGCCGTCGCGAATCATGTCATCGACGCCCGCGGACAAATCGTGGCGCCAGGATTCATCGATGTTCATAACCATAGCGACGGACATCTGCTTCGCGAGGAACATCTCACCTGCAAGACGACCCAGGGGTTCACCACGGAATTACTCATGTCCGATGGTATTTCCTACGCTCCTGTCGATTCACATACTTGGCGAGAGTGGATGTTCTACCTCCGCGGCCTCAACGGACTGAGGATGGACGAATATCGCGGCTGGGAGTCGCTGGGCGACTACATGTCGCTGCTTGACGGCGCCAATGTCCAAAACAGTGCGGCTCAAGTCGCTTACGGAAATGTTCGCAGTCTGGCCTGCGGGTTCGGCCGGGAACCGATCGATGATTTTCAAAATCGCCAGATTCAGTTCGAAATCACTCGAGCCATGGAGCAAGGCGCCGTCGGCCTTTCCTCCGGTCTCGATTACATCGTTCAGTGCTTCTCGACGACTCGGGATCTCGTCAACGCGTGCCGAGCCATCGCGCCGTTTGATGGAATCTACGCGACCCATGCGCGATATAAGCTGGGGCTGCTGAGCGCGCTAAGAGAGGCGTTTGAGATCGCCAAACAGGCCCAAGTGCGATTGCACATTTCACACCTGAAAGCCCAGTCCCCTGAAGAGACGGAGCAGGTGATGGAACTGCTGGACGAGTGGGCGCCTGTCGTCGATTACTCGTTCGACGTCTATCCCTACCAATTAGGCTCTACCATGCTGAGCTACCTGGTTCCCTACGAAGTTTGGGAAGCTGGTCCGCTCGCTGCCGCAACTCGATTGATGCAGCCAAAGATGATGGAGCGGTTCCGCTTGGGGCTGGAATCCTATCGGTTGAATCTCAGCAAAATCCATCTCGCCTGGGTCCCAGGAAGGGCTAACGCAAAGCACCAGGGCTTGCCCCTCTCGGATTACATTGAGCAGAGCGGATTGGCCGCAGAAGACGCCTTGGCTCGGCTATTGATCGAAGAACGTTTCGCTCCGCTGTTAGTGTTTGTCGAAGGAGAGAACAAGCGCGTCGAGCCATTCTTGCAGCATGATCGCTACATGATGGGAAGCGACGGAATCTATTTCGCCGACGGCGCCATCCACCCCCGCGTGTTTGGTTCCGCCCCGCGCCTGCTGGGCCACTGTGTTCGCGACCGAAAACTGTTCACGCTCGAAAAGGCCGTGCAGAAGATGACGCAATGGCCCGCCCAGCGATTCGGCTTTGTCGATCGAGGCGAAATCCGCGAAAACGCATTTGCCGACCTCGTCGTTTTCGACCCCGACGAAATCGCCGACCAAGCTACCTTCGAGAAACCCGACCTGCCCGCAATCGGCATCAGCTGCGTCATGGTCAATGGCTCTGTCGTGTTGAAGAACGGTCAACCTCAAGTTATCGAATCCGACGCCCTTCCTGGTCGATACCTGGCTCGACAACCGGCTACTCCGCCGGGCTAGCTCTGAATCTGGAATCATGATGACCCGAATTGCGATGTGCCTTCATTGAAACGGCCAGAACAGCGGAATCAGCACCATCGCGGTGATAAATGAGAGCAAGGTTAGCGGCGCACCGCAGCGTAGATAGTCCGATGGCCGATAGCCTCCAGGCCCCATCACCATCAAGTTAGTTTGATAGCCCACGGGAGTAAGGAAAGACAACGAGGCGGCGAGAGTGATCGCGACAATGAAAGGGCGAGGACTCAAGCCCGCGGTCCAAGCCACGGCGACCGCCAGAGGCAACAGCATCGCGGCGACTGCATTGTTGGTGATCGTTTCGGTCAGAGCCACCGCCAACAGGAAGACGACAGCGAGCAACAGGATGGGGCTGCTGCCCACGCCAGCGACCAGAGCCGCAGCGATCTTGTCGGCCGCGCCGCTCTCTGTGAGGGCCCGTCCTAAACCAAGCGCCGCGCCGATCGTCAGCAACATCGATAGGTCGAGCGAGTTGCGAGCCTCTGAGGCAGTCAAGCAGCGAGTAGCGATCATCAACAATACGATGCTGAGCGCAGCGATCGCTGGCGAAGTGAGCACGGATGATGAGGGAGCATCGGACACAGGATCGCCGTTCGCGGCAGCCGAAGGTGGGGGAGAATTCGATTGCCCGGCCAAACTGCTGCTCCAAAGGCTAGCTGCAATCAGCCAGATCAGCAGTAGACCAGCCAAGCAAGCGGCAGTGAATGCCTTGTTGTGTTGTCGCGGCTCAACCCCGTCGACGCTACTGACTAAGTAGAAATCCCGGTGGTTGCGGTAGGTCGAGACGAACTCGGTGCGCGTCTGCAATAACAGCGTGTCTCCGGGCTCCAATTGAATGTCACCCACTTTGTTGGTCAGACGCACTCCGTTTCGATGCGCGGCGATCACTGCAGCGTTGTAGCGCTGACGAAACTGCCCCGCGCGAACCGTCTGACCAATCAATGGCGATGTTCGCGACAAGACAACTTCAGTCAAGTGCCGCTGACGCCTCACCGCCGGCTGCGATTCGTAACTCCCGTCGGCCGCGGGGACGAGACCAGGCGTCTTTTGCAGGTCGACAATCGTACTGACCACACCAGTAAAGACCAGGTTGTCGCCGGCATGGATGTGGTCCTGAGGCGTGACGGGAGTGATCACTTCTCCCTCTCGGTCAATCTCGATCAAGAACAATCCTGGCAGATGCCGCAGACCCGCCGACTCCACGGACTGCCCAATCAGCGGGCACTGGGGCTGGACCAACATCTGCACCAGATACTCTCGCCGCTTCTCTCCGAATTGTTCCACGAAATCAGTTCGGTTCGGAAGCAAACGCCGACCCCAGAGCAATAGCAGAACGCCTCCGAGGATAGCGCATGGCAATCCGACTGCGCCGATTTCAAACAATGACAATCGCTGCAAGTCAGTCGAGAACGCGGGATTGTCATGCACCGCGTCGCCGTATCGCTGTTGTAGTTCGACAAGCTTCCCCTGCACAACCAACGTCGTGCTGGTTCCCATCGTCGTGCAAACGCCGCCGAGGATGGCGAGATAGCTTAAGGGCAACAAGAGCCGTGATGGCGAAATGGATCGCCGACGGCACCAGTCCAATACCACTGGCATCATCATCGCCACCACGGCCGTGTTGAGCAGAAACGCCGATGCGGCAGCAACTGTCGGGATTAACCTCAGCAGCGCGCCCCGCTCGCACTCGGCTTGCCCCAGCAAGCGACGCCCCACCCAGTCGAGTACGCCAGTAATCCTCAAACCGGCCGCAACCGCCAACAACCCACCAATCGTCAAAATGGCGGGATTGGCGAATCCGGCCAGAGCTTCCGCCGGCGTGATCACTCCGCCAAGCGTGACAATGGCGAGCCCGCACAAGAACACAAAGTCCACAGCAACGCCGCGGCGAAACTGCAAAGCTAGAAAAACCCCAGCTGTCACCCCAAGGGCCAATGCCGGTTGCCAGAATTCTGTGTCCACAAGTCTTCACGCCCCAAAAATAGGAAATAGTCGCTCCAACTCGCTAACTTAGGGGCGAAGCGAAAACAAAACCAGGGACGCGGCCAGGACTTGGGCGAGCCTGGCGCCGACGTCGCGTGGACGAAAATCTCGCCTGCAGCAACCGAAAAACCGATTTGGGGCTGTTGCTGACCATTGTATCGTCTGAAGCGACATACAGCACGATACCGACCGACTTCCTGCCATTTCAGAGCCCGCGCTGGCTGGAAGAATCGGAACTTCTGGCAGCATTCGCCTTGTTTCACTGGTCGTCTGAAACCGTATGCAAAGCACCGGAACCCAGCCTTTTCCCTCAATCGCCTAAGATGCCCAGTCACCAGACTCCGATAGCCCATCTATCGCGGGACTACAACCTTCTCTGTAGCAACCATCACATCTCCCCGCTCCTAATTTGCTAGCAGGCATGGTGGCCGAGCTTTCGGTGAGAGATTTGTCAGGAGGATTAAACGATGAGACGATCGTTTCTAGCACTCACGCTTTTTTGGGGTTCCTTTGGAGGAGCCATGTCAGTGCAACCGGTTCGCGCTGATTCGCCAGTGGCCAAGACGGTATCTGAGTGCGACCATTGTCCAATGATGGACCGATTTGGCGCTCATGGGGCTTGCCCCGGATTCGCCGCAGCGCTTCCCCCAGCGGAGGCGAAACAGGAGGATCCAGTCGAAGCGGACACCGATTTGGGGTTCGCGGCGGACGAAACAACGGCAGCAAAAGACGACGAACGTCTCGCTGTCGAAGAGAATGGTGAAGAGGCCGACGCACTCGACGATCCTGAATGGGATCCCTACGACGAGTATCAGAAAGACGATGGCTACGTTGACGACGATGAGTCAGCTGTCGATGAAAGCGACTATGACTACAGCGAGATCGACAAGGCCTATGGCGAGCCCCACAGCCCTGACTACGCCGACGAATCAGGCGAGGTCGCTGAGGAAGCCGCCAGTCTCGAAGACTCACCGTCGATTGATGAGGCCGACGAGCAACCCCAAGTTACCGAGCAACCCCAGGTCGCCGAACAGTCCCAAGTTGCCGAGCAGCCCCAAGAAGCTGCCGACGAATACGGACAGGGCGACGATTATCAATATGAGTACGAAGGTGCCAGCAGCACCGACGAACTCGATCCGCTCGCTGACGACGAATCCGTAGCTGACGATGTCTCGAACGAGGACAGAAGCGTCCTTGTTGAAGACCACGAATTCGACCAACAGCAGTATGGCGACGCGCACGAAGACGCCGACGAAGAAGCTGAGACGGCTGACGAGTACGCTGACGAGTACGACTACGACGCGTACGAAGACAGCGTCGGCGACGAAGCTGAGACGGCCGACGAGTACGCTGACGAGTACGACTACGACGCGTACGAAGACAGCGCCGACGACGAAGCTGAGATGGCCGACGAGTACGCTGACGAGTACGACTACGACGCGTACGAAGACAGCGCCGACGACGAAGCTGAGACGGCCGACGAGTACGCTGACGAGTACGACTACGACGCGTAC
>CAZWOU010000216.1:0-2220 GCA_964635375.1 uncultured Pirellulaceae bacterium | reverse complement strand
ATGGCCGACGAGTACGCTGACGAGTATGACTACGATGCGTACGAAGACAGCGCCGGCGACGAAGCTGAGACGGCCGACGAGTACGCTGACGAGTACGACTACGACGCGTACGAAGACAGCGCCGACGACGAAGCTGAGACGGCCGACGAGTACGCTGACGAGTATGACTACGATGCGTACGAAGACAGCGCCGACGACGAAGCTGAGTATGGCGCTGAGTACGCTGACGAGTACGACTACGACGCCAATGAAGGCGCCAACGTTGGCGAGCCAGTCGAGACGAATGACGCGGACTATGACTACGAAGACTCGTACTACGACAACTACGACTACGAACCGGCCGAAGCGGCTCCAGCCGCCTCGGAAACGGACGAAGCGATTGTTGATGATGTCATAGTCGGCGAATCGGTAATCGATGAAGCTATCGTCGATGAAGCGGACGCCAACGACGAGCCAGCCGAGGCAGTTGAGGCTCTCGAGGTCAAAGACGCTGGCGACGAGGCGGTCTCATCCGCTGATTTGACTGCCGATGCCGAAGAAGACGTCACGGTTGCGGAAGCGGCCATCGACGAAGAGGAAGTCTACGACGATCGTTATGACAGCCGCGGACGATGGCGTTATGACGAAGTCGAGGGCGACTCGGACTTCGACGGCTACGGCTACGACGCGGCGCTCGACGACTGGACGGCGGACGCGCATGACGAATTCGTCGAGGTTGACATCGTCGGCGTCTTGGCAAACCTAGGGCAACGAGCTGCTGCGGCAACTCAGCGTAACGTCGCATTCCTGACAGGTGGCGCGATGCAACTTCCCTTAGTTGAGCTGGTCAAGCCTCAGTGGAACCTGAAGTGGTTGCCGCAACTCGTTCCGGGCGATGTGACCGGGCAAGACGCGGCGCCCGAGTTGGCCGAACCGGCTCCGCAGTACAGCGACGAGTACGACACGTACGACGAGTACGAGGAGCACTTCGACAGCTACATCGACTGAGCGACGCAGACGACCTCCGTCTAGTCGACTCGAGTTGAATCTCTAACCTGCGATATTGACCGCTTGGCCTTTTGGCCAAGCGGTCTTTTTTTTGCCGCTTCATTCTCCGCGACTTGCCGCGCGGGCCGATCCTCGGGCCACGATCAGCGCCGCGACGGGAACTAAGACGCAGAGCCCGGGCAGCAGAGAGCAAAGGCTCATCCAAGTCGCCAACCGGCCATTCTTTGTGTCGCGGATTAGGAGGAACACGAAGACGGCGCTGCCGAAGCCGGCGAGGGCAAAAAGCAGAAACGCTAGATACACGCTATTGGCATCGCCGCGGGAGTAGAAATGAGTCGCCAACAGCATCACCACTGCGTTGGCGGGCGCGACATACAGGAGTATTCGCTGATAAACTCCGACGCGACGGCGTTGTTCGGCTCGCTGAAGCAAGACCAACCGCCGAATCAGAACGTCGGCGACGACGCCGATCAAGATCACCGAACCAATTATCGCATATTCCAACTGGTTTGAGATCTTCAGCAGCACAATGACGTTGTTGAGGGTCCGCATCAGAGCCGTGCCGATCACGACGCCTAGTATGCTGCCTTCGCCTCCGCGCAACGAGCAGCCGCCAAGCACAGCCGCGGCGATGGCGTACAGCTCATAGAGATTGCCAAAACTGGACGGGGAAATGGAATTGCTGTCCAGGGCGAACAACATCCCGCCAAAGGCGGCTGCGAATGTACAAATCACATAGCTGAGGATCGTCATCGCGTCGGTGTTGATGCCTGAGTACCGAGCCGCTTCCTCGTTATTCCCCAACGCCAGCAAGTAACGCCCCCAGATCGTCTTGTTGAGAAAGGCCCAGGCGACGACGGCGACGACGAGCATGATCAGAAATGCATTGGGAATGGCAAAACCCTCCCATAGCGAGATCTTTCCAGAGGCCACCCAGGACAAGTTGTTCTCATATTCGTTGCCGAATCCAGGCGCCTGATCCCGCACGAGCCACCTTGAAATGCCTCGGTAAATCAGTAGCCCGCAGAGAGTCACAAGAAACGGCGGCAAGTCGAGCTTCGTGATGAGCAGTCCATGGGCCGCTCCAATCGCGATTGCGATTCCCAACACGCACACAATGGCCAAAGGCACCGACATTCGCTGCCTTCGCGTGACCGGCGTGGCGACCCAACCGGCGGAAAACGAGTCGGCGAGAGTTCCCTTGAGCGCAACGACTGTCGAACCGTCCTGCAC
>CAZWOU010000215.1:0-11362 GCA_964635375.1 uncultured Pirellulaceae bacterium | reverse complement strand
CCCTTGGGAGCATATTTTCTACTACGAGTTCGATGGGCGGCGTAGGAAGCGGATTCTGGTGAAGGTGATCGGGGAATGAAGACCAATTTCAACCGTCGAAAGAGCCTGCAAGAGCTAGAGAGAGATGGCTGGGGACAGCCAGACTACGACTCCCATCTTGTGCAGACCTGCCACCGATTGCGGCGTGTTCCACTTGCGGATTTCACCACAGAAGATTTGCGAATAATGATCGGCCAGAAAATCGGCTTGCTCTCGAAAAGCTCGAAGAAGACCCACTCACCGAAGGTGACTAGTACGCCGGTGATCTGCTGAACGTGGTTCTGGACATTCTGGAGCGCTCACACCGACATGCGTGATGTGCTTCGTCAGATTGTCGCAGAGACGAAGGAGTTGCTGGTGTCGCTTGAGGAAACCGACGCACGACTTATCCGTGAGAACTTGGCGAAAGCTACCGCCTCATTGCAACAGTAGCCTGGCTCAACCTCAAAACGAACGCAGCAATTTCATGATCTGCTGAAGGCGTCGGCGAGATTGCTCAGTTCAAGTCCTGAATCCAAGATCGCGCAGGGCCTCAACGGGTCTTCTCGTGATCTCGAAGCACAGCGGCCTTCGCAGCGATCCGGGCATACACGGGGCGGAGTTCCTCTGGTATCTTACGCCACGGGTTTAAACCCATCGAAACCGGGGAGGGGAAGAAACGCATTTTCCGCTCGCACCACAGAATTGCGACGTCCCAAGAATGAAAACGATCATCGAACCGTTCCGGATCAAGTCGGTTGAACCGATCCACCTGACGACCATTGAAGAACGCGAAGAACTACTCGCGCAAGCAGGGTACAACCTGTTCAAGCTGCCAGCCGAGCGGGTCATCATCGACTTGCTGACCGATAGCGGAACGGGCGCGATGAGCAGCGAGCAATGGGCGGGGATCATGCGGGGCGATGAATCGTATGCAGGGAGCAAGAGCTACCAGCGATTCGAGGACGCGGTCAAGGACATCTTCGGCTTCGGGCATGTGATTCCGACCCATCAAGGCCGCGCGGCCGAGTTCATCCTGGCCAGCATCTTGTGCAAGCCGGGTGACGTCGTTCCGAACAACACCCACTTTGACACGACGCGAGCCAACATCGAAGCCACGGGCGCGAGCGCGATCGACATTCCCTGCGAGGCGGCCGCCAGCATGGCGACGCCCGATCCGTTCAAAGGCAATATCGACTTGCAGGCTCTCGAACGAATCCTGCAGGACCATCCGGGCAGCGTCCCCTTCGCCATGATCACGGTGACCAACAATGGCGGAGGAGGTCAGCCGGTGGCGTTGAGCAACATTCGTCAAGCCTCCGAAATCTGCAGGCGACACGGCGTGCCGTTCTACATTGACGCCTGCCGATTTGGCGAAAACGCCTGGTTCATCAAGACTCGCGAGCCTGGGCAAGCGAACAAGTCGCCGCTCGAAATCGCTCGGGAGATGTTTGCCTTGAGCGACGGCTGCACAATGAGCGCCAAGAAAGACGGCATGGCGAACATTGGCGGCTTCCTCTGCAGCAACGACGAAGAGCTTGCCCAACGGGAGCGGCAGCTGCTGATTCTCACCGAGGGTTTCCCGACCTACGGAGGGCTGACGGGGCGAGACCTGGACGCGATCGCCGTTGGCCTGTACGAGGCGCTCGACGAGGATTACCTGCGGTATCGCACGGCGTCCACAGAGTTCCTTGGACAGCGGCTGGTGGCGGCAGGCGTGCCGATCATGCAGCCGCCAGGCGGGCACGCAATCTACATTGACGCCAAAGCGGGTCTGCCCCATATCGAGCCGCTTCAATACCCAGCTCAGGCGCTCTCGGTTGAAATCTACCGCCACAGCGGTATTCGAAGCGTGGAAGTCGGATCTGTGATGATGGGTCGACGCGATCCCGACTCGGGCGCCGAGCTGCCCGCCGAGCACGAGCTCGTCCGGCTGGCGATCCCACGACGAACCTACACGCAGAGCCACATTGAGTACGTTGTGGAGGCGATCACGGAGGTCTTTGAGAACAGAGACGCCATTCGAGGCATGACGATTGTCAGCCAGCCTAAAGCACTGCGTCATTTCTCAGCGGAATTCCGGCCGCTCGATTGAAGAACAAACGGCTCCCCTAACTTGTTGCCCAGTCGATAGGGGGCGCGACAGATCTCGCTGGCATCTCGCTCTATTGCTTCTTCTTGAGATAGCCGGCGCTGGAGTCAAAGTACTTCTTGTGGCGAGTCGCTTTGGTGTCGTTGGTTTCCGCCTGCCGCTGCTCCATGTCATGTAGATTCGCGTTGCAAAACCGACAAGCGACGACCTTGAGGTGGAATTCGACGTACGCGTGAGTGGCGTCATCGAGAACGCCGAGCAAGAAACTGCCGAACTGCTCGCGCGTGGGGCAACTCATTCGATGCCGTCGCCAGATTTCGCCCACCGAGTGAACTCCGGCGTCGCGTCGCCGGTTGATCTGAGCCAGTTTCTGCAGCAATTCCGGCTGAGTCCGTAAGGCTTGCTCGATGTCACCCATCTCCTCGGACGTCAATGCTTCGTCCAAGTAAGACTCTAATTCGGAAATCGTGTATTCAGCGGTCACTTGCTTGCCTTTTCCGATGGATTGGTTAGTCGACAGTGAATCGTTGCGGGTAGAAATCGAAATCGGGCGGTTGAATAGGTCGGCTAGGATTGCACTTGAAACGGCATCTCTTCGTAGGGCTGCACAACGACGAACCCCTCGCCGTTGAACTCCATTTGAATCGACTCGCCGCTGCCCCGGCCAAAAAACGACTTGAGCGATACGTCGGTCTTGAAATCAGGCTCAAGCGAACCGGACCAGGCGACGGTGGCGTTGGGGTCGGTGCGAATCGACTCGCCCGGCTTCACCAACAGGGTGAGTGGTTCATGATGGGTTGTGATGGCGACCATCCCGGTGCCTTCGAGGCGCACGTTGAACAGCCCGCCAGCCATCATGGCCGTCAGCTTGCGCATCATCCTAATGTCCCAGTCGATCGACGGTTCGAACGCTAACAAGTCGTTTCCGTTGACAACAATCGCGGCGTCTTGCAGGCTCAAGATCTGCACCGTCTTCGCTTCATCGGCCAGATACATCGACCCATTCCCACTTGCTTTCGTCAGTCGGGCGCCCTCGCCGGTAACGGCCCTCTTCAACAGCCGGCCAACGCCTTTGTCCAGCATGCCTTCGCGCTCGAACTTGATCTCACCACGGTAGGCCACCATCGCGCCGGCTTTGATCCAGATCAGTCCATCTAGATTGACTTCCAGCATGCGAGGGCTCTCCAATTCGAAGATTCCCTCGCCGCGGTCCTGTTGCTGCGTCTTCTGAATGAATTCATCGAGTGAGAATCGAGTCAAGTTGCACCTGCACTGACGAGTGGTTTGATGTGACGAATCAGCGTCCTGCCGGAACGGCTTGGCGATCGGGTGCTAATCGGCGTAGAGTTCGGGGAAGATATCTTCGGAGAGGCCTTTCTTGCGGACGAGAGTTCGCATTCGAGAAAGGAAATCGAATTTGAAATTAGCGACTTGCTGCTCCGTAATATCCAACAGCGTGGCGACGTCCTTGTTCGCGCGACCTCGAACGAAAAGCAATTCGATGCATTGAAACTTGACCCAATCACCCCGTTCCTGCCAGCGATCAATCTGGTCGCGAAGCGCTTCGACAACCGCGTTCTCTTCCAACGTCTTGCGTTCGCCGCTGCGGGCGATGCTGCTCGGTGGACGATCCGTTCCTGGAACCTGCCATTCGCCGGCGGAATCGGCGCCAGCCGAAAGAGGAACTGAGGGGCGTCTCCCCTCCCGCCGCAGATGGTCGGTGAGCTTGTACGCGCAAATCGAGAACAGATAGCTCTCCAGCGGCCGCCGGCCGTCAAAATTGGGCAGACTGTTGAGAAAGCCGACGAATGCCTCTTGTACGATATCCTCTCCCGCGGATCGATTGCTGAGTCGGCTTTCGACAAAAGCCAATAATCGACCTTCATAGCGGGAGATCAAGTCGCTCCAGGCGTCGGGGTCGCCTCCGCGAATTCGTTTGACGAGGAGGCTGTCGGTTTCAGAACCACTAGACATCGAAAGGGGGGCTTTCTGTTGGCGGCAAGGGATGTTTGTTGTGAGGCCATCGCGTCAAGCTGAAGTGGCGAAGTGAATGCCGATAGGTGTCGGACCCAGTTACGAACAGAGGGTCACGAGCGCATCCGACTTCGACTACAACTTGTCGCCTCACCCAATACTCGGCGTCAAAACACGCCAAGCGGGGCGCGGCTTCATCCAACTTTGCCGCCGCTTTGCTCCCTACATCCAACGCAACCATTCTGCATTGACGTTGGCGAACAGGACTCCCGCCGCGGACAGAGCCAGTATTGCGGCTGCCGCCACGAACTGCAAGCGTCCAGAGTAGCGTCCTTTCGTCACGGTATCGAGCCGCAAGTAGGCAAACGCGACGCCCATCAGGCCGAGCAGGCCAAAAGCGCCCAAACCGGTTGTCAGCACCTTGCTTGTCTGCACGACGTCGCGCCATTCTCCGTCAATACGGCTGCGAAAACTGTCGTTGAAATCGAGTAGAACGTGGCGGCGATACATCTTCTTGTCAAACTGCTTCACGTTCCAGACTTCCTCGAACTGCTCCTTCACCAGGTTGCTGCGAATGAACTCGGTGTCGTGTCGGATCAGCAGGGAGGCGTTGGATTCGCCCAAGTAGTTGTTCACGTATCGGCTGACCGCGTCTTCCATCGCCGAATCAAGATCGCTCTCCGTCTCCTGAGACGAGAAATAGAGCTTGGATGCGATGACCTGTTGGTGACGGACCAGTGCTTCCTCCGAAGGAATCGACATCCACGCCGGTTGTTCGGTGGTGACAAGTTCAGCCAGCGATTCATTTGCCTCGAGCGAGATTTCCGAGCCCGATTCAGACATTGCCTCTTTCAACCGAGTTTCGATTTCGTCCAAGCTCTCGTCACCGTCGGGCGAATCGTCCGGGGCATCGTCTTGGGGTTGTTCCGCTGCGGGGGGGCTGGAGTCTTGCGAATTGCTCGGATCGTCTCCCAAGGCGGGCGAACAGAGCAGAGATGCGATGGCGATCAGGCCAGCGGCAGCGACGCCCAAACCGGCGATGCGCTGGGACTCCATCTCGCGAGCCAATCGCAGCACGAGCGGGCCGCCGATCGCAGTGATCACCAATACACAAAGTGCTATCAATACGGCAAGCGACATAACTTCACCTACGCTTCCTGTGGTTGAATCGAGCGAGCGCGCGAATCGGCGCTGACCCAAGGCGATGAAAGTTGCACTGCCACCGATATGGCCGTGGCAATCATCAGGCCCCATGGTTGGGGAAACAGCAGCATCCAGCCGCAAAGTACGCAAATCGCCGTGGCCCAGATACTGATGCGAGTCCGCCTCAGTGGATTCACTTGTCTCCACCATCCCAAGACGGCGAACAGGCCTGCGAAGAAAATAACGTGGCCCGCCAGTTGTGGCCGGCCGTTGGCGAACAAGAAGGCGGGAACCTCGTTTGAACCAAACGCACCCAAGCCAACATGGCCTTGGGCGTCAGCGAAAGGACTCGACTGCTCCGATAAGATCGCCAGCTGCAATCCAAATGCGGCCAAGCCGACTAAGGCGCCCAGTACGACGGCGACGCCTCGCGTCTTCATGGCGCCCGGGTTTTCCCACTTCTCCCAATAACGACCAACCGAGAGCAGCGCCCAAGCGGCCCCGACGGTGGTAATGCTGAGCCAAGCAAAGAACGACCAATTGTCAATCGAATCATTGACCGGCCGTCCCGCCGCCATCATCATGACCGTGCTGAACAGCCCGCAAATCACGGCGGAACCCAAGAGCGACCCCATCCACTCGGCGCTGCGTTCGCCAACTGCCCTCTCCGCGCGAAGGGCGCGCACTTGACGGTCCGTGCTTCGCAACTGGCGCGACACGGTTTGAAAACTCAGCACAACGGTGCGGAGGCCGTAATAAATGAGGTACAAAGCGCCGAGGAAGATCGCTATCGGGAACAGCCACGTGGCGCTGGTGATGAGCAGGCATACCGCGATGACCATCACGATGACTTTGAGCGGTGTCGAGAGCTTGTCCTGCCACCAGCGAGCCGCGTTGCGGCCACCGCGAACTGCCGCAGCGGCGATCGGTTCTCGAATGTAATGAGGCGACTGTGTTTTCGCTCTAACGACGCCAGGTTGAGTGCGTTCGCCTTGCACGTTCGCCGTTCGAGCCGCAGCGTGCTGCTTGACCGGCCCCATCTCAATCCCGCCGCCGTCGGTCACACTGTCGTCATCGCCGATGTAAATCGGTGCTGAACGCACACTTTGTCCGTTACCTCGTCCCGGCGCGACGCGGGGCGGCTGGGTCGAGACGGGTTGCCTCGGCTCGACGATCTCCGTCGGAATCGGAATCGGATTGGGGTCCGAGGAACGCGAGCCCTGGTCGACTGCGGGCGCCGGTGAAGAGCCTGCGAAACGGCTTCCTTGGAGGGCGTCCCCGTTCAATGCATCCAACATCTCACGAACGTTGGAATACCGCTGCTCGGGATCCTTCAGCAAGGATCGCCGAATCACCTCGCGATAAGGCGCGGGGATCGGTCCGAGATCCGGATCGGCAGTCAGGTGCTTCATGATGATCTCTTGGCTGCTCTCGCCCTCGAAGGGCACTCGTCCGGTGAGTAGCTCAAACAGAATCACGCCCAACGCGTAGATGTCGATCTCTTTTCCATAGACGCCCTTGCCAATTTCGGGCGCCATATAGTGGAAAGTGCCTACGCTTTCCGTCTGGCCGCTGCGGCGGCTACACGAGATGAACTTGGAGAGGCCATAATCGCCGATCTTGATGTCGTCGTCGTCGGCGAATATGTTGCCAGGCTTCAAGTCGCGATGGACGATTCCGTTATCGTGCAAATAGGCGACGCCTGCGGCGATTTGCTTGAACCAACGCATCGCCTCCGCCTCAGACAATCCACTCGGATGTCGATCGACCAAGTCCTTTAGGGACTCACCCGACACGTATTCCATCACGACCCACGCCTGATCCGCATCGTCATAGCGGATGTCGTACAAGTCGATCAAGTTGGAATGGCTCAGATTGAGGCACTGGGTGACGCCTCGAACTTCTACTTCGAGGTTTCGCTGAATGCGTTTGAGAGCGACTTCCTTGCCGGCGTCGCTGGTGGCGAAGTAGACTTCGCCGAACCCGCCAACTCCGATGCCTCGCTTGATGGTAAAGCCGCTTAACGGCGACGAACCGCTGGAATAGGCGAATTTCATAGCTCCCCCCCTACGAGGAACCGTGTGCTGAGGATTGTCTGGCTCGAAGCCATTCGTATCTAGAGTAGCTGCCGGTTGTTCCATTTGTCTAGGTTCCCTGCGGCGTTGCGCCGCTTGATTCGTTAGAGCGGTTCCAGACTCATTGAGAAATCTTCACCGGAAATCCTCGAATCCAGCTGCAATTCAGCTCGTCTGTCGCACTTGCGGCCATCGACCAGAATCGGCGCGGTCGCTCGACAACACAATCGATCATCCTGTCGAAACATGACCACGTCCTGCTCCCAATCCCGGCAAACCACATGGTTGTTGCCGCCAGGCCCCAGGACACAAGACTCCGCGAACAGCAAGACTCCGTCGGCGGATGGCTTTGTGCGGTGCCGAGACTCAAAATCGAGCCTAGCCGTCGCACTCAACGCATGAGGTTGTCGAAACCGCAGTTTCACCGCCCCCATTTGGATCAAGTCATTATCGGCCAATAGGGCCGTGCTCTCAATCGTCTCGCCGTTCAGCTCCACAGCTGCGATCGGCTTCAGGAGGTAACTCTCTCCTTCGCGACAAATACGTGCATGCTGGCGCGAGAGGTCGGCAATGATTGGCAAGTGAATCGAGTTGTTGGGTACAGCCTGACCGATCTCGATCTCGTTTTCCAAGCAGACCAAATAGCCTCCAACCGCATCAACCCACAACAAAAATCGCGTACCAAGAAAGGCGGGGTCTTGAGGCGTTTGGGGCGCGCTGCTAGTCGATGCCAAGTATGGCTGCGTCACCGCCAAATCGGGCTCTTGAGCCGCGCCATTTTCGTTTGGATTCACGATTCTTCCCACCCTCACGATCGCCCGCATCGAGTTAACGTTAACCGAAAATCGGACCGCCTCTCGTCACTCGATCTCATCGAAGCCTCACGCCCGCGGTTGGATACTGCACCCAACCATCCCGGCCCATCAGCTGTTCTCGGTCCCGCCGCCAGGAACTCGCTAGCTGAGGCGAATCCGTAACGACGAAAAAAAAGGGCTCAGGTTTGTGGCCTGAGCCCCGTGGCCTTGGTCGTAAACCCGATTAGGAGCCTACGAGAGCTTCTACTTCGCTTCGGCCTTCGCCAAAGTAGTCGGTGACTTCTTGGACGATGTCCGACGATTCTTCTTGCGTGTCCAGTTGGATTTCGCCAACGTAGGCACCATCACTGTTGGTCAACTTCTCGTCGACTTCAAGGCGAGCACCGATCTCATCGATCAGCTGCCGAGCTCGTGAAAGCCGACTGTCGTCGAAGTGGAACTCGCTCTTCGTCTTGGCGACTTCCAGCATCTGGCGTCGAGCTTCCAAGTTCTGAACCTCGACTTCCAGCTTGCGCTTTGCCGACTGCATAGTCTTGAGTTTCTCTTTGGCGGCCGACAAGCCCTGCTGACGCTTGTCCAACACCTTCGCCAGACTGTCTGCTGTCTCTTCCATGACCTTGAATCGCTCAAAACGATCGCGAACTTCATTTCGCACTTGGTCTTCACTGTAGACTTTGCCCGAGTACACAAACGTTGTGTTGCTCTTCAAGTCGTTCGCCAGCGTTTGGATCTCGTCACGCTGCGTCGCCAACTTGTCGCGATGGGCATCGCTGGCCTTTGACTGCCGAGCGATCTTGACTTCCTCGCGAGCAATCAACTGCATGTTCTTGGCGATGTCGTCGTCCAAATTAGAGATCATCCGACGAGCCCGTTCGATCTCGAACGTGACGGGAACGCTCTGCTTGACAGTATCGCGAGCCCATCCAACAGTCGTCGAAACGTAACTGCACGCGTCTCGGCCGAACAAAAGACCGATCAAAACCACGACGCCTGCACCGATAAGTAAACCTTTTTTGACCATTCTATTGGCCCTCCCTTTAATGTGCCGCGCCTCGCTGAAAGTCCTGTTTCCTGCTTTCAACGCGTGTTTGGCCTAACCAGTTGTTATGAGTAATTCGCCCCTGCCCCGAGATTCTTGTGGGTCTCGGGGATTTTTTTCGTCCTCTGGCGAGATTTCGTGATCCCCAGTCAGGCCAGCTGATGACAAGAACCAGAAATCCCCCTGAAATCCCGCCCAAAGTTGCCTTTTCACCACAACAAACCCCTGTTTTGGTGCTTTTCTCCACCCCCCTTCGACCCAAAAACACCCCGATTCGCCTAATTACCGCAGTTCTCCAGGGCTCTCCCGCTTCGGTCCACCCTTTGCAGGAATAAGACGACACCCCAAGCCGAGCGTGCCAACGCTGTTGCGACCCATCACCAATTGGACACACACCATGGAATTCGGTTCGCCAACCCCAAGTCAGCATTCCCCGGTCCCAGCGGCCGCCGAAATCGAGCCCAACGAGATTCCTCGGCAGCATTTGCTGCTCCAGCCTGCCCTCGCTGAACCGTTTGGCGATTGGATCGATAATCAACTGCGGCAGCTCGAACATGAACTCCGGGACTATTGTACGCGCAGCTCGGTAAAAAAAGGAACTCACGGTAGCAATGGAATCCGTCTCGCTGCTCCCGCAGCGTAGGCCTGCGAGTCGGGCAACCGAGTTCGCTCTCACAGCGGCTGGCAGATTATTTCGACGAGACAGGACGTCCGCAACGTAGAAAATAACCGCGTCGAGCTCTATACTCAGCCATCCGAAGGGCCGACCCGATCGTTCTTTTGGGATACCTTTCCCGCCAACTCCCCACCCTGACCGCCAGAAACCTGTCCGCCGACCCGTCGCCCCAGCTTGAACGGCTGTTTGCCAATCTGCTGGGACCTGCCTTGTAACGGTTGGTGAAGACTGTCTTGAGGCGAGCATTCCTGGTAGTGACCACAAACCGGCGTCCTCTGAACCCTTGATATCTATACCCCTTGATAGCTGATGCGAAACTGATGACTCCTACCTCTGCCCGTCAGGTCACTCTTCCAGAAGCGAAAGGGCCCTTCTTCTTTGGAATCGACGTTGGCGGCACGAACATCAAGATTGGCATCGTGGACGATAGCGGCGGGACGCTGGCTTACCGGAAGATTCCGACTCACGAGCCACGCGGCCCCGAGCAGGCGATTGCGCGCATCACCGAGGCTTCGAGCCTCATGCTGGATGACTTGGGCATCACATTGGCTGAAATACGGCTTGTGGGGCTAGGCACGCCGGGCACGATGAACATTCCCGCCGGCATGCTTTTGAATCCCCCGAATCTGCCGGCTTGGAGCCAGTTTCCGATCCGAGATGCGCTGAGCGCGTCGATGGCAAAGCCAGTGGTGTTTGCGAACGACGGAGGAGCTGCTGCGTACGGAGAGTACTGGGTCGGCTCGGGTAGCGAATTGGCGAGCATCGTCATGTTAACCCTTGGCACAGGGGTCGGGGGCGGCATCATTCTCGGCGGCTTTTCGGTCGACGGTCAGCATAGTCATGGGGGCGAATGCGGGCACTTGATCATCGATAGCAGCGACACCGCTCGGATCTGTCCGTGCGGACAGAGGGGGCATTTGGAGGCATACGCCAGTGCGACGGGCGTCACGAAGCGAACTGAGGAGATTCTGAGCACATCCAAGCGGCCGTCGACAATTCGGGCTCGCGTCGAAGCGGGCGAGAAACTAACCTCATTAATGTTGGCCGAAGAGGCAGCTCAGGGCGACGCCTTAGCGGACGAGATTGTCATGCAGACTGCGGACTACCTCGCTATCGCGGTGGTTTCCTTGGTCCACACGGTCGATCCCGAGGGCGTCATCCTTGGGGGGGCGATGGACTTTGGCGGCAAGGCAACGGAACTTGGCCGCCGATTCGTCGGTCGCGTGCGCGAAGGTTTTCAACGGCGCACATTCCCCGTGTTGGCCGAGAGCATCACGATCAACTTCGCATCATTAGGAGGTGATGCAGGTTATCTGGGCGCAGCCGGTTTGGCGCGAGCGGCGGCAGAAGCTGGCCCCTGACGCGGGGTTCTGCCCAAGGCGTTCGAGAGGCCGAAGAGCTTGGTGCTTGCCGTTTGGACGAAACAGGCTCAGCCGCGCGAGGCCGCGGCGAATTCACTTTCAACAACGCGACGAACTTCATGAGTGAAATCTCTCAGGACCACATCCGCAACTTCTGCATCATCGCCCA
>CAZWOU010000214.1:0-11516 GCA_964635375.1 uncultured Pirellulaceae bacterium | reverse complement strand
ACGCCGGCGTCGCCGACGTGGCGGCGATCACGGGCGACGAGGAATACATCGCTGCAATCGACCGCATTTGGGAGGATGTCGTCAGCCGCAAATTGTATTTGATTGGAAACGTTGGCCAGCAGGGCGCGGGCGAAGGCTACGCAGGGCCATATAAGCTGACGAATCTGCAAGCCTACAACGAAACATGCGCCGCGATTGCTTTGGCCCTGTGGAACCACCGTATGTTTCTGCTGCACGGCGATGCCAAGTACGTCGACGTGCTGGAACGAATAATCTACAACGGCTTCCTCGCCGGCGTGTCGCTGCAAGGCGACAAATTCTTCTACCCGAACCCGCTCGCCTGCGACATGCGGCTCAAGTTCAACCACGGGAAGCTCGAACGCAGCCCGTGGTTTGATTGCTCATGCTGTCCCGTCAACGTCGTGCGGTTCCTTCCCTCGATTCCAGGTTACGTCTACGCCTCGCGCGACGACTCGATCTACGTGAACCTCTATCTTGGCAGCGAGAGCGCGGTCGATGTCGGCGGGCGCTCCGTCAAGCTCAAGCAAGAGACCCATTATCCGTGGGACGGCGAGGTCAAGATCACGGTGCAACCAGAGAAGCAAGCCGAGTTCGCCCTTCGCCTTCGCGTTCCCGGTTGGCTTAATCGGCCAATGCCCAGCGACCTCTACAGCTATCTTTCAAGCGACCGAAGCGCGATGCGGATTGCCCTGAACGGAAAGCCCGTTGAGGCGACCATAGAGAAAGGGTACGCCCTGCTGCGCCGACAATGGAAGGCGGGCGACGTGGTCGAGTTGTCTTTTGATATGCCGGTGCGTCGCGTTCTTTCGCATCCTAATATCATCGGCAACCGTGGGCGTGTTGCGGTTGAAAGAGGACCAATTGTCTACTGCGTTGAGGGGGCCGATCACGGAAGCAAGGTAGGGGACCTTTTCCTCACCGACTCCGTTGAACTCAGTCCAGTTCATCGTCCCGACATGTTGGGGGGAATCACCGTGTTGACCGGCACCGCGAATGCCGCGAGCCGAGGCAAAGGCGACGCGGTAGCGAGTCGCCCGGCCGAACTGACGATGATCCCCTACTATGCATGGTGCCATCGCGGGGCCAACGAAATGGCGGTCTGGGTTCCGCGTTCAAGCGAATCCGTCACGCTCCCCCCGAAGCCGACGCTGGCCACGATGGCTCGGCCTAGCGCGTCGCACTGCTGGCGGGGCGACGACGTGGGCGCGATCAACGACGGAGTCGAGCCAAAAAGTTCGATCGACCACGACGTTTCGCGACTCACCTGGTGGGATCACCAAGGCTCGTCGGAATGGGTGCAACTCGACCTTGCCAAGCCAAGCGAAGTGTCTGCTGCTGATGTCTATTGGTTCGACGATACTGGCCGAGGCCAATGCCGAGTTCCCCAGAGTTGGCAATTGCAGTACCGTGCCGACGGGCAATGGAAGCCGGTCAAGACAGGCGGAGACTATGGCGTGAAGCGGGATCGATTCAACCGAGTCAGCTTCGATCCGGTCACGACCGACGGGCTTCGCATTCAAGTTCAATTGCAGCCGAACTACTCCGGTGGAATCTTGGAATGGAAGGTGCTTCCCTAACGGAGTTTCCCTGCCCGAGGCTTGCGTTCTCGCCGGTCGGACAATTCTCGCCGGTCGGACAATTCTCGCCGGTCGGACAATGGGCCGAGCGTTCGGACAGCGCGCGAATCGGCGGGCCGCTTAGCTTGGGGCGGGGCTGAGTTTGTCCATCCAGCGTTGGACTTGAATCGCGTCGGCATAGGTCGCGCCCACCGGCACGTCTTCCAAGCCTCGCACGACCCGGCAGAAGCAGCGCAGCTCCTCGGCCATCATGCCGCTCGGCGGGTCAGCGCGGACCTCGAGCGCGAACGGCCATCGGGCTTGCTCGTCCCAAACCTCGATTGGTCTTGGATTGGGAGAAACTCGGGCAGACCAACCCTCCCCGAAGACCTCCATTCTGTCGAACCCGCGCGGCGGCATGCCAACCGGCGTCAGATAGGATGCGGCGAACGAGGCGACTGGACCGTTGTCCCATGTCAGCTGGGCTAGCGCCAAATCGATCTCGCCTTCTGAGGTCCGGTGGAATTGCCCACTGAAGCCGCTCGGCTCAACGCGGTCGAGCAGAACCTGCGCGGCATAGAGATCGTGAACCATCGCCGCGTGGAGCGGATTTTCGCCAGCGAAATCCTTGACGATGCTGGCCGGTCGATGCCGTACGCAATTGATATAGGAGATCGGCCCCTTCTGCTTCGCGACGTCCAGCAACTGTTGGTATTCGCTGTTAAAGAGAACGATGTGGCCAATCATCAGGTTGCTTGAGTCCGAGTTCACCAACGTCGCCAGACTTTGGGCCTCGCCCAGGTTGTCTGCGATCGGCTTTTCCAAAAGCACCGACTTGCCAGCTTCGAGAAGCAACTTGGTCAGCGGTACATGGGCGGCCGTGCTGCAGGCCACGACCCAAGCCTCGGCATCGGATTCATCGATCGCTTGTGCCAGATTGAGCCAACCGCCGACGTCGGGCAACTCGCCAGCCAATGCGTCAAGACTCTCCTGACGTCGCGCCACAAGAGCGACCAATTGCGACTCGGCAAGGCCAGCCAGGGTCAGCGCATGCAAACGGCCAAAACGGCCAAGGCCGACCACGCCAATCTTCACCGGCGTAAAACTGTTCACCGACATCAAGAATCTCCCGCAATTCCCATGGGTTAGCCGTTCGAGTCGCACGAGCCCACATTCTATGCGGCAAGAGGCGTTGAGAGAATTACGCAGAGGAGAGCGAAGCCGACTGAGACGCCCTGTTGTTGTCACAATCGGCACAACCGGGGCTGAAACAGGCTGAAACAGGCTGAATCGGCTGGACGGGAGCGAGCGGAAACGGCGCTCGCGCCGCAATTCAGCAAAGGTAAGATTGGTGGGCGAGCGAACAAACCGTAGGCGACTTGTAGGGGCCGGTGAATCCGCGATGGGCAATACTGAACGCGCGAAAACTCGAACACCGCACCTGATCATTGCTGCGATGTTGATATGCGTTTACGCCTTCTCACCGAACTATTTTGCGTTCGACGCGAAACGCGAGAGCCCGTTTGCCGGTGACTTCCTTCAGGAGTGGATCGGGAGCTACATCGTTTGGAATCATGACGCCGGGAAACTCTACGATGTTCCCTTCGTCAAGCAGCTGCAACACGACCCGCAATTGGTTGGGTTCAAACTGGACGAGCACAGCTACTTCTTGATGGTCTACCCTCCGTTTTACTATGTGCTGTTAAGCCCGATGGCGATGCTGCCATATGATGTTGCCGCTTGGATCTTCGCTGCGATCATGGTGGCTTGCCTCTTCGGGTCAGCGAGGTTGATGCTCAAGTCAACGCCCGATCTCAAACGTGACCATTTTGCCTAGCTACTGGTCGCCGCAATCGCCTTTGTCCCTTTGCTCGACAGCCTCACGAGCGGACAAAAAGGAACCCTGTGTCTGTTGATTCTGAGCGCAACGTTCTACCTATTGAAACAAGATCGTCCCGTTCGAGCTGGCATGGTCTTCGGGCTAATGGCGTTCAAGCCGCAGCTGGCGATCGTGATTGGACTGGCAATGTTGCTCAAGGGCCAGTACCGCTTTGCCGCCGCCGCCATAGCCACAGCGTTGTTATCTGCGGCGATCTGTTTGGCGGCAGGTTTCGACGTCTGCGTGCACTATTACGAGTTCTGCACGGGAGTCGGTGAGTACGTGCATATTGGCGGCTACGAGTTATCGAAATCGCATTGCCTGTACGGATTCCTGACTTTGCTGGCGGGCGGTCAAGCAACCGCGATGGTGAAGGCCGCAACGGTGGCGGCAATTGGTCTCGTGTTCGCAATGTTGCTTGTGTCGCTGCGCGGCAAACTCGATACGACCTCGCGCCGCTTCCACACTCAATACTCTGTGCTGGTGATCGGCACGCTACTTATCAGCCCGCATCTTTTCACTTACGACTTGACGATGCTGCTGTTGCCGATGTTTCTCTTGGGCCAGGCGGCGAGGGCGGAGTCGAGAGCGATGGGATCAACCATGACCGTGTTGCTGATCGCGCTATTTATCGTCGCCGGCTTCTCTTATAACCTCGCGGCCTTCTCCGGGCTGCAGCTGACAACCGTCATCATGTTGGCCGTTCTTTGGGTCGCCGTTGGAGACGCCTGGCGGGCCGCCGAACGTCCAGGGCGGGCGGTCTTGAGCCGAGCCTAGAAACAGGCCAAGGTGGTCGTTTACCGGAAAGCGAAACAGCGTCAAAAACTCGACGACTCGACTTCCGCTTCGCCTTCGATGATGGAAAGCGTTGTATTGACGCCCAAACTCTTGAATTCCTGAGTCTTGCCGGTGGGCCAGCGAACCTCCAAGCGATCAATGCTTTCGGCCTGGCCTACGCCAATGAGCAGTGTGGCGGGTGCTTGGCCCATGAATCCGTTTGCCGCGAAGAGGTCGCGAACGATTTGCCGGTCCCCACAGTGAAGAACGACCCGAGTTCCAATAGCGGGTCGGTTGCTTTGCACGCCGCGTAGTTTGAGCACGACTCGGTTCGCGTCGGCCGGAAAACGATTCATGAACAGGCGGAGCGGCCCGCCGCCGACAGAACCGACGAGCAGGTCCATGCGTCCATCGCCGTCGAAGTCGGCGGGGATGACTGTCCGTGAGTCAGAATCGATATCCGCCAAAGAAGCAAAAGAAACGTCCAGGAACGAATCGCCAGCGTTGAGATACATCACATTCTGTTCATAGGCGCTTAGGTTGTCACCGTTGGCGGGCATCATGAACGCGTTTCCGACCCAGAACTCACCCGCCTCTTCATCCACTTCGCCAAGTTCAGGAAGACTGGCGACTCGGTCTAGCGGCTGTGTCACGACAGCCCTCCAAAGACACGTTCAGCCATCCGGTTTCTTGCGATCAAAACTCATGAACCCAGAGGTGGCGTAGAGATCCAGGAAACCGTCGTTGTCCCAATCGGCCATCGCCGCTCCGAACGCCCAACCAACTTCGTTCACACCGGCGTGTTCCGAAATCTCGCGAAAGGACGAACCAGTCCCCGCGCGAGAATAGAGGCGGTTGCCTGCGCATGAGCCTTCTATCTGAGCGAAAATGCCCTCAGGGTAATCGTCTTCGCCGACCTGCCCGATAATTCTCCGGCCCATTTTGGAGTACATATTTGCGACGTAGACTTCGCTTCTCCCGTCGTTGTTCAAGTCGCCCGCGGCAACACCCATGCTCGTGGCGAAGTCCGCTGCGGCCGAGGCTTCGGAAACATCTTCGAAACGCCCCTTACCCTGGTTTCGCAGCACCACGTTGCAGCCAAAATCGTTGGCAACATAGACGTCGGGCAAGTGATCGTCATCGTAGAAAAACCAAGCAGCAGCATGCGAGTGGCGCGCACCGCCGCCCGCATTGGATTCGGGCACTCGCGCAAAGCGTCCATTTCCCGTATTCCGCCAGAGAACGTTTGCCTTACCCGTTTCGTTTTCGTCAACCCATTGGGGAGAGTGGGTAGGGTCATCCGCGGCTTCGTGTTGATACAGCAAATAGAGGTCCAGCTTGCCGTCGCAATCAAAATCGACGACGGAGCATCCCATGCACTCGTCTTGAAAGAAGAGGCCTGAGGCTTGAGTGACATCCTCAAACGTCTTACCACCCTGGTTGTGGAAGAGCTGATCGCCGAGGATCAGATCCGGGTATCCGTCGTTGTCGTAGTCAATCCAAGTCGCGGCGTAATTTCGAGTTCGCCCATGCCCGACAATCCCTGCGACCTCCGTAATATCCGAAAATGATTTGCCTGCATTAGATTCAAGCAAGATCGGACGGCCTTGATGGACAGCGACAGCAATGTCCGGAAACCCATCGAGATTGAAGTCGGCCACCGCCAACTGAAAGCGGTATTGCTCGGTCTGCTCAACACCGAGATTCCAATTGTCAGGTACGCGGACGTTGTCGAGCCCCACGGATTCGGTAACTTCCTCCATCAATGTTTGTGAGCTGAGTCGTCTTGTTTCCGTGAGCACGACCCAGCTGTCAATCAAGCGTTCCTCCAACATCTTCTCCTCGTTCTCAATGACGAGTTTGATGCGGTGTGTCGACTCAAAGAACTCCGGTTGACCGGTCGCACCGCGGCCCACAAGCGTGAGCAGTGCTTTGATCGTCCAACGGCCCGGCAATTCGCCAGCGACAATCTGAAGGACACGAAACCTCGATCGCTCAACGGCTTGAAATCGTGCGAGCGGCGTGAACAGAGCTTCGACCAAAAGATCTGGTCCAGATTCCGCCAGCCCAGTCTCCTGTTCGCCCTCTGCCCGAGACTCCTCATGTAGCGGGCCTTTCGCGCGTTCAGCAAAGTCGGACGTAAGGACTCGCGTCTTCAGGTCCTCGCGAAGGAAACGCTTAACCGCATCCCGATCGCCCGCTGCAAGCGCCTTGCGAATCGCCACACCCAACCGGAATTCGATCTCAAAAGTCGTGTGCTCGGCGGCCCAAATCGCCTTTTGCTTTTCCTTGTCTAATTCGGTGGCCGCCAATCTCGCTTCGCGTTTGGCTCGTGCTGCCTCGAGCAGAGCCTCCGGTGAGACTTCACTCGTGCGACTCCAGCAACCGGAAAACACGAGCAGCCAGGGGATCGCCAAACTCGCGATCTGCTGCACGCGCGGAATTCGGCGATCGAGTGTTTGCTGAACCATGCAAAGCGCCAGATTAGAGGTGGTCGAAGAACGCGGTCGAAAGACGTGCGGATGTGTCGCTTGCCATGATACGTGAGCCGCGGCGATTTGCCAAATCCCTGCGACCCAGAGCGAATTCAGTCGCGTCCGCCATCCTTGTCGGCAGACCACGCTGGCGGTCGTTTCTCAAAAAAGGCGGTCATTCCCTCTTGCGACTCAGCTGAGCCCCTTGCGGCCAGGTGCTGATCGAAGAGTTGGGTCAGCGAGTCGCCGATGGCGGAGGCCACCTTGTTGTTGAGCAGAAGTTTGGTCTGCCGAATCGCCTCGGGCCCGCCGAGCAAGACTTGGCCCGCCAATTCGGTCGCCAGCTGATAGCCTCCGCCGTCGGCGGCGATTCGATTGACAAGCCCCATCTCCTGGGCTCTGGACGCATCGATCAATTCAGCCGCCAGCAACAGTTCTCGGGCGTTACGAGGCCCAACTTGCGTATAAAGCAAATCAGAAACGAGGGCCGCCACGAGACCCCGCCGGACTTCGGGATAACCGATCTTCACGTTCTGTTCAGCCACAACCAAATCACAGGCTGACATCACACCAGCGCCGCCGGCAATGGCCGCCCCGTGTACGCAAGCGATCGTCACTGCCGTCGACTCGTGCAAACTTCGCAACGTCTCGTTGACCAACCGAGCCGATTCATCGGCCTTGGAAAGATCCGCCGCTTCAGCGAGATCAAGCCCAGCGCAGAAAACTCGTCCAGCGCCGCGGATGATGACGACCCGTACGGATTGGTCTGCCTGCAGTTCGTTCAGACAGCCGCATAACCGTCGCATCAATTCCGTACTCAGCGCATTGCGTTTCTCCGGCCGGTTGAGCGTCAGCGTGGCAATCTGCGGCTGGCTTCGCTCCAATAAGACTAGGTTGTTCATCGATTTCTCCACATAGGGCAGTTCAGCCATCGGCCGGACGCCGGCAAACGCGTAGACGATTCTCATCAACGGCAAGCCGCAACTCGAGGATCGCGGCGCCAAACGCCTTGCCTTGAGCGTCAATCCGCAAAGACCGACTGCCTCCCTCGCCAAGGGCTCCTCGAAGAAGAAAATTCAGGGCGCCTAGTTTCGGCAATTCGAATCGTTCGACATCTCGCAGCCGAAGATGCTCGAAGTGGCTGGCGACGACCTGGCAGGTCAGCGATTCCCTCAAGACCTCAAAGCCACTGGCCGTAAAAGCGATGACGCCGACATTCGCGTCCGCGCCTTTGTCGCCGCTGCGTGCGTGGGCGATTTCGCCCAATCGAATCTTCGCCATTTCAGCTCCCGGGAAAGTCGAGCAATTCCACTCGCGCCAGCACGTCGGTCTTGTCGACCAAGCACGGCCAGTAACCAAACACCTCCTGCACTCGCGGCCGACCGCTGGCATAACCAGTCGTCCCTTGGGGACCAGCCGTAACGAGCGGCATCAACTCACGTGAGAACTGCTCCGCCACCTCGCGGCGCGAATCCGAGACGCCCATCCGCAGAACGGCCGCCTCGAGATGAGGGTCGGCAAAAGTTGTGTGGGCCGCTGTACCCTGGATGGTCTCAGCCAGCCACTGTTCGGGCTTCAACCCAACCGCGTCTAGACGAGCAGCGATCACCTCGGCGCAACGGTGGGCCTTCTCCACCGCATCGGCCCCAAAGATCGTCAGTTGCCCGATGGCTCGAAAGCCCGCCGTATGCGTTGCGCTCACTTTGTAAGTCGAAGGCGCCGGGCGGCCAGCCGCGCCGACCACGCGGACCCGGTTCAGCGACTCCTGCTCGACACTTAAGTTGAGAAACGAGACCTCCACATCCGGGCTCAGATAGCAGCCGGGGTCGCCAATTTCGTAGAGCAATTGCTCCTTCACGGTTCGCGCGGAAACTCGGCCGCCCGCCGCCATTGCCTTGGTCACCACGATCTGTCCGTCACCACTGACTTCAACGATTGGAAAACCGATGGTTTCTGCCTGAGGCGTGGTGAGCCAATCTGTGCTGACGCCGCCGGTGACTTGCGTTCCGCACTCAATCAAATGCCCGGCAATCGTGCCTGCCGCTAGACGGTCATATTGATCCGGAGTCCACTGAAATTCAAAAATGCAAGGCGCGAGAACCATGCTGGGATCCGCGACGCGACCAGTGATCACCAAGTCGGCGTCCAACTGCAAGGCCTCGACAATTCCGTCCGCGCCGAGGTAGGCGTTGGCTGTCGTAATCCCCTCTAGTACGTCGCTCAGCGGTCGCCCCGATTCCAAGTGCCGGAATTGATCGCGAGGGGCCGATTTCAACAGGCTGAGAACATCATCGCCATGAACAACCGCCACACGCATGTCTCCGCACCCGGCTTCACGCAAGACCTCACAACAGGCGGCCGCGCAACCATGGGGATTAAGGCCGCCCGCGTTGGAAATCACACGCAAGCGATGCCGCCCCTGCCTCTCTCTCCAATGCGGCGCAAGCAGCCTTAAGGCATCGACAAAATCGCCTGCGTAGCCCAATTCAGGCCGCTTGATGCGTTGCCGCGCAAGGATGGACATCGAGACTTCCGCCAGGTAGTCCAACGTTAGGTAATCGAGATCGGGCTGTTGCTGGGCGAGTTCTGCGGCCGCATCGACGCGATCGCCCCAGAACCCTTGGGCGTTGCCGATCTTGACACTGGTGCTTCCGACACTGCCGCTCTTGCCGATGCCGCTGCTCACGGATTAGGGCCCTCCATCATTATCTACTCGCTCCGCCGCCTCTTCCGACGGCCCTGTTTCGACGCGACTCAAACCTGCAGAACTCCGGTTTGAAAATGGCTCTTGGGCGGTTGTCTCGCCGAGTAGGCCAGAGCCTTCAAGAGCACGTCGCGGGTGTCGTGAGGCGCGATGACGCCATCGACCCAACCTCTCGCGGCGCCGTACCGAATGTTGGTCTGGCTCTCGTAACGTTGTTCGATTTCGTCCCGCAGCCGCTGCCGATCTTCGTCAGACAACTGTGCGCCGCTCCGTTTGGCCTGCCTCTCCTCCAAGGCCAAAAGCGTCCCAGCAGCCTGAGCGCCGCCCATCACTGCGTACTTGGCACAGGGCCAAGCAAAAATGAAATGCGGGTCAAAGGCCTTTCCGCAGAGTGCGTAATTGCCGGCGCCAAACGAACCGTTGACGATGATCGTTATGCGAGGAACGGTTGAGTTGCTGACGGCGTTCACCAGTTTCGCCCCGCTGCGAATGATCCCGCGTTGTTCGGAATCGCGTCCGACCATGAAGCCGCGCACATCCTGGAAGAAAATTAGCGGGAGCCGAGTCTGGTTGCAATCCATGATGAATCGGGCTGCTTTGTCCGCGCTGTCGCAGTAGATCACGCCGCCAATTTGTCGACCGTCGGTCTTGGATTCGCTGTGGATTCTCTGGCTTGCCACAATCCCCACGGCTCGACCGCCAATTCTCGCGTATGCGGTGACGAGCGTCTTGCCGTAGTCGGCCTTGTATTCGTTGAGCGAGTCAGCATCGATGACCAACTGCAGCAAGTCGCGAGCGTCATACGATCCGCGGTCGTCGACATCGATGTTGTTGTAGACCTCGAGTGGATCAACGCAGCTCTTCACTGCGGACTCGATGGAAACCGCGTAGTCGTTTTCCGGCAACGCGGCAACCAACCGCCGCAATCGGTTCAGACAAGCTTCGTCATCCGGTTCGTGAAAATCGATGGTGCCGCTGACGGTGGAGTGCATTTCGGCGCCGCCCAATTCCTCCTCATCGGCAGCCTGACCGATGGCCGCCTTGACCAGCGAAGGCCCAGCGAGATAAAGCGCACTGCCCTCGGTCATCAGGATCTTGTCGGAAAGCACCGGTAAGTACGCGCCGCCTGCGACGCAGTTTCCCATGATCGCAGCGAATTGCGGCAGACCGGCGGCCGACAAGACCGCGTTGTTTCGAAAGATGCGGCCAAAGTCATCTTCGTCCGGAAAGATCTCGTCCTGCATCGGCAAGAATACGCCAGCCGAATCGACCAGATAGACCAGGGGCAAAGCGCAGCGATAGGCGATCCGCTGAGCTCGGAGCACCTTCTTGACAGTCTGAGGGAAGAACGCTCCGGCCTTTACGGTCGCGTCATTGGCCACCACCATGCAGGGTCGGTCGTGAATGTGCCCGATCCCCGTAATCACTCCCGCCGCTGGAACTCCGCCCCATTGGTCGTACATCCCGTGGGCGGCCCAAAGGTTCAGTTCGAACAACTCGGTGTTGGGATCAAGCAACAACTCGATCCGCTCCCGCGCCAGGAGGCGGCCGAGTTTGCGCTGGCGAGCTTGGCCCGATTCGCCTCCGCCTTGGCGAAGTTGTTGCTCCTCCAATGAGAACGCATCGGTGAGAGCGCGTAGCGAGTTGGGTTCGTTTGCTGAAGTCACCGTTGTGGTTTTCCTTCCAAATCGCGTCGCGTTTTGTGAATCGTCAAGCGTACTCAAACACGCCTCGGCCGGTCTTTCGCCCGAGCCGTCCGGCGTCGACATGTTTACGTAACAAAGGGCAGGGCCGGTACTTTGAGTCGCCCAGTTCCCGATGCAACACGAGCATAATGGAAAGGCAGGTGTCCAAGCCAATCAGGTCCGCCAACGCCAGGGGCCCCATCGGCTGATTCGCGCCAAGCAACAGCGTCGTGTCAATGTCCTCGGCCGACCCCACGCCTTCCATCAGGGCGAAGAAGGCCTCGTTGATCATCGGCATCAGGATTCGGTTGGCAATGAAGCCGGGGAAGTCTTGGGAAAGTGTGGTCGTCTTGCCAAGACGCTCCGCCAGCGAAACCGTGGCCGCGTAGGTCGCCTCCGAGGTATTCAGGCCTCGGATCA
>CAZWOU010000213.1:7657-11708 GCA_964635375.1 uncultured Pirellulaceae bacterium | reverse complement strand
CTTCACTGAGCGACTCCTGGCGAGGGCTTGCGACGGCGCGGCGGCCAGTGCCAGTCCAGAGGCCAGCGCCGCTCGCCGCGAAATCTGAACGCCACCCTGGGCAATTCCGTGGGATACTGCCGTGTGCAGAGGGTTCATCGGCGCGGTCCTCGTCATGTGGTGCGAAAATTAGCAACGGGAAGTGCAAATCAACACCCCGCGTGAGAACCCGCTAGGCACGGGTTGTGCTTAAACGTCAGGGATCTCGTAGCCTGCGCGCTGCTCGCGCTGGACGAACTGGTTCGCCTCTTTCTCTTTGAACTGTTCCGCGACGGGATCCCACGTCAGCTTACTGCCGACCCAGCGAGCGATGTTGCCAAGATGGCAGAGTGTCGCCGAACGGTGGCCTATCTCGACGTCCGCAACCGACCTCTCTCGCGACTTGATGCAGTCGATCCAGTTGGCGAGGTGCTTTTGAGTCGGGTCCTTGTCTTGGCGCATTTCGTCCTTGTAAGGCAGCAGGATATCGGCCGGATCAGCCTTCAACCGTCCACGGTCGATCCAGATCGTTCCCTTTTCGCCATAGAAGGTTCCGCCGCCTCGAGCGCCGCCGGAAAACTTCAGTTCCACGCCGTTGGCGTACTTCATCATGACGATGGGCGAGCTGCACTGCTTGTCGCCGATGCCGCGGCTGATGGGTTCCGTCCAAGTGGGCGGGGCGAACGGCTTGCCTTCGGTCCATATTTCAACCGGCCCGCTGTTTTCCATGCCCAATGCGCTTTGAATCTGATCGAGCCCGTGGGCGCCCCAACCGGTCATTTCGCCGCCAGACCAACGGCGGAAGGAAATCCAACCAGGTTTGGCGCGGGGTCGGTAGATGTCTTCGTGATACGGTTGCGGCTGCGATTGTCCGAGCCACATGTCCCAGTCGATGCCGGTCGGAACGGGTTGCGATGGAAGGTTGCAACTCCAAGGGCTTTCGAAATTGGCCGCTTCCGCACGGAGAATCTTGCCGATGGCGCCTTCCCGCACGAGACGACACGCCAGCACATTGACGTTGGTGCTCCGCTGCTGGCTTCCGCACTGGACAATGCGTTTATACTTGCGGGCTGCGTTGGTGAGTTGACGACCCTCGCGAATGGTCAGAGTCATCGGCTTCTCGACGTACACATCCTTGCCTGCCATACAAGCATGAATGGACGGCAATGTGTGCCAATGGTCGGGCGTGGCGACAACGACCGCGTCTAGGTCCGCCATCTCCAACATCTTCCGGTAATCCTGAAAACTCTTGCACTTGTAGCGAGCGGCATCAGCTTCGGCTCGGGGAAGATTGCAGTCAGCGACCGCCACGATCTGGGCGTCGGCGGGCAGGCCCCGCAACTGATTAGAACGGCGGCCACAGCCGATGTAGCCGACATTCACACGTTCGTTCGCCGAGGCGACTCTGTCATCGCCGAGCACATGGCGGGGAATGACAGTGGGAAGGGCAAGCGCCGTGGCGCCGACTGCCGTCCTGCTCAGGAATTGACGACGGGACGAACTTGCACTGCTCGACTGATTGGTAGGATGGGGCATCGTATCTCTGCAGGCGGGAGTTAAGGCGGGACGCACCATGACCGGCCTCAACAAATGGCCACAGCCGCGCTTGCCATTATGACGAAACGGGGCCCAAAACGCAATCAAATGCGGGGGGTGAAACACGCCGAAATAGCTGAAGTAGCGCTATTCAGAACAGCGTGCTGCGTTTCCCGACATTCGTCCACGTCGCGAGGCAACTTTGCCTCATTTGGCGGGCTCCCCGCGCCTGAATGCAGGTGTTGTAAACTCCCCAAAAGGTCGGTTCTCAAACCGGGCCAGCGCCATCGCCAGTTCTTTCTTCATTCTGGCCGCGACTTCGGGACGCTTGTTAAAGACGTTGTGATTCTCTTCGCGGTCAGTCTTCAAGTTGTAAAGCTGATCCGCCTCAAAGTAGTGCGGATTCGCCTGCGAGGCGTGATGCCCCAGATGGCCGTTGCGAGTGAGGTAGGGACGATCGAGTGGCGGGCCGTTGCGGAAGGCATTGAACTTTCTCCCCTTATCGATCTTCGCCTGTACTTCTGGTGGATAACGGACCGCGATGTACTTCCACTGCTCAGTCTTCACACCGCGCGAATGGCCCATCTCGCCGAACAGGACGTCGCGCAGCCGCTCTTGACTGCCTGCCAACACCGACTTGAAGCTCACCCCGTCCATCCTGTAGTCGCTCGGCGCATCGATGCTGCAAACATCAAGCACAGTCGACGCGAAGTCGATGTTCGCCACGATGCCGTCGTAGGTCGACCCGCCCTCAATGGTCCCCGGCCAAAGGCAGAGCATCGGCACTCGCATGCCGTACTCATGGAGTGTCGTCTTCCCGTGCCGATAGGAGCCGTGATCCGGCGCAAAGACGATCAGCGTCTGTTTTTCCAGACCGAGTTGCTTCACCTTGTCGATGATCGCGCCGACGCCATCGTCCAGCCATAGAGCATACGCGTCACGATCGCGAAAACCGGCTCTGCGATTGCGGCTCAACACATCCTGCCTCGCCGGCAGCACGTCGAAACCCTCCGGCACAAACCCTTCGCCAGTCATCCGTGGATCGGCCTCCAGCGAATTGCGGTTAACCCATGGAGCCGGACCGTGATGCAGCGTGGTGGAAACGCAGAGGAAGAACGGTCGGTCGTCAGACGATTCAAGAAACTCGAACGCGTTATCGACGGTCCAGTCGAGGTTGTGCGCGTTCAACGCATCACAATGCAGCTCCTTTAGATTGGCCGCGTAAACTCCATCTGCAAAGTCGAAACCGTACTTCTTGATCTCATCGCACCACTTCTGATGGCTGGCCCGCATTAGCGAGTTCATCTTCGGATCGCGAGGATCGGCGTCCTGAGACCAACCCAGCTGCTTCGCTGTATCAGCTGTCCGGTTGGTGTGCAGCCAGTCGTGGCGAATGACGTGCGACTTGCCGACAAAACCTGTTTGATAGCCGTTCTTCTGCAAGACCTTCGCGAGATTCCAACGATGTGGTTCCAGTTCGCCAATGTTCTCAACCTGAGTCTGATCGCCAGGCGGGTGCTCGCGCATGAAGCGTTTACCCTCGCAGCGACCAGCGTATCGTCCCGTCAGGAAGCTGTAGCGCGACGGCGAACAAACGGTCGACGTAACATTGAAGTTGGTCAAATACAGCCCGTCCTTCGCCATCTGATCCAACCGCGGAGTGTGGACTTTGCCGCCCATGAAGTTGAACGAATCCCAGCTCTGGTCGTCTGTGATGATCAAAACGATGTTTGGAGGACGCGTTTCCACGGCGCGAAGCGTGGTTGCGATCGTTGGCATCAACGTCGCTACGAACAGCGCGCGAACGACCGATGCCCTCAGTGTCAGACTCTTGAGTTGTCGTAGGGTCATGTCTATTTGATCCTCTGTTGCCTTTCGGCTCCTTGAGCTTCTTGTACTGCGATCGTCGCCTAAACCGACACTTCCCGCTCGAGTTGAGTCTGAAACCACTCTGAGTCCAAACCGCTTCCTATTTTAACGCCGCGCCCGAAGGGTCCAAGAACGAAAGCGAAATTCGCCGTCGCCGCCGCGAGCGGCTAAGAGGCTGATTCACCCTTGATTGGGACAGGTTTGGCGGCAACCAGGCCGCCTGAAATCCCTATTCGCTATCTCGTGAATGACTGCGTAGAATACCGAATACGGTCGGCAATACCGAAACAGGTCGACTGGTCCTTTGACCGAAACGAGGTCTTCACAGAACGAGGGCGTCGTTTCACTTTTTGGCCCTGCGTTCGGCGACCTAGTGTGATGCGGTGCGCTGAACGTGCTGGTGGGCCAATCCATCGTCTTGGCAAATCTCACGCTTCGAGAGGGCGAAATGCGAGCTTCGTTGTACTTACTGATCGCCCTTAGCGCTTCCAACCCACTTCAGGCCGATGACCATTGGCCGCAATTTCGCGGAACCACCGGCGACGGGCACGCTCGGGCGGCCGATCTACCGTTGAACTGGAACGAAAAAGAAAACGTTGTTTGGAAAACGCCCATCCACGACCGCGGA
>CAZWOU010000213.1:0-7647 GCA_964635375.1 uncultured Pirellulaceae bacterium | reverse complement strand
ATGGTCGTCCCCGGTGGTTTGGCGTAATCAGGTCTGGGTGACAACGTCGACGGTCGACGGACACAAACTGTTTGCGGTCTGCGTCGATCGGAACTCGGGGAAGATCCTCCACGATGTTCACGTTTTTGACGTCGCGAGCCCAGAAACTATTTCGGTTCAGAACAGTTACGCTTCGCCGACGTCGGTAATCGAAGATGGGCGAGTTTACGTTCATTATGGAACCTACGGAACCGCCTGTCTCAATTCTGCCACGGGAGAGACCCTCTGGACTCGGCGCGATCTAAACTGCGCCCACGAAGCGGGAGCCGGAAGCTCTCCTTTTCTCGTGGGAAATCTGCTCGTCGTGAACGTCGACGGACGCGACGTCCAATATGTGATCGCGTTGGACAAGACCACCGGAAAAACGGTATGGAAGACGAATCGCTCCGTCGATTACAGCGAGACTCCAATCAACCAACGTAAAGCCTACTGCATGCCGATCATCATTCCCCGAGCGACGGGCACGCAACTCGTCAGCCCCGGCGCCAAAGCCGTGTTCGCGTATGATCCGATTACTGGCAAGGAACTGTGGCAAGTGCGTCACCGCGGCTGGTCGATGGCGCCTCGTCCTGTGTTCGGCTTCGGACTCGTGTTTGTCGTTATGGACTACGACCATCCGGAACTTTGGGCCATTCGGCCAGACGGAACGGGCGATGTCACCGACAGCCATGTGGCCTGGAAGATCGCCCAGGCAGCGCCCTCGAGACCATCACCGCTGTTAGTCGACGACCTTCTCTTTCTGGTGAGTTCCGCCGGAATCGCATCGTGCATCGAAGCCAAGACGGGCAACGTCGTCTGGAAGGAACGTATTCAAGGGAAGCACTCAGCGTCCCCGGTCTATTCCAATGGCCGCATCTACTTCTTCGGTGAGGATTCGGTCAGTACGGTGATCAAGTCGACTCGCCAATTCAAGGTTCTCGCCACCAATTCCTTGGCGAAAGAGCAACTTATGGCGAGCCCCGCAGCGGCCGGTAAATCGCTTTTCATCCGCACCGAAAAGCACCTCTACCGGATCGAAGATAGCTCGCCGAATTGAGCGCGCTGAGCGCTCAACCTTGACGAATCTTTCGATCTTCGGCTGGTGAGGCCCTGTTCTGTGAGTCTGTGCCTGCGAGTCTGCGTCGAGTTCGGCTGTCTGCTAAAATCGGGGGTCCGCAGCAACGGTATGTCAGTTCCAAATGTGTGGGAATAAGGGCTGCCCGTTGCTGGAAAACGACTTTCTCAAAAGCGTGGTCGATCCAAAGGACAAATCGCATGAATCGCTGCTTAGTCATTCGCTGCATGACGATTACCACGACCATGCTTGCCGGGTTCGTTGCGGTTCTCGATGGAGCACAACCATCTCAGGCAAACCCTCATCCAGCTGAGGCGACGAGGGCCGAGGCGGCCGACACAAAATATGCTTCGGAACCATATCAGGCGAACCCGTTCGTGATCACATTGCGGCAACATGTTCGCCCCAAAGACAACCGAGGTTCGCTCTTTGCGTGTGAGCTCGATGGAGATGGCCAGATCGATTTCCTGGTCACTAGCCCGGGCGCCATCGGAGCATACAGTCACAACGGAGAGCTTCTTTGGCTGAAGCATGACGACATTCGCCTGTCCCGTTCGGCGAACGGCGGAAGTGGTTATCCGGGCTCCCAGGCTCCAGGTGCGATCTATGGTGATCAGGATGGCGATGGCGCCCCCGACGTCGCTTACCTGACGAACCAAGGCAAGTTGATTATTCGACGAGGCAGCACTGGCAAACTTCAACGATCATTTGAGTTTCCAGGCGGCCAGGGGCTGGCGATCGCGAACTTACGAGGCAAAGGTGATCAGGATGCGATCATTCAGTACAGCCAGAGCGAACTGCGAGCAATCAACCTGGTAACGGGAAAGACGCTCTGGCATACCAAAGACTGGTTTGGCATTGAGCACTCTCTGGTTCGAACGGCAGACGTCGATGGCGATGGTCGAGATGAGGTGCTCGGTCCTATTCTGCTCGACGCCAAAGGCCATCGGCTAGGATCTTGGGATCTGAAACGAGACCGAAGGACCCACCTGCGATCACTCGACAGCCTCGCCATTGGGGACATCATTCCCGGCAACCGCTGGAGATCGTGCTGGCCGAACAGGGCGGCAACAATGAAACGATCGCGCTGACCGCGGGACAGATTCTCTGGGGGCGACGACGGGACAACATTCCGCCCACTGGTCAGTGTGCGCGTGAACGAGATCCAGACAAGGTTGCCGTTGGTGATTTTGTTCCTGGCAGCCCCGGTCTCGAAGTGTTTGCTCGTTCAGCGTGTGGGCATGAGCCTTGGGTCATGAACTCTAGCGGCAAGATCATCGCGACATGGCGAGTGCTCGAGACCGCTCCGAAAGGCTGGCAGACGGTGAACAGTGCATCCAATCCTGATGTCGAAGGCGGCATCGATGTCGTGAGGCCGATTGATTGGTTTGGCGCCGCGACTCGCCGTCATTTGTTCGTCAAGGAGAGGCACCTCGACGGGAAGGCCGCCATTATCGATCCGCTGAGCGGCAAGTTCATGAAGGTCTTTAACGTCCGTGCTGCGCGAACCTACGCAGCCGACATCGCCGGCGACTTTCGTGAAGAAGTCGTCATCATCGAAGCGGGCGCCGCCGGGACTAGCCGCCTAAAGGTCTATTGGAATGAAGAGGACGCCGAGCACCCAGGGTTGGCCACGCCGTGGTCCAGCGCACTCTATCGACGACTCAAACAAAACTGGAACTACTATTCTCCCTAGTGACCTCCATCTGCGTTTGGCGACTACACTCAGTAGTTTCTCAATGGTGGGAGTCAGAAAACCGGCCCGGCTGAGCTCCGTGACGAGCTGATGGACGTGGACATTTTGGCGATACTTCGCGATATTGAAGCGGCAGAAGTACGCCAGGCAACAGAAGACCCTCTCTAACAGCGAGATGCGCACCGATGGGACGAAGTTTTGAGAATCGCAAAGCCTCCATCCTCAAGACGGCAGGACAGAAGTCGAAAGTCTATTCCAAGTACGGTAAACAGCTGTACGTTACGGCAAAGAGCGGCGTGCCCGACCCGGAAGCCAATCCGGCCTTGCGGATGTTGATTGAGAAGGCCAAGAGCGATCAGGTCCCCAGCCATGTCATTGACAAGGCGATTGAGAAAGCGAAAGGCGCCGGTGGCGAGGACTATTCATCGGCCCGTTACGAGGGATTCGGCCCAGGCGGCTGCACGGTCATCGTGGACTGCTTGACCGACAACAACAATCGCACGATCACGGATGTGCGGAACTGTTTCACCAAGACCGGTTCGAAGCTCGGGGCGTCCGGCTCGGTCGCCCACTTTTATGATCAGTTGGCGGTCCTTTCATTCGCGGGCGACGACGAAGAGAAAGTGCTGGATGCGATGCTCGAAGCCGACGTGGATGTCGACGACATCGAGTGTAAGGATGGACGCGTGACGCTTTTCGCGCCCGCCGCCGAATTCTACAAGGCGAAGACGGCCGTCCAGGAGGCATTTCCTGACGTCCAACTGGAAGTGCAAGAAATCACCTTCCTTCCTCAATCGTCAACGGAACTGAACGAAGACGATGTTCCGATCTTTGAGAAGTTCATCAATATGTTGAACGACTGCGAAGACGTTCAGGAGATCTATCACAACGTGAAACTACCCGGATAGAATTCTGCGCGAGGCAATGCTAAACGCAGACGAACCGTCGGTCTGCCGCGTATCGACTTCCCTGTGGGCAAAGACAATGCGGGAGCTCGTTACTTTCTTTTCGCCCAAGTTTTGAGACGGTCGATTCGGCTCGTAATTGCGGACACGATGATCTCTCGCGGATCGAAGTTGGTTTCGATCGACAGAAGTAGCTTTGCCGCCTTTGCCGCCTTTGCCGCCTTGTTTGATCCAGCGATCTTTTTCAATAGCGATCGGCATTCCGGTTTCTCGATCCCGCGTTCGATCTGGGTGCCGATTTCCGCCAACAACTCGAAGATGTCACCAATCCCCCGCGGGAGTTGTTTCGCGTCGGCGTTGGGGCAAGCAGTTTCGGCCGAGCACATGACGACGTAGGCGTGCAGGTCCGACACGTTGGCAATGTCGTGAAGACGCTTGGTAAGTCGCGGCAAGTTGAAGTGCCCGGAAGTGATGCCCATTGTCAGCATCCGACCCATGTTGTCAGTACCAAGGCGTCCGTCGCTGATGGCCTGGATGGTGATGTCTACGGCCAGGCCATGTTCGCCCGGTTCTTTCCCCGCCAGGCCGCACAGCAGCAGAACCTCGCCCATGTCGAGTAGCGGCGTGTCCGAATCCAACAGCGGTTCCAAGAAGCAGCGGTTGTGCCACTCCGCTTCCCACCAGTCCAGGTTGCGAAATATGCACTCGGCTCCCGCCGCAAAAAACGATTCGTAAGCCGCCGGCCACATGGTTGCCAGCCAACGGATGGACCCAGCCGTCGTGCCAATGTCGTGGAAGCTGGGCGTCGTCTCGTCGTCTCGATTCAGCTGCAACAACTGACTTGGGATGTTCGTCGGCACTTTCTTTGGCAGTTTTTCGGTGGTCAAGATTTTGAAATTTCTCGCCAGACCGTAAGTCATTTCTTTCTGCCAGAAACTCGTTTTGAATCGCGCCGCCTTCGCTGCACCTGGGCCAAGTTTCGGAAATGCCTTCGCAATTTTTGAGTCGCCTTCCAACGGCGAGCGGCAGCGTGCGGCGGCGGCCCACAGCGAGGCGGACTTGCCAACGCGAATCCCGCCCGCTCCTAGCCCGTGCTTCACTGCATTGATCCACTCGCCCTTCAATTTCGGTTTGAGCTGCTTCAATGCCGCCGCACGACCATCGGGGGCAATCCGCAGCATGGCGAGAACAACGTCCGTTTCCGGCGGATCGGCCTTCAGGCAATTGATTCGTTCAACCAGCGTTGCCGGATCGATCCAGCCGCCTTGATGGGTTGGCGAGCTGAGCAACTGCTGCGGCTGCTTACTTGTAACGAGCCCGCAAATATCCAGCATCCGCCTGGACATGAATACCAGAGGAACGCCTTCCTGATGCCAGCTTTCAATCGGCTCGTCTAGCCACACCCATTTTTGACGGTCGCGGCGAGAAGCGGGGAATCCTGGTGCTCAACTACTTCGGCAGAGAACTGCTCGATCGATTCTCAGACCAATCGGTCGCGCCAAACAGTAGCCAGCTGATGCTGCTCAACGCCGATGGATATTGGCTCCGCGGGCCGAGTCCCGAAGACGAGTGGGGTCTCATGTTCGAAGACCGAAAAGACCGCACCTTTGCGAACGCGCACCCCGACGTTTGGAAGAGTGTCAAGTCAGACGAGTCCGGTCGAATAAAAACTGCCGAAGGTCTGTTTACGTTCAAGACCATCTATCCCTTGCAGGAAGGACAGAGTTCTGGCAAGACTGAGTCGGGCGAAGGTTCCACCCCCGGCACAGTGCAACTCGATGCGAAAGAATATAACTGGAAGGTCGTTTCATTTGTGCCATCGGAGATCCTGTATTCCACGAGAAGCAACCAGCGCACGGCTGCCATCTTCGTTCTAGCGTTTCTAGCGATGATCACATCTATTGGCGCCTGGCGACTGGCGAAGGCCAACGTTCTTCACGGACAGGCTGATGAGGAATTGAGGCACCACCGCGACGACCTGGAAAGACTTGTCGAAGATCGTACGAATGAACTGACAAGAGCCAACAGACAGCTGCGAATCAAGGATCACTCTATCGCCTCGTCCATCAACGGGATCGCGTTGACTGAGCTGGAGGGAACAATAACCTACGCCAACCGCGCTTTCCTTGACATGTGGGGATTCGAGCGAGAGGAGGAGCTCGTGGGTCGATCGAATACGGAGTTGGGCGTTTCCGCGGATCGGATTCGCGAGATCACTGAAAGCGCCTGCGCTGAGGGTAGTTGGCGCGGCGAAGACACGGCCAGGAAGAAGGATGGCACGCCCTTTTGTATTGACCTTGCCGTAACCGTGGTCACAGACGCGGATGGGGCGCCCGCGTGCCTGATGTGTTCGATAATCGACATCACCGAGCGAAAACGGGCGGCGGAACAGAATCGAGTGATTGAAGCAGAATTGCGCCATGCTCAGAAGATGGAGGCCGTCGGCCAACTGGCCAGTGGCGTGGCGCATGAGTTCAACAATCTGCTTGCCGGAATCCGCAACAACAACGAATTGCTAATCCATCGATCGAGCGACATCCTTTCAGAGCAATCCTATGCCGCCCTGGATCGCATCGAAGCGGCCGCCTCCCGCGCACACGTCCTGACGAACCAGTTGCTTTCGTTTGCCCGAAAGAAGATCTTGACTGTCACCACGTTCGATGCCAACCAGTGCGTGGCGGACTGCAAGAAGATGGTCGAGAAACTCATCACTGCAGACATCGAATTGAATACGGCGGTGTCTGCCGAGCCTCTCTTCGTGCGCGCCGATGAGGTCGAAATCACGCAGGTGCTGGTGAATCTCGTGCTGAATGCCCGCGATGCGATATCGGAGAGCGGCACGATCACAATTCGAACTCGCCCGATGAGGTTGTCTGGTCGCGATGTACCTGCAAATTGCCAATCGGGGCGATACGCAGAGTTGTCGGTATCTGATGACGGTTGCGGAATGTCGCCGGAAACGAGCGAGCGTATCTTCGAACCTTTCTTCACCACAAAGTCGGTGGGTGAAGGAACCGGTTTGGGCCTTTCCATCGCGTATTCCGACATCGCGAACAGCGGCGGGTTCATGTGTGTCGAAAGCCAGGAAACCGCTGGGACCGTCGTCTCGGTGTTTCTACCGCAAGCAACACAAATGGTCACAGAAGCTCACGCTGAAACCGAAACTCCACCCATCGCCCCTCTCGAAGGTGACGAGATGATTCTCGTTTGTGACGACGAGGAGCTCGTCAGGGATTCGTTGAAGTGTCTGCTTGTCAGTTTCGGTTATTCGGTTATTGCCGTCGAAAATGCGGCGGATGCGCTGGCAGCCGCTGAATCGCACGGCCAAGACATCTCGCTGCTGTTGACCGATGTGACGATGCCGGGGATGAGTGGCATTGAACTTGGCAAAGAGATCAAGCAACGGCATCCCACCATGAAAGTCCTCTATTCGTCGGGCTATGGTCCCGATCAGTTTGAGGTAGATGATGCCATCGAGATTCTGCCCAAAGGCGGATCGGGCGACGAGATCATGCAGCGAGTTCGACAATGTTTGGACGGGAACAAATCACTAAACACAGGGACCGCATCGGACGCGGGTCCATGCTGAGCTTGTCGGCGACGTGAAGGAGGCGCTCGTTCGAACAAACGCAGTCGACCTGTTTCTCAGCGCTTTTGCGCGGTCGATTGAAGTTCGGAATGCCGAGGATTTCGCCCACTGGGCAAGCTCGTCGTTCTTGTCGGGCGGTCTCAGAACAAAGAAGAGGAGCCCGGGTGGGAAGGCGATCTAGCCGTCCTGCGAAGGCGCATCCCAGATGCGGCAGAGCGTTTCCATCCGCACGGCGGGTGCTGCCGACCAAACGAGAAAGAAGGCGGCCTCGCGCAACAGGCGTTGCGCCGGCCGTGTCAAGAGAAACCCGGTGCCTTTGGCCAGAGTCATCAGCGTCGCCGCCAGCCGGTTGACGATCGCGTTC
>CAZWOU010000212.1:0-11736 GCA_964635375.1 uncultured Pirellulaceae bacterium | reverse complement strand
CAACTAACAGATTAGAGAAAGCCATGCAAATCGACGAATTGATGATCCGCAACGTTGTCACTCAAGTGCTGTCCGAAGTTGGCCGCGGGTCGCATCCGAGCGGCGGCGGATACGCAGGACGCCATGGCGTTTTTGCCGATGCCAATGAAGCTGTTGCAGCTGCTCGCGAGGCATTTGAGCAACTATCCGAACGAGGCCTGGAGGACCGCAAGCGGATTATTGATCACATCCGCCGGATCTCAATTGATCAATGTGTCGAACTCGGCACGATGGAGATGGAGGAGACCAAGATTGGCCGCTTGGACCACAAGATCGAAAAGCTCAAGACCCTGGGGATGAAGACCCCGGGCGTTGAGTTCCTCAAGAGTGAAGTCTTTAGCGGCGACCGCGGTTTGGCGGTTGTCGAGCACGCTCCGTTTGGCGTCATCGGCGCGATCACGCCCGTCACCCACTCGTTGCCGACCATTACCGGAAACGCGGTCAGCATGATCGCCGGCGGCAATACGCTGGTTGTGAACCCTCATCCAAGCGGCAAGCGAGTCGCTGCGGAAGGCGTCCGCCGATTCAACGAAGCCATTCATCGCGATGTGGGAATCGATAATCTAATCTGTGTGATCGCCGAACCGACATTGGAGTCGGCCGCGACGATCTTCAAACACCGCCAGATCGCACTCATCTGCGTAACCGGCGGACCCGCAGTAGCTCGAGCCGCACTCAACAGCGGCAAACGCGCGGTGGTAGCCGGCCCCGGGAATCCTCCGGTAGTCGTCGATGAGACCGCCGACTTCGACAAGGCCGCCCGCAGCATCATCCAGGGCGGGGCCTATGACAACAATCTCCTTTGCATTGCAGAGAAGGAAGTCTTCGTCGTAGCCAGTGTCTTTGATCAGATGATGGCCGCCATGGATCGCGCCGGTGCGATGCGGTTGAGTGAATCTGAAATAGCCAAGCTCCAGCAGACCGCAATCATTCAGGTTGGTGACGACCGACACGATGCCGCCTCCAAAGAATGTCTCGGTCAAGACGCTGCCGTGCTGGCTCAATTCGCCGGCCGTAGTGCTTCCGCCGACGTCGAACTGTTGTTTGGCGAGACCGATGAGTTCAGTCCGTTCGTGTCTGTCGAACAGATGATGCCCTTCGTCCCGTTTGTTCGCGTTGCCGATGTGGATACGGCAATCGCGAAAGCTAAACACTACGAGCACGGCTACCGGCACACGGCCATCATTCACTCGCACGACGTTCGGAATATGACCAAGATGGGGCGCGCTTTGGACACCACGCTGTTTGTTAAGAATGGCCCCTGCATGGCTGCCTTGGGACTCGGCGGCGAAGGCTATTTGTCGTTTAGCATTGCTGGGCCGACCGGAGAGGGAGTCACTACGCCGCTGACCTTCACGCGGGAACGCCGATGCTCGATGATTGACGACCTTTGGATTTTGGGAAAGTAGACCGGCTAGCGCCAAGGGGAGTTATTGCACCATGAGACTCGGACGCGTTCTCGGCGCCGCCACGGCAACGATCAAGCACAGTTCGCTGGAGGGCGCCAAGTTGTTGGTTGTGCAGCCCTGTATGTCGGACTGCTCGGCCGCCGACGGCGATCCGCAGCTTGCCGTCGATTTGTCGGGAGCTGGCAAGGGTGAAATGGTGGTTATCTCCAGTGATGGCCGCGGGGCGCGAGAGTTTCTCGGTGTAGAGGCGACGCCCGTGCGGTGGACGATTATTGGAATCCAAGACGATTTGAAAGACGAAGAGAACGAATGAGCGGAACGGTCCGCAGTGCGAACGTGTTGGACGAGGCGTTGATCGAACGCATCGTGGCGGAAGTGTTGCGCCGGCTTCCTGGAAGCGTGCCTCGAGTCCGCAAACAACATGCCTCGTCGCCTGACTTTCACATTGAAGGCCGCGTCGTCTCGCTGGAAAGTCTCCGCGCGTGCGACGACGTCGTCAAACGCGTGATTGTGGGCGACAAAGCCATCGTAACGCCAGCGGTGATCGATGAATTGCGGGACCGAGGCTTGACGCTCGTTCGCTGCGGTTCAGCGGGCCCAGCGATTCAAAGCCGTGGTGATGCCGAGTTGACGGTGGGCGGCGAAGAGCGAGCCGCGAACGGCTTGACGATCGGCCGAGTCGATTCGGCAAGTGGTCCGGGCTGGGAGGCCGTCAGCCGACTGGGCCATGCGACGATCAACGGCGGACTCGTCTCTGTGTTGCCGCGATTGACAAAACAACTCAGTGGGGGAGGCCACGGCGTGTTAGTTACCTCCGCTCCAGCCGCAGCCGTTTACCACGCTTGCCAGCATGGGTTGCGAGCCGTGTACGCAACCAACGGAAGAGATGTGGGCGAGGCCAAGAACCAGTTCGACGCCAACTTGCTCGTTGTCGATTCACATGGATCGTCCAACGGGGGCCTTGAGTCGTTTCTCAGTCGGGGCTGACCAAGAAAGCTGTGATTGCACAACGTTGTGTACAAGCCGGAACGAAAGGAACTGCGATGAGAATTGCCGAAGTGATCGGGACGGTCACGCTCAATCGTTGCTTGCCTTCCTTCGACGGTTCGCGTTTGAAGTTAGCGATTCCGCTGACGTTGGACAACCTGCGAGGCGAGTGGGCGGATGGCGAGACGATCACTGTCTGGGATGACCTGGGCGCTGGAATTGGCAGCCGAATCGCCATGAGCGAAGGGGGAGAGGCGGCTCAGCCGTTTCGTCCGGATTACAAGCCGGTCGACGCCTACAACGCCGCCTTGCTCGACGCGATCGACATTGAGGACGACTAGGCGAATCGCTGTGAGTTCCAAGACCAATAAAAGTTTAACAATCCAACTAATCTCCGACACGGGAGCACCGAAACCGATGGCGAATGTTCATCAAGTCAAGAAAGATATCTGTGAAATCGGTCGACGAATCTACGACAAAGGATTCGCGGCGGCGAACGACGGCAATATTTCCGTCCGCATCAGCGAGAACGAAGTTCTCTGCACGCCGACGATGCAGTCGAAGGGTTTCCTGAAACCCGACGACATTTGCCTGATTGACTTCACTGGCAAGCAATTGGCCGGTCGCAAGAAGCGAAGCAGCGAGGCGCTGTTGCATTTGGAAATCTATCGCAAGCGGGAAGACATCAAGTCGGTCGTGCATTGCCACCCGCCGCACGCGACGGCGTTTGCCGTGGCCCGCGAACCGATTCCGCAATGCGTGCTGCCGGAGGTGGAAGTTTTTCTGACGGACGTTCCGATCACGAAGTACGAGACTCCTGGCGGGCAGGCATTCGCCGATACGATTCAGCCGTTTGTCGACAAGACCAACATCATCATCTTGGCGAACCACGGAACAGTTAGCTACGGCGAGGATGTTGAGCGAGCCTATTGGTGGACTGAGATCCTCGATGCATATTGCCGAATCCTGCTGCTGGCCAAAAGTCTTGGCGGCGTCAACTACTTCTCGGAAGAGAAGGAGCGAGAGTTACTTGAGCTCAAGGACAAATGGGGATTCATGGACCCGCGACTTAGCGAAGAGTACAAAGATTGTGACATTTGCGGAAACGACATCTTTCGAGACAGTTGGAGTGAGACGGGTGTTTCGCGAACTGCGTTTGAGGCGCCTCCGTCGATGAAACGAAGCCAGTCCGCATCGGCGCCCGCCGGCCCCGACAGCCAAGAGGCGTTGATCCAAGAGATCACGAACCGCGTCGTGCAGGCACTGGCCAAGCAATCGTCGTCCTAACCCAGACGTTTTGGCGACGCGTTTTCGGCAGAACCTGCTTGGCTGTGTTCGAGCACCGCGGACCAACTCATCTCCTCCGGTGGCAACGAGCAGGTCCTCGACAGCGATGTGATTTGCATCACGGCGGGGCTTCGCCGCAAGCCGGACGAATCTCGCCTGGAGCTGGACGTTTGGGCCAAAGAAGTGCAGGGGATGCGAAATAGCGGGAATGTGCTTCGCCAGACGCACGAAAGTGTGCGGAACCGGGTCGGCTAGGCTCGCTCGCCACTCGCGACAGCGGTCGGCTGGATTGCGAAAGAACGGGGAGACTCTTTTCATGGCATGAGACGTGGGTTACCGTTATCCTGTTTGGCAAATGTTCGCCCGAGGATGACGCCACGATGAGTGACCCTGTGACGAGTGATGCTGCGACGAGTGGATCGGCCAAGGACAACAAGGTTGACGTTTCCACCGTTGAGAAGCCGCCGAAAACTCTCTTCGGCATATTGTCTCGCCTCGGTCCGGGTCTGATCGTCGCTGGGTCGATCGTCGGTTCAGGCGAACTCATCGCCACCACACGCACTGGCGCCGAGGCTGGGTTCTGGCTGCTCTGGCTAATCCTCGTCGGCTGTATCATCAAGGTGTTGGTGCAGGTCGAGTTTGGCCGCTATTCGATCGTCACCGGTCGGACGACCATGGATGGCCTGAACGAGGTGCCGGGACCCCGTCTAGGCAGCAGCGGAAACTGGATTGTCTGGTATTGGTTTCTGATGTTCATCGCGAGTCTCGGCCAACTCGGCGGGATTGTCGGTGGTGTTGGGCAGGCCCTTTCGATCAGTTGCCCACTCACTGAAGATGGGCGCGAGTACAACGAATTCGTCGATCATGTGACCAAGCGGAAAGTGGTCTCGGCCGAGATCAGTCGAGCGAAGCAACTCGGGACGAGTGGAAACGCAGCTTATGCCCAGTTACTGTCTCGTAAATCGAACCTGGACAAGTTGATCTCTACGGCCGAAGCCAAATACGAAGCTGCCATTGGGGCGCCGGCGTTCGCTAACTCAGGAAGAAGGCCGCCCGCTCCAATGGACGCCAAGGTTTGGGCGGCGATTATCGCCTTCATCACGAGTGGCGTGTTGTTGATTGGGCGATACGGATTGATCCAGTCCTTCTCAACCGTGATGGTCGCTGCGTTTACGGCTATCACCGTCATCAATCTGATCTTGTTGCAAACCAATCCAACCTGGGCCGCCAGCTCAACCGATATCATCAACGGAATGAGTTTCCGGCTGCCGCCAAATTCCACGACAGCCGTCGCCACGGCATTGGCCACTTTCGGCATCATAGGCGTCGGGGCGTCCGAGTTGGTGACGTACCCGTATTGGTGTATCGAAAAAGGCTACGCCAGATTCACTGGCCCCAGAGACAAGAGCGATTCGTGGGCCGAACGAGCTCAGGGTTGGATGCGAGTCATGAGGTGGGACGCATGGTGCTCGATGGTTGTGTACACTTTCGCCACCGTCGCCTTCTACCTGCTCGGCGCAGCTATTCTGGGACGCTCGCAATTGATCCCAGAGAAGAGCGAAATGGTGCGAACGCTGGCGGTCATGTATGAGCCAGTGTTCGGCGGTTGGGCGCCGCCCGTGTTTCTCTTCGGAGCGTTCGCCGTCTTGTACTCGACCTATTTCGTCGCCAACGCCAGTCAAGCCCGCGTCATTTCAGATGTCCTTCGAGTGCTTGGTTGGGCGTCCGACGACTCGACGGCCTATCGGCGCCGAGTCCGTTTCTTTAGCGGTTTGCTGCCGCTCGTTTGTTTGGTGATGTACATCGGCTTCCCCAACCCCGCAGCGCTGGTGTTGTTGAGCGGAGTGATGCAGGCGCTGATGCTGCCGATGCTGGCAGGCGCGGCGCTGTTCTTCCGCTACAAGCGGTGCGACGTTCGCGTGGCGCCGTCGCTGCTATGGGATATCTTCCTCTGGCTTTCTGCGATGGGCATGTTGATCACTGGCGGCTGGTTGCTCTACGGAAAGTTCTGGGACATCTACGAGCTGCTTACACGGCTCATGGGCGGAGTCGTTTGACGACGACTGGGTGAACGGTTCTGAGTTCGCATCGCCGCGGACCGAGGCTTGCAGGGCGCTGAATCAGTTTGAGTTCGCCCGTCCCTTCTGTTCGCTTCCTTCTGCTTGCTTACGCCGTTCGAGCGACTGGTGTTTCGACGCCCAGTTTTTCTGCGAGTTCGACGAGTTGGCGCCAGTTTTCGTCATCAAATTCGATTCCGTTGGCGGTCTTGTCGGTGATCGCTCTGCGCTCGGGGTCGCCGGGGAGCATGATCTGCTCAACCCCTTCAGCTCGCTTGCAGTCGCGAACGAACTGGGCTAGCTGTTCGACTTCCGCCGCGAAGTGGTCAGCGCCGCCAAACTTGGCTGGGTCGGCGAGCATCATGAATACACAGTTGCCCTTGGGGGTCTCGGGCGTCTCTCTGGAGCAGAGTCCGCCGGAAAGGGCGCCGCAGAAGATATCGATCATCAGAGCCAGGCCGAACCCTTTGTAGGCCTGTGCTCCGCCCAATGGCAGGATGCACCCGGGCGGGTCGGCGTAGAGACTCGCAGGGTCATTGGTGGGGCGGCCTTCGCTATCGATCAGCCAACCATCGGGGCAGGTTTCGCCGGCGATGTGCTTCACGCGAACTTTGCCTTCGGCTGTTGCGCTTGTACTAAAGTCGAGCACTAGCGGGCCGTCTTTGTGCGGCGCGCCCATTCCCAAGGGGTTCGTTCCCAAGCGAGGTTCGCAGCCGCCGGGCGGGGCGACACGGCGGGCGGCCCCGTGGGTATTAACCATCACGATCGACAGCAGGTTCTGCTCCGCCGCCAATTCACAGTACTCGCCGAGCCGGCCGATGTGGCTGGCGTGAATCAGGGTACCCACCGCGACGCCGGTCTCCCTGGCTTTCTCGATCAGTCGCTCCGTCAGTCGGCCGCATTGCAGGCGCCCAAAGCCCCAGTGGGCGTCAGCGGCGATCCGCGTCGGCGATTCGCTCATGATGTCCAAATCGATGCCGGAAACCGTATCGCCAACGTCGAGCATATTCAGGTAGAACGGCAGCCGCATGAGCCCGTGGGAATCGTAGCCTCGCAGGTTGGCGCCGACCAAACTCGGCCCCACAACCCTCGCTTCCTCCGTTGTAGCGCCTCCCGCTTCTAGCAGGCGACTGGCAAACTCATTCAAATCACACGCTTCAAATTTCGGCACGGCTCTCTCCGTTGTTATGTTGGCTCACTATTCGCAATTTGCCGATGGGCCTCGTACATGCCGATTCCGGCGGCGCAGGCAAGATTCAAACTTCGCACCGGTCCGAGTATCGGAATCGACACGGCTCGCCCTGGATTTTCGGCGACTATTGACTCGGGCAATCCTTGTGTTTCGCTGCCAAAGACGAGCACGTCTCCAGCCGCGTATGCAACGTCGCAGTAGGACAAGCTCGCCTTCTTGGTGAAGAACCAAAACGACCGCGGCGCGAGCCGCTGCTCAAGAACCGCCCAAGAGTCAACAGCCTCCCAATCGAGATCCTTCCAATAATCCAAGCCTGCTCGCCGAAGGTTTGCGGCATCCACTCGAAAGCCAAGCGGCCTCACTAGCCACAACTTGGCCCGCAGGGCAACGCATGTGCGCCCGATATTGCCCGTGTTCTGAGGAATCTCGGGCTGATGCAGAACGACATGCAGGGTGGGTTCATTACTCACGATACATGCGATGATACGCGATGTTGATAACGGAACAAGGAGTGTGCCTGTCGCTTTGCGGCCTTGAAAGAACCGACTGCGAAAGAAACCAGGCGGCACGCAACGGCGCGGCAGCGCCTACGGAAATCTTGGGATGTGGGCGGCGTCCCAGAAAGAGCCTCGTCGTCAATCACGATCTATGACTTCTGGGCAACTTTCGTCCTCGGCGATGAAACGCATGGAAATGGAATTGACGCAGTGGCGAGTGTTCTTTTCGGTCATGCCCTCCCCAAAGAAGACGTGTCCCAGATGGCCCTCGCAATGGCTGCAGACGATCTCAGTTCGGCGGCCATCCGCGTCTGCGAGTCGCGTCACGGCGTCATCCAATTCATCGTCGAAACTCGGCCAGCCGCAGCCGCTGCTGAACTTGTCTTCTGAGCGGTAGAGCGGAGCGTTGCACCGGCGGCAGATGAAAACTCCCTTTGCCTTCAGGTCCGTGTATTCGCCGACGAACGCCGGTTCGGTCCCTTTCTGCACAATCACTCGCTCTTCGGCGGGCGTCAATGCGTTGAATTTGTTTCGCTGTCGATCGCGCATCTCAACCGTCTTTCGTCCGCCTTTTGAGAGGCGTTCTTCGCGGATCTATTCCTGGGCCTGCTTGACGAGTCGGATGAAGTCGATGCCGACCATGTACGACTTGTCCGCTTTCGGGTTGGCGCCAACAATCTCGATCTGCAGTTTCGCCGCGCCTTTCTTGAGAGGGATCTTGTCGAACTGAATAACACCGGTCGTGATGACTTTCGGATTGTAAAGATCAATCGGTCCTCCCAATGCCTTGCCTTCGAGCGAGAGCTGCACGATGCCATAGTCTCTGGCTCGGGTCAGGACGACTTGGACCTCGTAGTCGCTGTCTGAACTGACTGGGACCTCGAGCGTAAGGCGGTGTTCCGGCTTAGCCCCAGTCCACCAGAGTTGATCCTCGGCACTCCAAGAATCGTCGGCAAAACCGTCCATTTTCTGGCTCCGAGCAGCTCCGCCCGTCTTACTGACGATCTTCAGCTTTTCAGCTTCCAGCGCGTTGGGAACGCTCTTGGTTTTTGGATCGATTGGAGCTCGCGGCCCCTTGATCGCAACTTGCGTAGGGCTCCCCAAATAGGCCACGAGATCGCGGATCTGGCTGGCTGAGAACGGCTCCAATAACTGCTCGGGCATCATGGAAAGTTCGGAGAGTTTTCGTTCTTCCACGCTCGCCTTGGGGACAACCACCGTGTCGTTAATCGTGCGAATGGTCAGTGCGCTATCCGTTTCCAGTTGCACTAACCCGGATACAACGCGGCCATCATTGATCGCCAAGACCGTCATGCGATAGTCTTTACCCAAAACCGCGCTTGGATCCACGACATTGCTCAAGATGTACTCCAAGTTCGCTCGATTGGATCCCGTAATATCGGGACCAACTTTACCGCCCGCCCCGAATAGCATGTGGCATGAAGCGCACGTCTTATCGAACAGCTGCCGCCCATGACTGACATCTGCGCCCGCCAATTTGCGCCGGGTAAGCTGTTTCTTGAGCGCTTCGATCTTGGCCTTCTTCTCTTTCGACGACTCGCGGATTTGTCCCCATGCCTTGCGGATTCGTTCAGCCAGTTTGGCATCCTTGAAACCAGTCAACTGTCGGATGTGGTAGGCGTGCAGGTCGGTTCGTGGAATGCTCCCAGACTCGATCGCATCAAGCATGGCGTTGGCGAAGGCGGGCCTGGCGGCGAGCGTATTGATCGCGTCGCTTTTCTGCGAGATAGTCAGCTCGTCATACAGTTTGAGGACAGCCGACGGGATCTGCGCATCGTCGTACGCCGCGAGGGCTTTGAGCGATGGCGAGCGGAGCTGCCCTGTGTTGAGTGCAGTGAGCAAAGCGGGAGCGGCCTGTTGGTCGCGCCCGCGCACCAAGATGTCCAACGACCGGAGCCGCTTCTTCAGAGCCTCTTTTGAGTCCGAAAGGACGCTGCGAAGGCGAGGGAAGATACGCTCGTCGCCAAAGACTACGGCCAGAGCGTCAGCCTGATTGCGGACGGATTCGTCTTTGTTCTTGAGCAGACGTTGGTAGGCGCCAGACCAGGCGCTTGGCATTTTCACACCGACTCGGCCTTCGAACGAGCGCGCCATCTCGGCCAATACCGAAACAGTCCAGCCCGGCTTGGCGTCAGTTGATAAGGACTGCACAAGCTGCTCGAGCGGAGCGGACTCGGAGGCGGCGCGGCGAATGATGAATTCGCGTACACGCGGAATCGGCGTTGTCGAGGCGAGCCGGAGCGCGCGTTGGGCGTCCTCGACGACTAGCGGTTCGATGCCATACCAGATCATCAGCGGCAGGTTGTGGTCCTGGGCGTCCTCCTCACGCATCGCCAGTCGTTCCAAGATCGGCCATCGCCGCTCGTGGCTCAAACGCTGGGCGGCCGAAGTCAGGTAGAGCCGAACCACCGGTGACGGGTCGGCTTCGGACAAGTCGACTAACAGCTCGTGCAGGCCAGACGAGATCTCTTTGTCCTCCATTTGCAACTGAATCGTCCAAGCTCGCACAAACTCGTCCGCGTCGCCGAGCAGCCGCATTGCGAGCGCTTCGTCAAATTCGCCTAGAGCGTGCAGCGTCCACAGTGCTCGTAATCGCTCGGTCGTTGGACGATCGGATTGGACGAGCTGTTGCAACTCTGTACGAACAGCTTGACCCGCGGCGCGATGCATCAGCACCTTGCGTGCGGAACGTACGAACCACTCATTCTTGTGGCTGTGCAGCTCAACCAATTCGGCGTTACTCATTGAGTTGAGATCGACGTTCACCGCAGCTCGCTCTCCATACGTCACACGATAGACTCGCCCGTTAGTGCGGTCCCAGATCTCCGGAGTTCGTCGATGGCAGGCGTTCTTGTCATACCAGTCGATCAGCAGAACTGAACCGTCGGGTCCGTAACGCAAGTTGATCCCTCGAAACCACTGATCATTGGCGAACAGAAAGTCTGGGCTGTGCCTGCCTACGTAGCCAGAACCGCGCCGAGTGAGCCGGTCGTTGTTGACTCGGTTGCCGTGAATATTGTTCATGAAAATCTGATTGCGATATCGGTCGGGCCAATTGTCGCCAAGGTAGATCATGGCGCCGCAATGGGCGTGCCCGCCGCCCGCCGCCGAGGTGTTCGAGGGCACGGTCGGTTCATGCCCCCACCAGGCGTGATCGCGAATGTTGCCAACGTAATGGGCGTGGTCCGCAATCGTCTTGATATCGTCGTAGAGATACGGATTGAAGTGCCGTCCGCCCTGGCGGTGATAGCGTCCGCCCTGCACGATGTGCCAGAGGTGAGGTATCACGCAGGCTGTAATAAACGACTGGCCGCGGTCGTTGAAGTCGACGCCCCAAGGGTTGCTGGTGCCTCGTGCGAACACGTCGAATTCATGTCGCAGTGGATGGTATCTCCAGACGGCGGCGTTTACCGGAATACGCTGTTCGTCCGGCGTTCCCGGCTTGCCCACCTTGGAATGGGTGAACACGCCGTGGCAGCCGTAAAGCCATCCGTCGGGTCCCCAAATGAACGCGTTGAGCGTCTCGTGGGTGTCCTGAAAGCCAAAGCCATCAAGCAGGATTTGCGGCTCGGAATCGGGGCGGTCGTCGCCATCTTTATCGGGTATGAACATCAAGTAGGGCGCCGCGCCGACCCACACGCCGCCGAACCCGACTTCTAGCCCGCTGACCAGGTTTAGCCCCTCGGCGAATACCTTCCGCTTGTCGAGTGAGCCGTTGCCATCGCTGTCTTCCAGGATGATGATCTTGTCTTTGCCTTGACCCTCGGGGGCACGAATTGGATACGTATACGCCTCGGCCACCCACAAACGCCCGCGCTCGTCATACGCCATCGCGACCGGTTGATGCACGAGTGGTTCGCCCGCTGCGAGCTCCACGCGAAAGCCAGCTGGAGCAGTCATTTGCTTCGCCGCCTCTTCCGGCTGTAAGCCGCTCTTGAGCTCGCGGCGAGGTTTTGGCTGCCAAGCCTCCCAGGTCTCGCGATCCACCGTCTTGCTTGAGTGCATCAAGACATGGCAGCCCTTCATTCCACCGGAGACAATGTCGAGCAGTCCGTCCTTGTCGAGGTCGCCGACGGTGAGTTGCCTGCCGATTCCAGCAACGCCATCCGCGCGGTGCGGCACCCAACGAATGCCGGACTCGGTCCGTTCCAGCCGAAACCAGTAGACCACGGCGCCGGCGTCCCAAAGCGGGCTCTTCCTGTGGTGCGACCAATAGGTCTTGCCTGTCACGATGTCCTTGAGGCCGT
>CAZWOU010000211.1:0-11856 GCA_964635375.1 uncultured Pirellulaceae bacterium | reverse complement strand
CCAACGGTCTCCGCGGCGGCTAGTCCGTCGCCGGCAAAAGTGACGTTAAAACGTGCGGCCAAAGACGCCAGGACCGCTTGGCGCTGTGTGTCGTCAAGAGCCAGCTGGCCCTCGAGTTTCGAGTCGGGCTTGATCTGATCTGCTGCTATCCCAGCCTGTTCAGCCACAGCCTCGATGACTGCCGAACGCACGCCCTCTTCCGACATGCTGCCCGGATCGACTGGAAGAAATTTCTCTGCGCTGGCAATCAGAAACAGCACAAACAGGGCTCGCATCCCGTAGTAGCTGAACCGTTCCCACATTTCGGTAATGAACAGCACCCAGAGCCCGGCAGGCTGGCGGGTCTGAGAGGGGATTGATTTGCCGCCTGAATCGGGGAAATTCTCGCTGCTCATTGTCGCCTTGCTCAAGCATTCGGTCAGTGGACGGCGGCACCCGCACTCTCTGACGGATGCACTGGCACCATCGTATGCGGCCTGCGACGATTCGCAACCGTTGTTTGGGCAAAAATGGGCTGGAAAACAATGAGAACGGGCCGGCGACCGCGAATAGGCAATTAGGCATAACGCGGCTCCTTAGGCGAGCGGGCAGGACCGAATGGCAAGCCAACGAAATCGCCTGGGATGGTCCGGAAATAGCAGGGATCGGCGGCTATTGCGGCCTGAGAGTCGAGCTGGTCGTGGCCGTATCGCCGCCTAGCTGCCGGACTGCGGGCTGTCGACTTCGTCCGCACTGCTCGAAGGTGAATCTTCGCTGAGCAGTGATGGAAATGATGGAAGTAAAGCGGGGTCAAAACCAGCCTTGGCAGATGGGTTAGCCGGACGCTCGTCTTGTAAGTAGCTAGCCTTCAGGTGGGTATGCAGAGGGCTATCGGAGTCAGGGCGTTGCTTCCACATGACCGCCTTGACGCCTTGCATTTCCTGATACCAAACCGCGTCCTTATCGTCGAATGGATACTCAAGGTCTGTGCCGTCGCGCAGCCGCAACAGCCAGCGCAGAGAAACGGAGTCGGTGTAGTAGTTTTCCGACCCCGAAAAACTAAACCGTCGCTCGGCCTGCATTTGTTTCTCGATGCCAACATGTTCAACGAGCGGAGAATCTGTCGACACGTCGATGACGGACGACGTCATCGACAAGTGCATCTCGGGGGGCGTCGCGGTCGACTCCAACATGTCGACTCGGGCAAGGCCGCTGGCTGCGAACAACGTGACTTGATCGAGTTCGATATGCACCGTGGCATCGGGAAACGCGGGCGACCCGATGATCTCGGCGATTCGGCCAGAAAGCGCTATCAGTCCCTGGTTCCAGTTCAAGGCGATCGATTCGGTTGTCTCGGAACGCAGCAAGGCCGCCTCGCCGCGAACAGAAGTCCGTACAGCCTGTATCATGCGGATCGGTGGAATCATATCGTTCGACAGCGAGTCGCTGGGCATTCGCATGTCGTCCTGCACAGGTTCTCCTTCAAAGCCGAAGAAGGCCACGTTGGGCTGCCGCGACAGTCCGGACTCGTCCGCGTTCTGAATCGTCAACGTGCAGTCGCTCAAATCGATCGATTGAATGTCCTCCAAGAAGAACATATTCCAGCCATCGGCCGGTTCCTGCGGCAACCGCAAGTGAATATGCAGACCGCTGAGCATCAAGGGTTCACCAGCGACTTCGATCGAGTTGACGGCCGCACCCAACCCGCTCAACTTAGGTTCGAAATACAAGACGGGCTGAAAACCAGTTGCCGCTCTGATAGTCAGCGGCCTGGGCAACAGCAAGCGGAGGGGCGACTGGACCATAGGGCCGTTGAATCGCAACTCAATCAGCTCGACATGATTGTGAAGGTCGACCGCCTCCATCGCGCTCGCGAGATCGGCTACCAGCACCGCGCCACTCTCCGTTTCAGCCTGAGCATTTGCGGAGACGATCACCTTGGTGATATCGGCAGGCGCGGATGGAATCGCGCCAGTCTCCGTTCCCTCAGGAGCCGCCAACTCCGAGGCGGATTCACTGGCAAGCAGCGCCGTCCAATCGCCCTGCAGGTCCGGCAAGTCGACTGGAAGCGTTGTCAGATTCCAGCCGAATGGCGGTTGCAAAATGGCGGCCGGCGCCTCAACGTCCAACTCGGGCGCCGCCGGCTGGGGGCCCTGCCTGATCTCATCCACCGAGTCGCCGATCACAGGCTCCTCACGAGGCGCAGCAATTGGGGCGGCTTCAAGACTTGGCCGTGAGGGCCCGACAAGCTCACGCCCCTGGTCAACCCACTCGACTCCTAAGGCCGTCGCCGCCATCAATAACAGAGCAATGCCCCAGGGAGTGAATCGAAGCAGAAGGGAAGGTCGTCCGGCGTCCGGGCGCGCAGGTGCAGTCAACGGAGAGAGAGGCAGGTTCAGACGGTTGGCGACACGATGCACCTCGTCGATCAGGTCCTGCGGTTGCTGCGGTCGATCAGACGGTTGCTTCTCCATCAGGCCGCCGAGCAGCGCCACGACCTCGTCTTCGAGTTCGGGCCGAAACAAGCGGATGTCCGGCGGCTCCTCGCTGCTGTGGCTCAGCAGCTTCTGGAGAACGGTGCCTTGGGGAAACGGCGGCTGTCCAGTCAGCATGAAATACAAAGTACAGCCGAGTGAATACAAGTCGCTTCGCACATCCGCACTCCGCGGATCGCGCGCCTGCTCGGGAGAAATGTAGTCGAACGTACCCAAGGTCACACCACTCGCAGTGATGTCATCCTTGGGGGATTCGACGTCGTCAAGGCGAGCAAGCCCCATGTCGACGAGCTTTACCACGCCGTTGGGCATGACCAAGACGTTGGAAGGCTTGATGTCGCGGTGGACGACGTCCCGCCGAAACGCGTGGTCCAGCGCCGCCGCCACCTGCAAGGCGTAACTTAGCGCCTCGTCGATCGGCAACGGACCCTTGAACTCAACCAGATCCCGAATGTTGACGCCTTCGATATACTCGAAAACGATATAGTGCCAACCTGAGTCCTCCCCCACATGGTAGACCCTGGCAATGTTCCTGTGATCGAGCCGAGCTGCGCTTTGTGCCTCATTGTGGAAACGCCTCAGAGTGTCCTCGTCCGTGCGGTCGCCGGAAACGACCTTCACGGCCACGGTTCGTCCAAGTCGCGTATCTTCACCGCGGAAAACAGCGCCCATGCCGCCCCCGCCGACAAACTCATCCAGCCGAAACTGACCGAGTATCTGGCCGACTAGAATCGCCCCCAGCTCCCTCGTGTTGCGAAAGTGCCGAGTCGGCAGGGGCTTCTTGGGGGCCGAGATTACCGTCGCTGCATCCTCGGAATATTCACGTGGGGGACGACTCGGACCGCTTGGCGACGCCGCCGTGTCACCAAGGGAATCGCTGCTCGCGGAGCTGCCGCCGGGAAGGGGGGAACCACTTAGGTCTTCCGGCTCACTCATCGGAAAAGCTCAAACGGAGAAAGGCAAACGGCGAAGACTGCCATCGCGGCGGACTTGCCCGCGTCAGCGGGAATAACGCGAAAACATACGACCCAACAAATCGCCAAAGTGAATCAAGGCGTGGAGGAACCTCCACCTTCGAAGGGAAACCGAGCCGACTACCGACTCCCTGCCATTCTAGGCGGAGGCCCAAAAAAGTCAACAAAACGCTTTGCTGGTAAATGGTTACGCCATCGTCAATGGGGAAGACCTGGACGGCCCCCAACTCAATTCGACGGCCTCGATTCGACAGGCCTCGATTCGACAGACCTCGATTCTCGATTCGACAGACAAGGAAGATCTGCTCCGCAACGAAGGGAATTGACTGAAGAATATGGCCTGAAGAGAATACGCTGCAAGGCGAATTGTGGGACGCAAAGCAAGTCAGCACGTGTTCCGTTTGCCAACGATACGGCCCGCAACGTTCGCCAGACGGAAGAGATGAACCACCATGCTCCCACTACTTCTTGACTCTGTCCAATTCCGGCCAAGGCGTCTCCCGAGGCTGCCTCGGCGTTGTCGATGGCCCGAGATTCTCGTTACTGGCGCTGCCGTGATAGCGCTGTGCGGGCAGATCGGCCGAGCGGAGAACCCAAAGGCTGCCGATCGCCCCAACATCGTCGTGATCTTGGCGGACGACCTTGGTTACGGCGATCTTAGCTGCTACGGAGCGAAAGACTTGCGTTCGCCCCACATCGACCGCTTGGCCTCAGCGGGAATGCGAATGGATGAATTCTATGCGAATTGCCCAGTCTGCTCCCCAACTCGAGCGGCGCTGCTGACCGGGCGGTACCAAGAACTAGTCGGCGTGCCAGGCGTCATCCGCACCCATGCCCGCAACAATTGGGGCGACTTGGCGGACGACGCGGTTCTGCTACCCGAGTTGCTGCGGAAGGCGGGATACCGCACCGCGATCGTTGGCAAATGGCATCTGGGATTGGAATCGCCTGACCGGCCGAACGATCGCGGGTTCGAGTTCTTTCACGGTTTCCTTGGCGACATGATGGACGATTACTACCACCACCGCCGCCACGAAATCAACTACATGCGGCGGAATCGCGAGGAGATTGACCCGCCCGGCCACGCGACCGACTTGTTTACCCAATGGGCCGTGCAGTACATCCGCGAGCATGCAGATTCCGGCCGGGAGTCGCCTTTCTTTCTCTATCTGCCCTACAACGCACCCCACACTCCGATCCAGCCGCCCCAAGACTGGCTGGAACGGATCCGCGCGCGGGAACCGCAAGCGTCCCCCACGCGAGCCAAGCTGATCGCTTTGATTGAGCACATGGACCATGGCGTTGGTGAAGTTCTCAAGGCTCTCAAGGAGACCCGTTTGGACCGAGAGACGCTGGTCGTTTTTACATCGGACAACGGCGGCCAACTGTCTGCCGGGGCAAACAACGGCGGTCTCCGCGACGGCAAGCAAAGCATGTACGAGGGGGGGCTCAAAGCCCCGTTTTGCGCCGTGTGGCCCGGGCGGATTCAAGCGGGAAGCCGGTCGACCGCAACTGGCATCACGATGGACTTGTTCCCCACGATATGCGCAATCGCAGGCGTCGAGATCTCTCACACTATCGATGGACAGAGCTTGGCGGACATCCTCACCGGGAAGAAAGACGCCCTTCCGCCACGCGACCTCTTCTTCCATCGGCGCGAAGGCGGCGACCGCTATGGAGGCCTGACGATCAACGCGATGCGGCGAGGTCCTTGGAAGCTGTTGCAGAACAGTCCTTTCGCCCCGCTTGAACTCTACAAACTCGACGAAGACCCCGCCGAATCCAAGGACCTGAGACAGTCGCAACGCGGAAAGTTCCGCGAGCTTTCCGCCGCATTGCGGGTGCAAATTCAACGGGGCGGCGCTGTCCCTTGGCAACGAGTCGAGCAGAAAGACCCGTAACAGAACTTGCGGAGAGAGCGCCATTCTCGCTTAGACGCCTAATCGAATTCGTCGCCAGCGAAGAGCTTGACGTAGCTTTCGTATCGCCGCGCGTCGAGCCGCGCATCGGCGACGGCGTCTTTCACAGTGCATTCATCTTCGTGAGTGTGGGTGCAGTCCGGATACCGGCAGCGACTGACGTAAGGCCGGATATCGCGGAAGTAGCCCGCAACCTCATCGGGGATCACATCCCACAATTGAAACTGACGCACGCCCGGCGTATCGACCACAAATCCTCCACCGCAGATCGGAATCAGACTTGATGTGGTTGTCGTGTGCCTGCCCTTTTGGTTCTCCGAGCTCACCGTGTTGACCTTGAGATGCAAGCCCTCATCGATGGCGTTGAGCAATGACGACTTACCGACGCCGCTCTGCCCCGCAACGACACTTTGTTTGCCCGAAACAACTCGCCGCAGACGATCGACGCCAAAGCCTGTTTCGGCCGAGACGAGAAGGACCTGGTAGCCCATCTGGGCGAACACGCCGACGGTCGGCTGGAGATCGGCTCGGTCGACAAGGTCGACTTTGTTGATGAGCACAATTGGCTGAATCTCCGACTTGTCCGCGGTGATCAAGAAGCGGTCGATTAGGTTGGGCTTGAGATATGGCTCGGCCGCACTGGCAACGATCAGCAGCTGATCGACGTTGGCAACCATGACATGCTGCCGCCCCTTGCTCATCCGGCTAATCACCCCATGCCGCGGCTCAACCCGCTCGATCACAGCCGTGCCGTCCTCTTCCGGCCGCACGTAGACCAAGTCGCCGGCAGCCGCGACATTGCGTTGGTCCGTGGCCAGATTCTTCAGCAAACCACGGACGGCGCAACGATAGGCCTGGCCATTCTCACCCAAGACTTGTGAGGCGAGACCGTGAACACTGAGCACTCGCCCCCGTACGCACTGGTCCAAGTCAATTTCCAACTGGACGCGAAGACCGGTTTCGTCATTCTCAACCGACTCGCCGATAATCGTGCGTTTGCGAGTCAGCCGACCTTTGCCGCTGTAACGTTCGCCCCGATCGTAATCATCGCCGTCGAATTCCGTCGACTGAAATTCACGGGTGATGTCCTTATTGCGAACCCGCGAATCGTGATTCTTACGAAACTCGGCGCGGATCTTTGCCTTTTTTTTCTTCCCTTTCCCCAATGGAAGCTCCGTGGTCTCGTTATGCTTCTGCCGGATCCGAATCGTCGGCTCGTGCATCTTCGTCGCCGCTCGAGGACTCGGACAGCGCCGCTTCGGTCAGATTGTCCTCGCCCCCAGCCGTCTCGCCGCCGTCGCCATTGCCTTCCTCCGCACCATCCCCATTGGAGTCGGTCGCTTTTACGGCGTTCTCTTGCTCGGCCTCCTCAGCTTCTCGCAGATGATGCGAGGACGGCCCAATCAACTGGCGAATCTCGTCCTCACTCAACTCCTCGCGGGCGAGCAGTTCCTGGGCGAGCAATTCCAACTTGTCTCGGTTATCACGCAACAGGTGCGAGGCCCGATCAGATTGTTCGGCTAAGATTCTGGCAACCTCGTTGTCTACCAACTCGAGCGTGTGTTCGCTGAAGGCTCGTTGCTGATGAATTTCCCGCCCCAAGAACGGATCGTCGTCGGAGAGCTTACAGCTAACCGGGCCAATCCTCTCGCTCATCCCCCAACTCGTCACCATCCGGCGAACGATCGCGGTGGCTCGCTCAATATCACTTGCAGCGCCGGTGCACATCTCGTTGTAGACCAGCAATTCTGCCGCGCGACCTGCCAACAAACAGACCAATTCATCGTTCAGTTCGCTCCGAGACGCCGTTAGACGGCGCTCTTCCGTCGGCAGCAACTGCGTGACGCCGAGAGCTCTGTCACGCGGGATAATGGTCACCTTGTGGACTCGGTCCGCGCCGGGTAGCAGCCATGCGCTCAGCGCGTGCCCCGCTTCGTGGTAAGCCGTCTTCTCCTTGCCCGACTCACTCAGAACCTCTTCTCGCTTGGCCCCGATTAGCACTTTCTCGCGGGCGTACTCGAAGTCTTCCATTTCCACAATCGACTTGTCTTGCCGCGCGGCCCAAAGCGCCGCCTCGTTGACAATATTGCGGAGGTCGGCGCCGGTCAGCCCAATGGTGACGCCCCCCAATCGCTCCAGGTCCACATCGTCGGACAAGGGCACTTTGCGAACGTGTACTTTGAAGATCTCGACTCGACCCTTCTGCGTTGGGCGGCCAACCGTGATATGCCGATCAAAACGACCAGGTCGCAACAACGCCGGATCCAAGACATCGGGGCGGTTCGTGGCCGCCATCACGATCACCGAATCAGTTTGGTCAAAACCATCCATTTCCGAGAGAATCTGGTTGAGCGTCTGCTCTCGCTCGTCGTGCCCGCCGCCAAGCCCAGCGCCCCTCTGACGTCCGACCGCATCAATCTCGTCGACAAAAATGATTGCGGGCGAATGCTCCTTGGCTGTCTTAAATAGGTCGCGAACTCGGCTGGCCCCGACGCCTACGAACATCTGAATGAACTCACTGCCATTAACCGAGTAGAACGGCACGTCCGCTTCGCCTGCCACGGCGCGGGCGAGCAACGTTTTTCCAGTTCCAGGAGGGCCGTTGAGCAAAACTCCCTGCGGCACCCGACCACCGAGGCGTTGAAACTTTTCGGGGCTTTTCAGGTAATCGACGATCTCCATCAAGTCGGCCTTCACCGACTCGATCCCAGCGACATCCTTGAATGTGATCGCGTCTGCCGCCGATTCGTAACGCTTGGCTGGGCTCTTGCTAAATGACGATAGAAAGCCGCCGCCCATCAATTGGTTCTGAGAGCGCCGGTAGAAGAGCCAAAAAAACAAAAGCAAGCCGATAGGTACGAGCAACAACAAAAGCACCAACATGAAAGCCGAGTTGGTTGCCTCCACAATCTCGATTTGAACATTGTGTTCGCGCAGCATGTCCAGCAGTTTTGCTCGCTCGGCGTCGGACCGAGAGAGCCGCACGCTAAAAGTCTTAGGCAACAACTCTTCGCTCTCGGTGACGACGGCCCCCTTGTCGTCGAACTTGGCCGGGGCTTTGGGCGGCTTGTTGAACACGCCCTTACCCAAGTTTCCAACAACCTTGACCTTCAAAACGTTGCCGCTGCGAACCTGCTCTTCAAAAAAGTTCAGCGGAAGTTCAGTTGGGCCCCCCATAATGCTGATCACGGTGATGGCCGCCAGCAGGCCCAACGCCATCACGATCAGCATCCGATTGGGTCCGCGACGAACCGGGCTTTGATCACGACGTCCGTCGTCGTCGTTCTTGTTCTCCATTACAGCCTTTCGTCCCAATTGACGATGAGTATTCGTGAGTGCACCAGACGATCAGACCCTCTCCGCGAGTGGGCCATTTCAACAACGAGGGAAGACCGAGTCGCTATTCGGCCAAGACTCCACCCCGTTGCCGCCAATCGAGACATTCGCCCATAACCTAACCGCATCGAGGCGATGGTTAAACTGTAGGTCGTGGTTCGCTTTCCGCACTTCGGTCGGTACCCGATTGGGGGGATTCCATGCATTCTATCGAATTCGTATAGGGTTTGCGATGCGCGTTTGAGCCCGAAGTTGGAAACGCCGAGCCCCGGCCGGTTTGATGCGCCTAGTCCTCGCACCAACCATATTCCTCGGCCTCCGCCAGATGATTCTCGATTTCGCCCATCGACAATCGTCGGATTCGGCAACACTCCTCCAAGCTGAATCCGGCTGTCGCCAACCGCCACGTCCAGTACGCTTCCGCGTGCTCAGTTTCCCCACTTGCTCGATTCGATGAGCCCGTCTGCGAGTCCCCAGCCCCGCCGCCAACGGGCTCGGGCGACGCCCCAACTCCAGCCGCGGAATGGGGCGAATCGGCCGAAGTGGCGGCTGACTCACCGCCGACGGAATCAACTGCCCAAAGTTCTCCATCCAATTTCACAGGCGGGCTGGACTCTTTTGCCGCGGCAGTCGATTTCAAGGCTGGATCCAACTCGGCCCCCCCAACGACTCGCTCCCCGCCGGCCTCAACGGCTTCCTGTTCCGCGTCGCCGGGGCTGACGGCTGAGTCGCCTGGCGATGAAACGGCCTCCCGAGCGACCAGGTCCAAAATGACTTTCCCCCAGTTGGCCAGGCATTGCGGACCGACTCCCTTGATCTCGCCAAGCGTTTCTGGCGAATGCGGCTTGACGGTGGCGATCCGATCGACGGTTGCGTTATGCAATACTGTGTAGGGTGGAAAGCCGAGGGACTGGGCTGTCTCATTGCGCCATTGGATCAATGCGGCGCGGAGACCTCGATCTGGATTGGCCACCGCGTCGGGCGGCGAAACCTCGCGGACGCCGAGCTTTCTCGCCAGTTCGGGCGACGCCCAAAGCGAGCCAGGCGGAGTCGCCTCTCCCAGCATCACGTCGCGGCCGAGGGGAGTGAGTTTCATCACCGGGCGAAAGCGATCGACTTCGCTCTGCGAAACCAGGTCGCCGCTGATCAGTTCGTCGATCAAGGCGGCTACCTCTCGTTGAGTGAATTCGGATAGCAATCCGAAGGTGCTCAATCGATCCAAGCCGGCCTTGCTGATCTTCGTCGACTTGGACCCGCAGAGCATTTGGGCCACGACCATCTTGCCGAATCGCTCCTTGACTCGAGCGACGCCGCTAAGGATCTTTCGCAGCACCTCGATCGTCCGGGACGTCTGACCGCATTGGATCCGCTCTGGCGCCGCAGCCACTCCCGTGCTGCTGCACTGATCGCATACGCCGCAAGTGGCTCGCTGCTCATCGCCGAAGTAATCAAGGATAAATCCCTGGCGGCAATCGGTGGCATAAGCGTAGGCCACCACCTGATCAAGCTTTGCCATTTCGGCCCGCTTGCGAGTCGACAGCTCTTCAAAGTCGATGTCGAGTTCCGAGAATCGTCGCTCACGATCGACCACATGCAAGGCGCGCCCGCGAAACGGAGCCACGTAATCGAACTGGGGGAGCTTGAGCAACTCGCGGAGCGCTCGGTTGAGCGAGTCCCGTTCCAAGTCGGTCTGGCTCTGCAAGTACTCCAAGCGAATCGAGACCTGCTCGAAGCGTTGATCGCCGACAATCCGCTCTACTGCCCGTACTACTCTCCGCTGAACGGTCGCCTCTCGGGGCAATAATTCCGCCAGGGTGGTTTGGTCGCCATTGATCCAAAACGAGCCGCTCTTTTCGTTAGAGTCGAGGCGTCTGACGGCGGCCGCGTTGCGATCCAGGATTCGGATCGCCGCGCCAACACCCTCCGCGCCAGTCGTCAACTGCATCTGATCGCGGATCTCTTGCTGAGTTAGTTCGATCGGATCACAAGTCTGCCCCCGCAGAAAATCGTAGACCCTGGCGACAGTCGCCTGATCTGGATAGTTGCTCTCAATAAAGAACTCTTGAATCATGCGATCGGCGTAGCTGAACAACAACACGCAACGGGAAGCATCGCCATCACGACCGGCCCTGCCCGCCTCTTGGTAGTAGGCCTCAAGGCTGCCAGGCATGTTGTAGTGGGCGACGAGCCGCAAGTCCGATTTGTCGACGCCCATTCCAAACGCGTTTGTGGCGACGATCACATCGATCTCGCCCCCCATAAACGCCTCTTGCATCTGCTGCCTCTGTTCCACCGCCAGTCCCGCGTGATACAAGCCCGCGGCAAGTTGTAACTCCTCGCGAATCAACTCGCTGAGCTCCTCGCACTTCTTCCGCGTTGCCGCATAGATAATCGCCGGGCCGCTCGCCTCGCGCAATAATCGCAACACAGCGAGGTCTTTTTCGCGATGCGGGCCGACCAGCTCAACTTCAAAACGAAGGTTGGGTCGGGCAAAGCCGGTAACAAAAATCTCAGGCGACTCGATTCCCAACTGCTTGATGACGTCGGCCCGCACGCGAGGCGTGGCGGTCGCTGTCAGTGCGATCGTTTGAGGGGCGCCGATCTTCTCTCGAAAGTCGCCGAGTCTCGCATAGTCAGGTCGAAAATCATGCCCCCATTCGCTGATGCAATGGGCCTCGTCCACCGCCAGCAGCGACAGCTTGGACTTGTGCACCGCACTGACAAACGCCGCCTGCCGAAGACGTTCCGGAGCAATGTAGACCAAGTCGTATTCGCCCGCCGCCATTCGAGCCATGCGGTTGCGCTGCTCAGTCGGGCCCAGCGTGCTGTTGATGAAGGTCGCCGACAATCCCAATTCGAGCAGCGAATCGACCTGGTCTTTCATTAATGCGATCAAAGGCGACACGACCAACGTCAACCCCTCACGCATCACGGCAGGCAGCTGATAACAGAGGCTCTTACCGCCGCCCGTCGGCATGATGCAAAGACAATCAGAACCAGTGAGGACCGCCTTCACGACGTCGTCCTGACCCGGACGAAACTCCGTCAATCCAAAACGGTCCAGATGCCCATAGGCGGATTCCAGTGCGGCAGTCATCCATCAACGCCTTTTGCCTGATAACCCCAGCCTGATAAACCCAGCCTGATAAACCC
>CAZWOU010000210.1:2568-11878 GCA_964635375.1 uncultured Pirellulaceae bacterium | reverse complement strand
CGTACCTGGTTCTGGCGTACCGGGCGCTGGCGTACCGGGCGCTGGCGTACCGGGCTCTGGCGTACCTGGCTCTGGCGTACCTGGCTCTGGCGTACCGGGTCCTGGGGCGCCGGGAGCAATCGGCGATTCGTTGGATTGGCCGGAGTTCATCAGCATGGAGAGCAGCGAGCCGCCGACGGGCCATGGGATGAGTAAGACCGCCACAACGATCACGATGGCGAGAACCGCGAGTAGTGGCGCCGCCTTGCTCATTTGCCTCGAAGGCAAAGCAAGTTCATCGATATCGTCTTTGGAGAGAGGAGGCTCTGGTTCCCCGCCGTCGATTGGCGGACCTTGAACGGGGGGTGCAACGACGCTGTCCGCGTCGGCTGCCTCGGAGACCTTATAGATCCTCTCGCGAAGTTCCGCTTTGACTTCGGCCGGTTCGCCGAGCACCAGGGTGAGTATCTGATGGCAGGCGGCGATTTCGGAGAGGTTCAAATCCGAATCAAGGCAGACTCGTTCGAAGCTTGCTATTTTTTCTTCGCTCAGGGTGCCATCAAGGTAGTCGGCCACGAGATTCGCGTCATTCACGCCTTTGGCATCCACTTTGGGCGCGCTCAGACGCAGCTGTTTCGACACACTGCGAATACGATCCATCAATTCCGGGGCAAACTTACTCTCTTCAATCTTAGCGGTAAGCGCCTTCGTATCCTCAGCTTCCAACATCCCATCCATATAGGCAAGCAACGTTCGCAGGGTCAATCGCATCGCACCAATCCTCGGAGTTTCGTGTACCGAGGATAATAGTGTCCGCCCACGTCAGAATCCGTACAAGAAAACGGGAAAACCATCGCGAATGCGGCGGCTTCCAAGGAAATCGTCGGATTCCGCTTACGACCGGGCGCCATGCCTTCGCCGTTCGGCAGCCAGGAGCGCGGCAAAGCAGAGGAGAATTTGCAGGCTGGCGATGGTCCAGGGGTGGATTCTGTGGACGGAGGCTGGCTGCCGCTGCGGGGGCTCGGAGGACCAGTCGCTTGCGAGCTCCCATCCTCGACTGGTGCGGCGCCATGGATCGGAGGTGAGCGATGGTTTGACTGGTTCGCTGGCGTCTGTTTCGACATGGGCGACTACCGTCTGCGACTGGGCGTAGGTCTGGTCTAGAGGCCGAGTGGAGGGCGTCGGCCTGGGTACGATGAACCAGGGAGCGACCAGCAATGCCCCAAAGATCTTGAACCAGATTCGATGCACGAGAGACCTCGCCGTTGTCGGAAGAAGAACCGACTCTAGAAAATGCAATCGCGGCGCCAATGGCCGCTCAACCGCGTTGTGGTGCGGCAATGGGTCCGTTGACCGGCACGACCCGCATCATCCAACGGACAGCTCGTCCTCGACCGTGTCGCCAACACTGCAGGCGTTTCGGATTCGCAACACCATTTGCCCGCCCCTCGGTCGCGACCTATGGTTCAACGAGCACTGCCTGAGAACCACACTTGGCATCGTTCGCGAGACAAGCGGCATCATCGCCTTACGCGGCGCAAAGGCTCGATGTGAATTGCTCGAACGGTCCTTACTGATAGGTTGGAAAAGATGACTGGCCGATACGATCTCGAGAAGTTTCTCGCTCAGGCACAACTTCCCGCTCTGCCTCAAAGTGCGGTGCGACTTCTGGAATTGTCGCAAGATCCAGACAACGGACCGCCCGAGTTCGCCGTTCCGATCGAGTCTGACCCTGGCCTGACTGGTCAGGTTTTGCGTTTCGTCAACTCGTCGTATTTCGGCTTCGCCGACGAAGTAACGAGCGTTCGCTTGGCGATCTCGCTTGTCGGCATTCGGACGATCAAGAACTTCGCTTTGTGGAGCGCGGTATTTAGCTTGATCCCCAACCCCATGTGCGGGCCCTTGGATCTGAAGTTGCTTTGGCAGGACTCGCTGCGTCGCGGCTTGTTTTCTCGAGAACTCGCCAAGCGACTGAAGCTCAAGGATGCCGAGGAAGTATTCACTGCTGCCTTACTGCAAGATATGGCTATTCCGCTGTTGGCCAAGGAGTTGCCGGAAGAATACGCCGAGTTGTTCGAGAATCGAGCCGAAGGCCGAGTCCGACTCTCTGACCTGGAGCAGGAACAGTTCGGTTGGACTCACGGCGAGGCGGCCGCCATCATGGCTTCTGGTTGGAGTCTCCCCAATTCGTTCACCCGGCTGCTCACATCTCACAACCGAATTGACGATTGGCGGACTACGGTCAAGAGCGACCCGGCTCTATTCGCGATCGGGCTTTCCGCCCTACTGCCAACCGGAGTCGACTCGGGATGGGCTGACTTGGAGCAGGCGGTCGAGTTGTTTGAACAGGAAAGCGGGCTCGACGCCAATGTGCTGCGAGAGTTGATCGACACGGTCGACGAGCTGTTCGAAGAATTCGCTCCCGTGCTTCAGCTGCAGGGCGATACGCCTACGCTGGCCTCGAAATGGGCTGAGGAAACGGAACGGGTCGTTTCTCCGTAGCGCGCCACAAAACCACCGATCACGCGGCGACCGTAGTCGCAGCATCCTATGATCGTTGAATCCGAAAGCGTCCTCCCAGACGCCAATCTCTATTTATCGTCGTTACTGGTTTACTGGCAGCGACTTCGGGCGCCATTTTTGTCGCCACAGTTGGGATCGTTTTTTCGGCAGGTACAATAGTGTAATGCCCCATGACAGCCGTCGCTGAAAACACCGGGGCGCGCTACCGCCGTGGACGATCCCATGACTGACGTCAAACGCATCCGACGCAAACAAGTGCTCCGCGAGGCGGAAGGCTATCTTGATCTGATGGCCCTCTCCGAACGTTGGCCACTGACGCTGGATGTCCGTGACCGGATCGCCGACAGAGCCATCGAAACGCTGAACCGGCTCGACCATTTCGGCCCTCGCCGGGCCCACGAACTCTATCTCCGCGGGCAGGCCTATCGCGTCAAGGAAAACTACTCGAAAGCCATTGCCTCGCTCGAGGCTTCTGCAGAGTTGGACGCTGACAATTTGCACACATGGCTGGCCCTTGGCTGGTGTCAGAAGCGTACTCAACGTCTCGACCTGGCAATTCAGGCCCTGGAAGAGGCGATCACGATTGATCCCGACGAGGCGATCATTCACTACAATCTCGCCTGCTATTGGAGCTTGGCCGAGAATGCGAAGCTGGCGGTTGAGTATCTGGCCGAAGCCTTTAGCATCGACTCGAACTACCGAGACCTTGTCGACGCCGAAGCCGACTTCAATCCCATCCGTCAAGACGCCGAATTTCGCGCGCTCACCAGCGTCAGCGTCTAGCCGAACAGACTTGCGCCGAGGCCTGTTTGGCCCCAGTTAGCTCGCCAACACCGCCGAGCCGCGCCACTTTAGTCTCGCGTGACAGTTCGGTCATAGACAACCAGAGTGTCGTCGGGCCAGCCCTTCGTCTTTCGCACCGATGGCCAGAACCGACGATAGACCAAGCGCACTCGAATCTGCGGCGTCGCGTTCTGAAACCGCCAACGCGTAGTCGTGGTGGCGTCGGGCGGAAGTCGATTATCGATGGGGTCCTCAAAAGCTCTCCAGAACGGCGCCGGCGCCCGCCCCTTTTCGTCTCGCACGACACGTCCGAAAAGGCGGCCGGCAAAGTTCTCATATTCGCCTGCGAGCGAGTCGAGTCGCGGACCGTCGAGGATGGGCTCGGGCGACGAAGAAGAATCCTCCGCCTTCGGCTCGATAATCAACAACAAGTGCCGATCGATGTAGCCCGTTGGAGTCGCGTGACCAACTCCACTCGTCGTCAAATCGACGTGCAGCGATTCGCCGTAGCGGACAACCATCGTCACCGCCCTTCGCAGCATGGCGAGCCGTCCGTCGGGCAGCATGTCATGGGTCGAAAGCGTTTCGGCCGATCGCTCCAAGCCGCCGTGGCCGGGGGCCATGTTGGTCGTCCTCCCATCGGACGCCATGTGGCAACTCTGACAGCTCTTGCCTTCTCTGGAAGCGACGCTTTCCAACCATTCGGAATAGGTTGTGTAGACCGGCATTCCAAATATCGTGCCCTCATGGCAGGACGCGCAGTAATGGCTCTGCTCGAAGATCGGCGCAAAGACGTCCTCACCTCGGTCGACATCGGCGAGCGGGCCGAAGAACAGCTGTTCGCCGCCCGGAGCAGGACGTTGTAACCGCATCGCGTCGCGTCCATGAGTCAATCCCAAGCCTTCGATCTCCACATCACGGACCTTATGACAAAAGTCGCAATGCACGCCAAGCGACTCGACGCCCGCGAGTTTGGAGAAATCGCCTGACGCGACGGTTTCATCCAATGCGGATGGCGAGTGGCAGGCGAAGCAGACACCCGCTCCATTGGGGTGGTCATCGCGGAGGCTCCAACCCGAGTGGTCTCCTCCGTCCCAGGTCGAACCATCGTGAAGGTTTTGGAAACGCTTGTTCCGCGAGGCGTTCGCATGCCCGCTATTCGACCATTCGCGAAAAATCGAGGGATGGCAATTCGCACAGCGGCTTGAATCACCCGCCGCTGGTCGAGGATCCGCCCAGCAGTAATCGGCGTTGTCGTCGCTGGGGATGGGCTCGAGCAGAATCGTCACAGGCGTCCCGGAGAACGCCGCGCCGGCGATGAGGAAGTCTGTATGAGCCGCCGTTAGCGTGACGCCTCCAACAAGTTCGTTGCGGCCCGCTGCGGGGATCCGAAACTGACCGTTGGAGTTGGTCCGAGTGACAATGCCGGTGGCTTGGATGGAAACCACCGCTCCCTCAATCGGTCCCCTCGGCCCCACCACTCGGCCGTCAAATTCCTCGGGGCGAGTTGGGCTTCGACTCTTAGTTCGATGGACCTGTTCAGAGCGACGAGGCGAGTCGAAGGCGACGAACACAGCCAGCGCGAAAAAGACCAGTGATGCCGCGGCAAGCAGGGGTCCGAGAAAGCGGCGAAGTCCTGGCGTTGAATGCATAACGCTCGCCAATCGTGGCCATTCAAAAAAGTGCTCTCAAAGTCTATTCGGCGACGCCGCCGGCGCGAAGTTCGTTGAGGCGTTGCTTGGCTGCTGCCGCAGCGCTCGTCTTCGGGTATTCCGCAATGATCTCTACGTAGAAACGGATCGCGGCTGTTTCGTTTCCCGCAGACTCTAACAAACGAGCCCGATTGAACTTGGCTGACGGGATAGCGCCCAAGTCCAGCGTACTTAACTCAACACGAGCTTCGTCGGCGACCGACGTATCCGCGTATTCTTCGGAGATCTGACGAAGCACCTTTCCGGCTTCAACCGATCTACGGTTGTTCTTGAGCCGCTTCGCCTTGGCGAGCAACCCTTGGGCTTCGCGCGAACGCAAAACCAATCGTCTTGCCCGCAAGTCCGCCTTCCATTCCTGGGCGGTTAGCCTGTTGTGAACTTCCTCGCCCGCCTCCGCATTGACGCCTCCAATTGCCAACGCGAACAACGTTCGGTTTTGCAAGCTAAGCATCCGCGGATCCGTCTCGCCTTCCATCTGCTCGGCGATCACCATCGACAACTTGTAACCCGGTTCTGGCTCAATGCTCCCGCTGCGCAGCGCCGTCGCCAACAGACCAGCGACTCGAGTCCTCGGATCGGAGGAGGCCACGTCCATCTGCAGGTCTTCGTCAGCCAGACTGGCGGCTTCCTTAACCCGCCGCAATAAGTCCCGCGTCATCGGCACGCCGAACTTCGTGGCAACGGTTCGAGCATCTTCCTCAAAGCGATCGAAACGAGCCACAATCCGCTTCCGCAAGGTCTTTAGCCGCCCGCGATGCGGCGCCAGCCGGTCTACATCGTCACCAATATGGTCGAGGGCGTAGCGGATCATGATGGGGTCGTGTGATTTGCGCAGTTGGTTCTCCAGACGCTGGCTCAGCACGATCACAGGACAAGAGGCTCGAATGCCAGCTGACTTGTTGAGACCTCGCACCAAGGCGGGAATCGCATCTGGGCCCAAGTCCTTAAACCGCCGCAGGGCGGCCTCGCCTTCCTCGCCCCGCAATCGGCCAATATCGTATTCGATGAAATCGTCAACAGTCTCATCGTCTTCGTTGCGAACATCCAGGCCGGGTGGCACTGGCTGGATGGGAGCCGATTCGTCGGAGTCTATTCGGTCCTCCGCAAACGGGGCGAACACCGACATCAGCACGCTGGGGATCTCCAATCCCAAATCGACCTCCGGTTCCACGGGCAAGCTCGGCTCCGACTCCCCCGCCCCGCTCTCCTCTGCCGGCTCCTCCAATTCCTCTTCGGGTGAGGGAGGCGTTTCCACCACGGGCGATTCTTCTCGATCGACCGACTCGGACGCCTCCCCATTCTGGCCTCCATTCAGTTCCGATTCCATCAGCCGGGGCGCCGTCTCGAACACCGCCAAGTCACCCTCGTCGTTCGGCGAATTCAGCTCGGCTAACAACAACACAACATCAAAGGAGCGGCCTTCGATCCGCACTGGAACTAACAGAGATCCAAACAACAAGAGGACGGCCAAATGGACGGTTAGACTCGCCAACCAGCTGGGCGTTTGCCGAAGCGAGCTGCGGATCATCCTCAGCGAACGACGGCTAGCTGAGAAACGCGAACTCAATCTCGCGGGCGGCTCGACGCCCGGAATCGCCATAGATCCAACCGGGGGTTGGGGGAGATCGGCGGGCTGACTGCCACCATCTTGAGCCGCATCCGACTGGTCGTTGCACTCCAAAGGCATGGGTCATCCCGTCGAGTTTCGTGACGGCGAGGTGATGAAGAAGCGTTCAGATCCACGCGTCCAGATCCACGCGGTCCTGCCGCCAGCCGGGTCTTGGGCTCGCGGCCATAGCCCGCATGGGGCGCGCTGTCCACCTGCCAATCGTACACCGTCACTCGCAATCCCCTGAGACTGAAGAGATATCTTGAATCGACCCCGTCTGTCAAACGAAATTCTGGCCCAGTGTTCAATCTGCCCCAATGTTCATAGGATCCTAATCCTCTTCACAGCCTCTTGTTCATCGGTCCGAGGCGCCTGGTCCAGCCCTTGAACTAGCCAGTGGACTGTCATCGGTTCTACTGAAAGGGTTCGAGCCCAAACGGTTGGAACCTCAGACTCAGTGGGATCGTCGAGGGAGAAATTTGGTGGAATCTGGGAAAACAGCGCTGTTTAGAGAGCTTTTACTGGTCTCCCACTAAGCAAGCTAACTCTTTTTGATATTGAGTCTTACGGTGTCAGAATTAGTCGTTGGGGAGGCCCCGATTCGGGGAATGATCAACACGGTTTGTGGGGAAGCCGAGTCAGGACTAGAATGGACGCCTGCCAAGCCTTGCATTGGAACAAGATAAGCTGTGGCAGCTACTGAGCTTAAGGGAGGAGACCTTCGTGCATGTGACCATCTCAGCACGGCACGGCCATCTGTCGGCTGCATCTCAACAGCGAATCGAAGAAAAAGTGGGAAAGCTAAGGCGGTTTTTCGATCGGATTTCTTCGATCGCGGTGACGATTGACCTCGAGGACGAAAATGCTCCGCACGTGGAAGTACGCGTGAGCGCGGAACATCATCCGGGCGATTTCTTGGCCAGCGACAGCAGTTCCAGCGTCTCAGCTGCGTTGGACAGTGTCATCCACAAGATTGGTCCCCAACTCCGAAAACACAAAGAAAAACTCACCGGACATCGGTCGCCAGGCCTGAAGCATATGCCAACGGACCAGGAAGACTCCGCCGATTGAGCGAATCATAGACCGCGCGAATCATAAATAGGCGTAACCATCGACTCCGATGGTTGAAAGGGAGAAATAGGGAATGAAGTTCAATGATTTCGTCAGTACCGGCGCAATCAAGGCCGACCTCGAATCGCAGGACAAAGAGAGTGTTCTGCGGGAATTGGTCGGATCCTTGGCGGCGGCGGGTGACCTGAAAGAAGACGAGCAGGATAGTATTGTCAAAGCCATCATGAAGCGGGAAGAGCTTGGCAGCACTGGCATCGGTCGCGGCGTCGCCGTCCCGCACACCAAGCACCCCAGCGTTAGCAAGCTGGTGGGGACGGTTGGAGTCAGTGCTGACGGCGTCGATTTTGTCAGTTTGGATGGCGAAAAAGTACAGCTATTTTTCTTGCTGATCTCACCGCCAGATCGGCCCAGCGATCACCTCCGCGCACTCGAAAATATCTCCCGCCAACTGCGAGACGATACGTTCTGCCGTTTCTTGAAACAGTCCAAGACGGCGGAAGACATTCAGCAACTGCTGGAAGAGGCCGACAATAACCAGTTCGTATCTTAGGGCTTTTGCCACCGAGGGCGTATCTGCGGCCGCGACACCCTCGTGGTCCGTGACGATCGCGAAGAACCATGCCGGACGTTTTCGAAACACGAGTCACGATCAAACTTGGCGACGGTCTGCATTTGCGGCCCGCCGACGCGTTTGTCTCGCTCGCGAAGACGTTCGAATCAAAGATCGAGTTGTCCAAGGATGCCGAAGCGGTCGACGGCAAGAGCATCCTCTCCATCATCACCTTGGCCGCGGCGAAGGGTGATCAGTTGTTAATCCGCGCTCGAGGCGCCGACGCCAGCCAAGCTATCGACGCGTTGGCCGAATTGGTTGAGCAAAATTTTGCTATGGGCGAGACCGCCCAGGCCAGTTCAGCTGAGGCCAGTCCAGCCGAGGGTGACGTGCGGACGACCGAAGAAAACATCTGACGTTCGCGTCTCACCATCTGCTTCCGATTCGACATAGATTCGGTCTCAACGGCCGAATCGCTTTGATGCGGGGCGCTCATGCAGATCTTGCAAGGCATTGGCGTGTCCCCCGGAGTCGCTATCGGGGAAGCGCTCGTGATCGACAACGAGGGATTTCGCATCCCGCGTCGCTTCGTCACGCGCGACGCAGTCGACGACGAGATTCAACGACTTGACGCCGCGATCAACTCTGTCGCCGGAGAGACTGAGCGAGACCGCGACAGTGTCAACGAACAACTCGGCGAGCAGATCGGAAGTATTTTCTCAGCCCACTTGCAACTCGTCCGAGACGAAAAACTTCGCAACGAAATTGTCGAGTTCATACGAGATCGACATTATTCGCCGGAATACGCGGTGAGCCGAGTGCTGCGGCGATACGCCAAAGTATTCGAAAAGCTCGGCACGCCCCACGCCCACGATATCTTCGACCTCGAAAAAGCAATCCTCCGCAACCTGCTCGGACTCCGCCGAGAAGAACTGACCCACCTGGCGTCCCCCGTGATCGTTCTCGCCAGTGACCTGACCCCCAGTGAAACGGCCCATCTCGACAAAGAATTCGTCAGGGGATTCGCGACCGAGATTGGCGGCGCCGGGGGCCACACGGCAATCGTGGCCAAGGGACTTGAGA
>CAZWOU010000210.1:0-2558 GCA_964635375.1 uncultured Pirellulaceae bacterium | reverse complement strand
CATCGTCGATGGCGATTCGGGGCGAGTGATCCTGCAACCGGATGAAGAAACCGTCGCCCACTATCGGCATGAGCTAGAACAGCACAAGACGCTGGCGACTCGCCTTGAGTCACTGCGGGAACTGTCCGCTGAAACAACCGACGGCGCAAAGATTCAGTTGCTCGGCAACATCGAGTTCCCCTATGAGGTTGACGCCTGCTTGCAACACGGCGCCGATGGAGTCGGTCTGTATCGAACTGAGTTTCTCTATTTGCAAGGCAACCAAGTGCCCACCGAAGAGGTGCATTTCCAAGCCTACTCGGATGTGGTTCGAGCGATGGGCAAGCGGACCGTCGTCATCCGCACACTTGATCTGGGCGCCGATAAAATGGGGGGGCCAAGGCAAGCCGACGAACGCAACCCGTTCCTGGGCCTGCGCAGCATTCGACTATCACTCAACGATATCCCCTTGTTCCGAATCCAACTTCGAGCTGTGCTACGAGCGAGCGCGATGGGCTCCGTTCGGCTGATGTTCCCCTTGATCAGCACGCTCCCCGAACTGCGACGGGCGAAGATGGTGCTGGCCGACGTGATGGAGGATCTTGAGGAGGACGGCGAGCCGTTCGATGCAAACCTGCAAGTCGGCATGATGGTGGAAACGCCCTCGGCGGTTATGCTCATTGACGAATTCGCCCGGGAAGTCGATTTCTTCAGCATTGGCACCAACGACCTGGTTCAATACACTTTGGCGGTCGATCGAACCAACCGAGATGTGGCGTATCTGTACCATGACGCCGACCCGGCCGTCTTGAGGCTGATCGCCAGGACCATTGAGGCTGCCACCGCAGCGGAGATTCCGGTCAGCTTGTGTGGCCAGATGAGCGGCCTGCCGATTTACACTATGTTGTTGCTCGGCATGGGTTTACGGTCATTCAGCTTGCCACCCAGCGCCGCTCCGGAAGTCAAGAAAGTCTGTCGAAGCGTCGACATACCCCTCTGTAGGAGTATTTCCGACCGAGTGCTTCAAATGGACAATGTGGCGGAGATAGAGAAGATGCTTCGAGAAGAACTTCGCCGAATTGCCCCCGAACTGGTGATGACGTAGGTGGGGGTGGATGTGATATGTTGTAGGCTTCAACTCTCGTCCGTCGGACGGTCCGAGCGAACAGAAAGCGTGAAACCGCTTTCTTGCGGCTCGTCGCAAGGCATCCGCCGCAGGGCGAGGCCGTGGTTTGAATGGTGCCTGGGACTCAATAACCGGGAGTCAATAACCAAGAGAGGAAACAATCCATCCGCGTCTGTTGTTCAGACGCGGAGTTGTCCAACGGGACATGGATCGATATCGAGTACGTATACGTTTTCGGAAAGAGGGTGATTTACGGCTGACAAGCCACCGCGATTTGGTGCGCGCGTTTGAGCGGATGTTCCGCCGCGCGAATTTGAACCTGCGGATGAGCGAGGGATTCCATCCCAAAGCCCGTATGAGCTTTCCATCGGCGCTGAGCCTAGGCATTGCCGGCTCAAACGAATCGATGGATGTGGAACTCGCTGAGCCCGCGGACACGACCAAATTGCAACAGACATTAGCGGACCACGCGCCCCCAGGCCTGACGATTCAGAGCGTGAGGGCGTTGGCCTCAGGAGAATCCAAAGTTCAAGTAGCCCGACTACGCTATGCCATTAAGCTGCCCGAGTCTCGAGTCGAATCCACTACCCAAGCGGCCGTTGAGTTGATGGCCCTTGGCGCGCTTCCCATCCAACGCGATGGTCGTGTGGAATCGATAGACGCGAGGGCGGGCATAGCGGAATTGAACGTCTGCGAGGGCGAGCTCGAAATGACGCTGATCGCGTCCCGAGAAGCAAGCGTTCGCCCGCGAGAAGTCTTGGAAGCACTTGAAATCGACGATTTGGAATCCTTCGGCCTGTTTCTCCGCCGCACCGCAGTCGAGTCTGCACATGAGCATTGATTTATGAGCCAGACATCGACTGCACCAGCCTATTCGCATCGTGGGCCTCGAGCCGGAGACAGCTCCGCAACCGGCCCTCCGCAAATGATCACCCTCGGACACCATAGACCATTTCACGAAAGTGGGTCCGATGAAGAAGGAAATGCTGATCAATGTTTCGCAACCGGAAGAATGCCGGATTGCGATCATTGAAGATGGAATTCTGGAAGAGCTCTATGTAGAACGAGCCAGCCAGGACAACTACGTTGGGAATATTTACAAGGGGAAGATTGTCAACCTGGAACCGAGTATCCAGGCTGCCTTCGTTGATTTCGGCGTAGGCCGCAACGGCTTCCTGCACATTAGCGACGTCGAACCTCAGTACTTTCGCCAGGGTGGCTACGACCCGGCCGAAGTCATGGCCGACAACGACCAGAGCGACGACGCCAATGGGAACGGCCGCAACAAGGGCCGGCCGCAACGACGGTATCGCAATACCGGACGCCCTCGGATCAAGCCGCCGATTCAAGAGATCTTCAGACGGGGCGATGAAATCGTCGTCCAAGTCATTAAGGAAGGCATCGGCACCAAGGGGCCGACGCTCTCGACATATATCAGCATCCCAGGTCGCTA
>CAZWOU010000209.1:0-11908 GCA_964635375.1 uncultured Pirellulaceae bacterium | reverse complement strand
CTTGAGCCAAATCTGTTGACGACTGTCCGATCGGGAGAGCTTGCAGCGAACAACTCGCGACAAACCTCAGATAATAGCATACCTCTGCCGGGCAACGGGTCGCCTCACGGCATGATGAACCTGAGGACGGGCCGCAAGAATCGGTGGAACAGGGTACTTCCTGCTAAACTGAGAATTGTCCAGAAATTCTCGCCAGGGCGTGAGATTCCCGCTGCACCAGGGACTCATGCGGGAGAAGGAAGGCACGATGAATCAACCAGAAACACGCCTCAGCCTGATCGTTCGCCTGAAGAGCGACGACAACGAGCGGGCGTGGGCTGATTTCGTGAAAGTCTACGAGCCGTTCCTCAATCATCTAGTAACGCGACTCGGAGTTCCGCAGCGTCATAACGCCGACGTTGTTCAGCAGGTGCTGCTGGCTATCGTAAAGTCGATTGACGGGTGGACGGACGATGGCCAGGCGGCTTCCTTTCGGCGATGGACATCGACCATCGCGCGGAATATCGTCATCAAGTTCATGAACCGAGAACGCAAGCAGGCAGGCGGATATGGCGGGTCGGAGCTTATCGAAATGCTGGAGTAACTGCCAGCGACTCCCGGCCGACAACAGATCGATCGTTACGAACACGAGTTGATCGTCTGGGCGGCGGAACAAGTTAGGGATGAGTTCATTGCCACAAGCCGGGCTGCGTTTTGGTCGACGGTTGTCGACGGCACGTCGGTGCAGGACGTTGCGGCGGAACTGGGTATCAGTCGAGGCAGCATCTACATGTCGCGCAGTCGCATCATGGCCAGAATCCGCAGAAAAGTTAGCGATGTGTTGGACGACTCGCCAACGCCAGGAGGAAACTCATGAAGTCCTCAGCGGCGAATTGTGACTCGCAGTTGTTGCAACGCTCGTTGGACGACCTTTTGTCCGAGCAACAAGAGGACTGGTTGGTCGAGCAATTCGGCAACGTCGCGACAGGTCAACTTGATGGCGCGCTTTCCCGAACGAGCCTTGTCTTCTGTGATAGCCATCGTGACGTTCTCGCCAGCTTGCCATCCGTCGAGCGTTTCGTCTTCGAAGCCGCCGTTTCGGATTATGTTCGGCTTCGCAGCGTAGGTGTCAGCTGCAAACAGAGAGAGCGACACGGTCAGCGTCGCGGCTATTCTCATCATGGTAATTCTCTATCGGATGCCGTCGAAAATGTCTTGTTCGGGATTGGAAATCTCGACTCGGGACTCTTTGAGATGCAGTGTCCAACGGCCAGGCCAGGGCTTCTGGGACTCGGGCGGCTTTCCGCGGTCTAGCAGGCCCCAGAACATTTGCCGGCCCATCAAAGTCGCCTCGCCGTGGGTCATACCGAGTCTTGGCGAGAACTTGTGATCTGGCGCAAGTCGCAGTGTTGGCGAAAAGATCGGGTACATCTCGTTGGGCCACATGGTGGCTAGGTAGAGCTTCTTCGGTGTGAACGGCTCCAGCCCGAATGCTCGCAATTCCGGAAATCGATTGGGATCGCCTGCGGAGTCGAAAGCGGCAACCAGGGCGCGAGCAATATCACCGACGCCGTGGGCGTAGTAGCCTTCCTGAATGACGGGTTGCTCGCCAACGAGAATCTCCGGTCGCAACATGCGAATCATGGCCACGAGCCGCCGCTCCATCGGCTCAATGCCGCCGAAGTGCTGGTAACGTTCGGCGATCCGGTGCGGATTGTCTCGGCCGCGCCAGGCGAATTCGTTGAAGTTGTATGTCACGGGAACCCCCATGGCCATTGTTGCCGCGTCGTTCTTGTACGAGTCGACGGAGCCGCCGAACAGAAAGGGACCGAGCCTCCGGCCAAGGAGGACATAGGCGTTATCGAACTCTTCGTTCAGCGAAGCCATTGCCGAGCCATTGATGTGGTGATCGTGGGCCGTGGCGTAGAATAGGCCCATCTTCCGACCGGAATCACGTTGCTTGGTCCATGTCTTGCCGCCATCGGTGGTGCGGATCACCGTGTTACGGTCGCCGGCGACCCAGCCGTTGCTGTCGTTGACGAACGAGACACACCGTAGCCAGGCGGGCGTTCCGGTCTTGACCAGACGCCACATCGCTCCGTTCTGATCCGTCGTTCGCGCCAGCACGCCAACGGGGCTGACCGCCCACGCTTTGCCACTGTAGGTCGTCGTCAGATCGCAAAGGTTGACGAGGTCAAGGGCGAGCCGGGTCGCGTCGATCGCTTCGAAGGTCCAGGTCCGCCCGCCATCAGCTGTGCGGAGAATGTTTCCATATTGGCCAACGACATAGCCTTCGGTAGCATTCGCAAAGCGAACTGATTCGTACGCTATCGGCAGGCCGTGAAGACGCCGTGGCGACGGCATCTTCTGGGCGACCCAACTTTTGCCTCCATCGTCGGTCTTGAGGACTGTCTCGTAAGTGCCGACGGCCCAGCCATGTTGCTCGTCGACAAAGTGTACGCTGCGAATCCACGCTGGCGTCGGCACATTTCGCATCTGCGTCCAAGTCTCGCCGCCATCTTGGGTTCTCAGCACCGTGCCGTATTCCCCCACCGCCCAACCGTGCGATGAATCAATGAAGTACGCATTGCTGAGCCACCCGGCGGCAGCTTCCAATTGATGCCGCCACGTCTTTCCGCCGTCGTCGGTTGCAAGAATTACTCCCATGCCGCCGTAAAGGGACACTTCGTAATCGCGGGGCCATCCTCCGACGGCCCAACCATGCAGGGGGTCCACGAAGACAACACTTTCAAGAATGAAGTTAGTTCCCGACACCTGCTCGTTCCAGGTCGAGCCACCGTCCGCAGTGTGTAGGATCGTTCCCAGCCCGCCGACCGCCCAACCGTGCTCGGCATCGACGAAACAGACACTCGCCAGCCGATCGCTCTCTCGGCTTCGCATCAATGGTCTCTGCTTCAGGCCGTCGATGCGCCCAGGGGCGCTGGCCGGACGTGTGGATCGAGCAAGTTTCACTTTGCGAGGATCGATGTTCATTGCCCCCAGTCGCTGGACATTGCGGATCACCCCGCCAGTCGGTGACCAGCAGAGATCAATCTCTTGCCCTCGCGTGGCTTTTCTGTCTGAGCTCTCTCCCCACAGCCAAGCGGCGTCAATATGCGAGGCGTTGTCCGCGGAGATGCATCGATGCAAATTGAGCCCCCACTCGGTGGATGCTGTCGCCGAGCTGCACAGCGCGTCGAATTCGATGGCTATTTCCACCGACCAGATGTTCCCATCCCGGCTGACATGCGTGCGCGTTCCAGAACCCCAGGGCGGAACGGGCGAAACCGTGAACATCCCGAAAGTGTCGTAGTAGCGTTTTAGTGCATCACCGCGAGAGTTGACCAGGATCTGAAAGAGTCCCGAGTGAAAGGCGTCAGCCGAGTCCCGCTCCGGCGCGAGGAGCACCTCGACGTAGTCACCCCAATCCAAGCCCCACGCTTCGCGTCGATCGAGGAAATTCGCGCGACGATTCCCCTTGCCGTAGGCCTGCTCTTCCTTCTCTCGCGAGACCACCTTCAGTCGGGAGATGTCCTGTTCCTGGCAATCGAAACGAATGAAGAGACGCCGTTCGTCGTGGAGCAGACTTACTTGGGTCCGCTCGGACGTTCGCCCCGACTTGTTGGTCAAAAGTCCCTTGATCCGCTTCGCACGCGACCAGTCATCGTCGGTTGGGAAAGGCCCGTCGATGAGCGGTTGCGACGCGGGCTCAACCGAGACCGCTGGTCGCGGCGGCAACACGGGCAATGCCTTTTCAGGAACGGCAAGGTCGTACTTGACGAAAATCGGCTTCTCGCTGCGAGTGACAATGGCTGATCTGTTTCCGCTGCGGTCGATGCGGCACAGGTCCACTCCCCAGACGGAGTTCTCGTTTACCTTCGGTTGTAGTGACTTCAAAGGAATCTCAACCTTCGTTTCCCATGTGCCAGCGGCGATGTTGGTGGAGATCTTTGCTTCGGAATGCCACGCGGGACAAAAAACGCCTCCCCCCCATGGATCGTAGAAGACGTCCAGCACGGCGCCGTTTGGATTGATGGCGAGAAAATAGAAGGCGCCCTCGAGGAACACTTTTGGGTCCTCAAGCGGTTCCAATTCCGCCAAGATCTCTTGCGGGTCGCGAGCCACGAATGCCAAGTCGCGATGAGACTGGACTTTGCCGATCACCGTGGGCGTAAGTGAAATCACGAGGCAGTCGTCTAGCAGAACCGATGTGCTCGGCGGCGGGAGCTTCTTTACCCACTCCAGTTCTTCTTTGAGCGTCATGCCTTTGTAGAGCATCTTGCTGAGGGGGACGAGGTCTCCGTCCCAGTAAGCCCCTTCTTTCGGAGGGCGAGAATCTCGCGCGGGATTCTCAGCGACGAGACTTTTCGGATCGCCTGCGTCGCAGGAGAAGGACACCGTAAGCGTGTTCCTGCCACAGCTGATCACTGCCTGAGTGCCGAGCCGAGCGGCTTGCCCGGTCTGGTCCACGAAACCATCCACTCGATGTGTATCCAAAGTCGCAGCGCGGACAGAGACCTGGGGGTGGGCCCGGTTCTGGAAGGCCAACGAAGGCGGGTCCATTAACTCCCATCGGCGGGTCTCGAACAATTCGTCAAGTTGCTTCCGGGTCAAGCCAAGGTCGGTAGCGAAGCGGTTGCTCATCCCGTACCGACTCCACAGTCGCAGACGCACCACGTCGTCAAGGGGCCGACCGAATTCCCGTTCAATCCGGTCCTTCTGGCGAGCGATCGGCGGATTGGGTTGAGCGGCAGTTAGGGCCGCAGTCCAGGCAACGACCACGAGCATGCTAGCGCCGAGTCTGGCGTATTGACGAAAAGGCTGAGAGGGCACGGTGAGTCTCCGGTTCGCGTTCGGAAGCTGGCTCGGCAACACTGGCGTTTACAAAATCTCCAAACAAGATCACTCAAGACTACCAGATGTCAAAGGCCTCCAACGACGGCTGGCGACGACGATGATGATGTGTGCGTTTTGAGTTGCGAAGGGGGGCGACTCTGATTGATCCACAGGGGTTGCCCGAGTCCCGCTGGCGTTGACGCCAAATGACCTAGAGGCTTGTTTCAAAAACAAGCCTGCTATGCCGAAGTCGCGGTGGCGGAATGAAATTGCAAGGTGATGCAAAGGTGGGGGGATAATTGGCGCTCGCTTAGCGAACGCGCGATGGTTGCGTCCAGACGGGTTGTGTAAGACTCCTGCTATCCGGCCAGGGAATCTCTCGCTTGTATGGCAGCCTTGCGACGTAGCCGAAGAACCAGAAGTAGTAGGATCGGTAAAGCCGGGGAAGGCGCGTATCGCTGCCGGAACGCTTAGGTAAGTGAAACTCACGCGTCGTGACGATCAACGGAGCGGCTGGATCGGCCTGCACTATGCGCCGAAGCACGATCGGAGTGTCCCCGTCGCAGTTCTTCACGTCCTCCGGCCCCCGATTTCTCGTCGGCCCCCAGCACGCCGTGTAGCCGCACACGAGTGTTACCAGGACCACCAACATTCTAATGGAATACCGTGGGCGCCACTGTTTCGGCGTGTGTTGCTCACTGTCCATAAATGCAACATAGCAGATTTGACCGCGGCTCCGGTCGCGCCCAGGAAGGATAGACGTGGCGACCGTGGCGAGAGAGAATAGGATGATCCCGCCGCGGCCGAAACTCACCAAGCGACGCTAACCTCCTGCCGCGAGTAGATCCTTCTTGAACCCAAAACTTGTGAACCAAGTCGCGTCACGTCGCTAAACGCGATAAAATCCGGTCTACCCGCTTCCTTCACTCAACGAGACTTGCCGGTAAACTTATGCTGAACAAAACCGTCACGCGATCGATCGCCTGTTTGATTCTGTTGTGTCCATGCGTTGCAATGGGCGAGGAAGTTGATTTCAACCGCGATGTTCGCCCCATTCTGTCCGGCCATTGCTTCGCTTGCCACGGCGCGGATGCCGCGAGTCGCGAGGCCAGTTTGCGTTTGGACGAGCTCAAGTTCGCGATAAAGCCGGCGGAATCTGGGGAGCCGGCGATTGTTCCAGGCGACGTCGGCTCGAGCGAACTTATCGTCCGCATTACGGCGAACGATCCCGACTTGAAAATGCCACCCGCGGATTCGCCGAAGCAACTGAGCGAGAAGCAGATCGCTACGCTGACGGCATGGATCGAACAGGGCGCCGAGTACAAGCAACATTGGGCGTTTGTCAGAGCGAAAGAACCAGCGCTGCCCAAGGTGGCGAATCCTTCTTGGCCGAAGAACAAGATCGACCACTTTGTGATGGAGCAGCTAAGTTCGGCTAGGCTCAGTCCGGCCCTCGAAGCGTCGCGAGAGACCTTGATTCGCCGCGTTGCCTTTGACCTTACGGGATTGCCGCCAACGATTCAGGAGGTCGACGATTTCCTTGCCGACGCCAAGTCCGGCGCCTACGAGCGGATGGTCGACCACTACCTCGACTCAACCGCCTACGGCGAACATATGGCGAGGCACTGGCTCGACCTGGCTCGCTATGCCGACACCAACGGCTACCAGTATGACACGGAGCGAACCCAATGGGTCTGGCGCGACTGGGTGATCAACGCCTACAACCAAAACAAGCCCTTCGACGTGTTCACCATAGAACAGTTGGCCGGCGACCTCTTGCAGGGCGGAACGCCACAGCAACGATTGGCGACAGGCTTCAACCGCAATCACGGAATCACCATCGAAGGGGGCATCATCGACGAAGAATATCGGACCGAGTACGTCATGGATCGACTCCTCACAACCGGAGCGGTTTGGTTGGGGCTAACCGTTGGCTGCGGCCGCTGCCATGAGCACAAGTACGATCCGATTTCTCAACCCGAGTTCTATCAGCTGTACGCGTTCTTCAATCAAGTCCCCGAACGCGGCATGCGCGGATTTACTCCGCAGGAACGCATCGCTTCTCCGCTGGCCGCATCACAGCAGCGGGAGCTCGACGCCGAGTTGGCTCGTTTGAGAAAGGAACTAAGCGAACCGGCGCACATCGACCTGCTTCTGAAGGACTGGGTCAAGAAGATTGCAGATTCGCCATACGGTGGCTGGGAGACGCTGACGCCTCTGACCATGACGTCCACTGGCGGTTCAAAGCTGACTCGACTCGATGACAACTCGATCGTCGTGGGTGGGGCAAACCCTCGAAAGGACAACTACGAGATTACCGCGAAGACGAAATCGACAGGTCTAACCGCGGTGCGACTGGAAGCCTTGACCCACGAGTCTCTGCCTGGCGGAGGGCCGGGTCGCCACAGTAACTCGAACTTCGTGCTGAGTGAATTCGAACTTACGGCGGTTTCTTTGAAGGATCCATCTCAATCTAGACAGATCAAGTTCCGCCGCGCAATTGCCGACTACTCGCAAGCTGGATACGAGGTCGCCAAAGCAATCGATGGGGCGGTTGCTGATAACAACGGATGGGCGGTTGACGGCCCAACTCGCAAGGAAAATGCGACCGCTATGTTCATCGCCGAGACGCCGTTTGGGTTCGATGACGGGACGGAACTTCGCTTTCGACTTCGACACGAGGCTAACTTCGCAACTCATGGCGTTGGCCGGCCGCGAATCTCGATCACGCGCGACGGACCCGACACGATCCGTTTGCAGGGGCTTTCTCACGAGATACGAAAACTCGCTAGTGCAGCGGCGCAAAGCGGCAAAGCAGCAAAGCGATTGCGAGACTATTTTGTCGAAAATTACGATCCGCGCAAGCTGCTAATAGACCGAATTGCCCAGATCGAGAAACAGAAGACCGAGGCCTTTCCCTCGACCATGATCATGCAAGACATGGCCCAGCGACGGAAGACGCACGTTCTCAATCGCGGGCAATATAATGAGCCGACCGAGCTGGTCACGGCGGGCGTCCCCGCGGTCTTTCCTCCGCTGCCGAAAGATGCTCCCGCCAACCGGCTCGGCTTCGCCCGCTGGCTTGTCGACCCCAGTCATCCATTGACATCTCGAGTGGCTGTGAACCGCTACTGGCAACGACTATTTGGGATAGGGCTAGTGAAAACGTCAGAGGACTTCGGAGTTCAAGGCGAATTGCCCAGCCATCCGAAGCTGTTGGATTGGTTGTCTTTGGAATTCGTCCGCAGCGGTTGGGACGTCAAGCAAATACAGCGACTGATGATCAACTCGGCAACCTACCGACAGACATCGCACGTCGGCAAGGCAGCCTATCTACGCGATCCGGAGAACCGCCTGCTTTCGCGAGGCCCGCGAATGCGGCTCGACGGCGAAGAAGTCCGAGATGCCGCGCTGGCGGCGAGCGGTCTTCTCGTCCAACGACTCGGCGGCAAGAGCGTGTACCCATACCAGCCCAAGGGGCTTTGGATGGAGCTGAATAACCGACCAGGCTATTCGCGAGAATACGCTCGAGGCCGTGGCGACGATCTCTATCGGCGCAGCCTGTATACATTCTGGAAACGCAGTGTGCCGTCTCCAATGCTAAAGACGTTTGACGCGCCTGAGCGAGAGTTCTGTACGATTCGCCGGTCGCGAACCAATACTCCGCTTCAGGCATTGTTGCTGCTCAATGGGCCGCAATTCGTCGAGGCCGCGAGACGTTTGGGCGAGCGAATGATCCAACATGGCGGAGAAGAGACGGAGCAGCGAATCTCCTTTGGTTTCAGACTAGTGACGGCGAGAACACCGAGCGAATCGGAACTGACCCTGCTTCGCGAAGTATATGACGCCGAGTTGGAGCGTTTCACGACGGATCGGGAAGCGTTGACAAGAGTGCTCGAAGTCGGCGACTCGCCGGTGGACGGCGAATTGAAGAGGGCCGAATTGGCTGCGTTCGCCAGTATTGCCCGTCTGCTGCTCAACCTGAACGAAGCCATCACCAAAGGATAAGCAATGTCCTCGCTACCACTTGAGTCTCGATTGCTCGAAAATCGTCGGCAATTCTTCGGTCGCGCCAGTACTGGCATTGGTGTGGCGGCGCTGTCTGCATTGCTGAACGAGAATGCCGGCTCAGCGGCCGACCCGAAGACGATTGGCGGCCTCGACGGCCTGCCTCATTTCCCAGCCAAGGCAAAGCGAGTCATCTACTTGCTGCAGTCGGGCGCGCCCTCGCAGGTCGACCTGTTCGACTACAAGCCGTCTCTCGAAAAACTGCACATGACCAATTTGCCGGACAGCGTGCGAAGCGGTCAGCGGCTGACTGGCATGACATCTGGACAGCAGAACTTTCCCGTCGTGAAGTCGCCCTGGAAATTCCGACAACACGGAAAATCGGGGACATGGCTTAGCGACTTGCTGCCCCACATGGCCAATGTGGTTGATGACATCTGTGTGATCAAGTCGATGCACACCGAAGCGATCAATCACGATCCCGGCATCACGTTCTTTCAGTCGGGGCACCAGCAACCTGGCCGCCCCAGCATTGGGGCGTGGTTGAGCTACGGACTGGGCAGTGAAACCGAGAACCTCCCTTCGTTTGTCGTCCTCCTCAGCACGAACACGTTTCACCAGGCGCAACCGCTCTACGATCGCTTATGGGGAAGCGGGTTCCTGCCGTCGGAGTTTCAAGGAGTGAAGTTCCGCAGCCAGGGCGATCCAGTCCTTTATCTGAATGACCCTACTGCGGGCTCAGCCCGTGAACGGCGGGCCATGCTCGACCGGTTGGCGAAACTAAACCGACTTCGCGAAAAACAGGTCGGCGATCCCGAGATTGTCTCGCGGATTGCCCAGTACGAGATGGCGTACCGCATGCAGACGTCGGTGCCCGAGCTGGCTGACACATCGGACGAACCCGAAAGCACCTTCAACCTCTATGGTGAAGATGCTCGTCGCCCCGGCTCTCACGCCGCGAACTGTCTGCTTGCCCGGCGTCTGGCCGAACGCGGCGTCCGCTTCATTCAGGTGTTTCACCGCGGTTGGGATCATCACAGTAATGTCAAGAAGCACTTGCCAACCTTGGCCCGAGAAACAGACCAGGGTTCCGCAGCGCTGATCGCCGATCTGAAACAACGCGGCATGCTGGACGACACGTTAATCATCTGGGCTGGGGAATTTGGCCGCACAATCTATTCACAGGGAAATCCAAAGTCGTTTGGACGCGATCATCACCCTCGGTGTTTCTCGATCTGGATGGCGGGCGGCGGCATCAAGCCCGGAATCAGCTACGGAGGCACCGATGACTACTGTTACAACATCGCGGAGGACCCAATGCACGTGCACGATTTTCACGCGACGCTACTGCATTGCCTCGGCATCGATCATGAACGGCTGACCTATCGATTTCAGGGCCGGGATTATCGCCTTACGGACGTTCATGGTCGTCTAATCAAAGGTATCCTGGCTTGATCTCTTCCGCAGACATCGCTTCGACCATGCTCGCCTCACAGAGCCCGCGTTTTCCGTTTTCATGCGAGTGAGTAAACAATGAACAACGAATTCCGCGAGCCAGACATTGAGAAGCTGCTTAGGGAAGCGTTGGCGCAACCCATTGGCGAACGTACTGCCTTTGTCGAAAGCGCTACTGCTGACGCGGACGTGGTCGCCGAAGTCCTCTTTCGAATCGAGGCCGACTTGGCCACAAAGTCGATCGATATCGCGCCCACGGACATCATGAAACTTGACGAGCGACCCTCGAACGCGCAGGCCGGGGCTCCCGATTCCGCGCCCATGGTGCCCGGTTACACGATCGAAGGGCGCCTTGGACAAGGCGGAATGGGCATCGTCTATAAAGCGAGGCACGAGGACACCGGACGACTGGTCGCGCTGAAGATTATTCGGCCCGACTGCGTTGCCCACCTTGAGGGAAGTGATCAGAATGTCGCTGTGGAATGATTTCGCACGGAGGCGCTTGCGGCAGCTCGTCTCGCCCACGATAACATTGTCACCGTCTACGATGTTGGCAGAGAGCAGGGCCTGCATTACTACGCAATGCGGTTTATTGACGGCGACAGCCTTGCGGAGATAGTGCGATCGAGTCCGCTTGCCTCACGAACGGCTGCGGAGTACATCGAAGCGGCTGCGAGAGGTTTGGAAGAGGCCCATCAGTCTGGCGTTCTGCACCGGGACATTAAGCCACACAACATCATGATTGATCGCAAGACCGATCGTGCGCTGATCGCGGATTTCGGCTTGGCCAAACTCAATGATGACGGACCCTCGGCGACGATGTCCGGCGAAGTATTCGGATCGCCGCCTTACATGTCCCCTGAACAAGCAGTTGACGCGGCAAGCGTGACGGAGGCCACCGATATCTATGGCCTGGGAGCAACGCTCTATCACATCTTAACTGGCCGTCCGCCGTTTCAAGCCGCCAGCGTTCCTGAGACGCTCCGGCAAGTCCTTGAGCAAGACCCGATCGCGCCGCGAGAGTTCAACGCTGGAATCGACCGCGACTTAGAGACGATATGCCTCAAGTGCCTGGAAAAGGAACGAGTTCGCCGGTATCGCACGGCCGGCGAGCTGGCCGACGACCTCCGTCGATACCTGAACGACGAGACGATTCTCGCTCGGCGGGCAGGCCGATTGGAGCGAGTGCGAAAGTTCACTCGACGCAACACGGGCTTGGTCATCGGAACAGCGGCAGCCGTCGTCGCGCTGACACTCGGCTTGCTCGGCACCGCCACAGGCATGATGTCCGCTATCAGCGCCAAGGGGCTCGCGGAGACCGCTACATCGACAGCTCAGGCGAAACAGCGCGAGTTGCAAGGCGCGTTGACAAAACTTCGCGAAGAGGAGGCCCGCCGCGCGGTAGCCGTCCTTGCGACGTATGAGCAGTCAGGCGACTTGGCCGCCCAGCGCGGACGGTGGCGAGTCGCGTTGGATTCATATGACAAGGCCCTGGCTGGCAAACCCGAAGACCCCACTCCGCTTCGTATCAAACGTGCACGCATGCTCATCGCACTGTTCGAGACAAAACAGGCCAGGGAGGAAGCTGCGGCGATCCTCAAGGACGAGAACGCCAGCCAGCATCGAGCCG
>CAZWOU010000208.1:680-11985 GCA_964635375.1 uncultured Pirellulaceae bacterium | reverse complement strand
ATTTGGCGTTGCGTGCCCAGGGCAATAAGATGCAACGTCATGCTGTCGACAAGCCGCGGCCTGGAACCGGCCTGTATGGCGAGGGCTACTCCTGGCAGCAGGGCGCCTCGCACGTAGCCGAATGTCTGGCCACGGGCAAACAGCCGGAGGTCTCAGCGGAACACGCCCTGCACGTGATTGAAATCATGAATGCCGCCAGAGAGTCTCAGCGGACGGGCCAACGAATTGCCATCAAGTCGCGATTCACCCTGCCGACAGTCGAAGGCCCCTAGCCTAGCCGCCCGTTGAAAAAGGGAACCTGGCGTCCGGCAACGATGATGGTCCACCCGGAAAAGTGACCGCAGGGGCATTGACAGTCCCCTTGTGCACGGACAAGGTCTTCTGAAGTTCATAATTCCTCAACCAAATGAGGATCCGATGATGCGCGAACACTTTAGATCATGGCAGTTGGCCATGATGATTATGTCGACGACGTGCATGTTGTTGCCATGTCGGTCGGGCCTAACCGACGAGCACGGCACGACTTCAGTCAAACCGACGGACAAGCGCCCTAACATCGTAGTTATCCTGACCGACGACCAGGGTTACGCGGACATCAGCCTTAATCCGCATCATCCCAAGGAGGTCTCCACGCCGCACATGGATGCCTTGGCCGCGGACGGAGTTGTCTTCACGCAAGGCTACACCAGCGGGCAAGTCTGTTCGCCAACGCGAGCTGGCCTGATGCTGGGGCGATACCAACAGCGAGTCGGCGTCTATTCGGCGGGCGATGGTGGGAGAGGGTTTGATCCGAAGCTGCCGATCTTTCCATCGTTCTTGCCCGACGCGTATGTGTCGACCGCGATCGGAAAATGGCACCTCGGGCTCGATAACGATTTCCCGGCACTGAAGTGGCACGCGATGAGTCGCGGATTTGATGAATGCTACAAGTTCATGGGGCGCGGCGGACACAGTTACTTCGACTTGCGCAGCGACTCCGAGGGCAAGTTTGCCCATCCGATCTACCGCAACAAGAGGCGAATTGACGATGAGGGATATCTTACGAATCGCTTGACCGAGGAAGCCCTCGCGTTCATCGACCGCAACCAGGATCGTCCGTTCTTCCTATACCTTGCTTACAATGCCGTGCACGCACCGGCTGAAGCGCCACAGGCCGACATCGACGCTTACCGCAAGCAGTTCCCCGGCATCAGCCAGAAGCGTGCGATCTTAATGGCGATGCTCAAACATCTCGACGACGGCGTAGGCGCTGTCGTAACCAAGCTGAAACAGAGGCAGCTGTTCGACAACACACTGCTGATCTTCCTCACTGATAATGGCGGGTCGAAGGCGATGGAAGCGGACAACACACCGCTGCGAGGCTTCAAGGGCAGCCTTTACGAAGGCGGAATTCGCACGCCCTTTATCGTTAGCTGGCCGGCAAAGTTCTCTGGAGGCCGTTCGATCGACTCGCCAGTTATCTCGCTGGACATCCTGCCGACAGCACTTGACGCGACTGGTCGTTTGCCGGCCCAAAACCACTTCGACGGCAAGAGCCTGCTGCCACTCCTCACAGGGAAGTCCACTACGCTTCAGCGAACGCTTTATTGGAGCGAAGGCGGCAGCAGCGGTGAGTGGGCTGTGCGCCGAGGAGATTGGAAACTGCACGTATTTCGAGAAGAGACTGAACTGTTCAACCTTGCCGTCGATCCCTCGGAAGAAACGAATCTTGCCGACGAGCAGCCTGATATAGTAGGTACTCTCGACACCGCCTTCGAAACCTGGATCGAAGCCATGGTTGATCCCATTACCGGCGGAAAGAGACGCTGGGATCCTGCGCCCAAGAAGCAATCGCTGTCGGAGCGCGAGAAGCAGCGAATCCGCAAACGAGCCGAACGTAAGAAGCGGCGAGATGCAGAGAAGACCGAGAGGACTGAGACGAACAAGAAGACTGAGACGAACAACGAGACTAACACCACGAGATCGCCGGAGTAGTAGCATGAATCGGGCTGCATTGCTTTCCTTAACACTTCTTGCACTCTGCGCAGGCGCACAGGCCGCTGAGCGCGACGCTCGGCCAAATGTGCTGTTCATCGTCTGCGACGACTTGAACACCCATGTGTCGAGTTCGGGCTATCCGCACATCAAGACGCCGGCATTTGACCGCTTGGCGAAAACCGGCATGGCTTTCGGTCGCGCCTATTGCCAGTATCCGGTTTGCGGGCCTTCACGAGCATCGTTTCTGCACGGCCTTTACCCGCAATCGACCGGCGTTCTCGACAACAAATCGGATATTCGGCAGACGCGACCAGGCACGGTGTCGATGCCGCAACGTTTCAAGGACGCGGGGTATTGGACCGGGGCAGTTGGAAAGATCTTTCACAACCCGAAAATCGATCCAGGTGAATTGGCGTGGAATGAGATGCTTCGTTTCGAAAACGACGAGATGCCGATCGTTTCGGGAGTTCGCGAGAAGTTTGAAGCTGTACACGGGCCGATTAGTTTGCGAAAGAATCGGCAACAGTGGAAGAAAAAGCACGAGACCATCGGAACCCAGACGCGAGGGCAACAGCAACCGGGCTACGGGCCATCCGGACTACGGGATGAACAACACAAGGACGGAAAAAACGCCAGGCAAATCGCGTCTTGGTTAAAAGGCAAAGCGCATGGGGACAAGCCCTTCTTCATGGCCTGCGGCATTCAGAAACCCCACGTTCCCTTCCTGGCGCCCGACAAGTACTTCGAGATGTACCCGCAGCAGAGTCTGACGTTTTCGCCGGCTCCAACTGAGTTCTGGACACAGGCGCCGAAGACGGCCATGGTGAAACGCTACGCGGGATTCGGATTCGAGCTTGGCGTCGAGAACGACGCCCTTAGACGCGAGTACATTCAGGCATACCACGCTTGCAACTCCTTCATCGATGCGCAGATCGGTCTCGTCCTTGATGCGGTTGCGAGCACTGGTCACTCGAACGACACGATCGTGGTGCTTACTTCCGATCACGGATACCAGCTCGGCGAACACTTCATGTGGGGCAAAGTAACGCTGTTTGAGGTGTGTGATCGCGTGCCGTTGTTGATCCGCGTGCCTGGAACGACAACGCCGGGATCGGCTACGGAAGGACTTGTCGAGCTGATTGATCTCTACCCAACGCTTGCAGAACTTTGTGATGTGGACGCGCCCGGCGAACTACAAGGCCGAAGTCTCGTCCCGATGCTTGGCAATCCGAAAGCGGCCGGAAAACAGCTGGCCTACACGGTGGTCACTCGCGGCGCCAAACTTGGCAGAGCCATCCGCACCGACCGTTGGCGATACGCCCGCTGGCCCGACGGCGAGGAGCTGTACGATCTGAACAACGATCCCGCCGAGCATCACAACCTTGCCGCTTCCGTTGAACAGGCCAAGACACTCAAAACCATGAGAAAGCACCTGGCGCAAATCGAGTCCACAGCCACCGCGGCCAAGCCGACTCGGTGACCACACTCACTCAAGACTCTTGAGCGCTTGCTCAAACAGTTTTATGAAGTGAATACGATGTGCCGGTTCTTCGAAGTTTGCTCGCGTTCGATAGTACTCTTGTTGCATCGCGAGCTGTTTTCGCAGCTGCTCAACTTCCGACGTATCGCGGATTGGTTGATCGCCGACCAAGACTTGAATGACCCCCGTGTGGGCCATTTCGTCTTGGCGAATATTCAGCCCGTTTTCCACAGCCGTCTTGGGGCCGCCGGTTCCTCTTGCTGCGAGCCAACAGCTGCTGGTTATCGTCATCTGGTGTTGCAGGCTCAATTGATTCACGCCGTCGGCTCGCGATTTCTTGGGCTCCACCGCGACAGCCTCGCCCATGCGGATGACTTCGAGGGTTTCCAATCGCCGCGGACTCGCGAGACGGGCGGCGACAGTGACCTTTCCGCCTTGTTGCGGCAGCCGTACAACTCCACCTGGCCCGATGCCGTTGACATCAAACTGGATCAACGGCCCGCTGGTCACGAACACTTCGCCGCGGCGAACCGCTCCTTTCCACGCATCGAAATCTCGCCGCTCCCCGGAACGCACATAGGTGCGAACTTCCCCGAGCAGTGGTTGCCAAGGATCTCGAAAGCCGAAATTCGGCAGGTCGGTTCCCGCAACCGGCGGCACAATAAAACCGCAGTTGAGTAGCCGATACCAGGCATCCGTTTTGTACAAATGAGTGTTTACGATCTCGAAGAAATCTACTTGCCCCAGTACCGTGTCCAACGCAGCGGTTGAACTGCGAGCCAATGAACCTCCATGGGCCGGTCCGCCGATACCGCCCAAGTCGTGCGTTCGCCGAAAGACATCAAGTAGCGGCGGATAGTTAAACGTGATGCGAGGCTTTCCGATCCCTCCGGTCGAAATTGGGGGAATCACTTTCTCCACGCCAAGTAGGTTTATGTGCCCCTGGGCCGAATCGCGATACTCCTCGCCCGAACGAATCAGACGTTTTCCATCCCTGGCCTCGCCGGCTGGGCCATAGGCGTATTGTTGAGCCCAAAGCCCGTCCAGGTTGCCGCCTTTGAGCACAAGGAAGTGGGCGTGCGAGAGGCCGTCCGCGTCGAGCATGGTCAGCCAATCACTGTTGTGCTTGGGGTCCGTTCGCTCGTAGTGCAGATGTTCGTCGGCTGCGTGCCAGCCATCGGCCTGCAGGTCGGTCCACCGCTTCAGTCGGACCTCAGCGATCGTTTCTCGCCCTTCGCAACGGAACGTTGATGCAGCCGCCAAGAACTCGAACCCTTTCGCCGCGGTCACTTCTCCCGCCTTGGCGCCCTCTGGCAGCGGCACCAGAACGTCGCCGGTTCCACGAGCGAACGTGGCGACAAATCGCTGCTTTCTTCGCTGATGAATCGAAACGAACCGTAGCCCGTGAGGACCAAGACCGGACGGAATATATTTCACTCCGTCGACCGTCAGCGTAAACCGAGCCGCGACGGCGCGGCTCGATTTCGCCTCGAGAATCTTGAGACGCAAGTGCCTCTTGCTCTCAACGCTTTGGTCGGCCTGAGTGACCTGATACGTTGCCGCGTGGTGGCCTTCATGAGCCGGCAGCGGCTGCGTTCCCGTTGAGAACCAAAGGAGGCAACTCGCAGCAAACGCAGTGAACAGGTTCAGTGGGGATCGACTTCGCATTTCGGCGACTCCCGTACGGGGCTACTGCATCAGATCCAGTGCGGCGTCATACTGCGCGGTTCAAGAATCGCTGGATGTCCGCTACCGTCCACAGCAGTCGGTTGCCGATTCAAAACTCAAGCCGGCAGCGCGAAGCTCGGCGGCGTTCGCAAAACGCAGCGAACGACCATCTTCCAGAAGAACGTGAAACTTCGTGGCCCGCTTGGCCGACGCCGTCTTGCCATAACCTTTAACAGCCTTGCCTTGACCGTCTAGCTTTCGGCACGACCAGAGCAAGCCGCGGGCGAGCATGTCGAGGTAAGTCTTCTCTTGCATGGTTTCGTTGTGATGGCCAAGAGTCGTCCCGAACGTGCGGCACTTGCCATATTCATTGACCCAAATGCAGGTCTGTTTCGTCTTGCCTTCCGCGCCTTCCTTAAAGCCAACGCCCAGTTGAGTAGCACTGGGGATGATCGACGTGTGATAGAGTTCGCCCTTCGGCGTCGTCCACATCGCCGGCGAGTTCATCGTGATCGGATGGTCGCGGCCGATGTTTCGAACAACGATTGGAAATTTCGGCCCGTGTCGGCGCGATTCAACTCCAACCAGCTTGTCCCACTCTTTTGTCTTTCCATCCCGGAATGTGTGCATCGCGCAGTGAATCATGATCGAGCCGACGCCGGTGTCCAGGTGGGCTTTGACGATCTTGTCAATCGTCTCCGCGTTGGAGTACTTCGCGAAACACTCATTGTGGACAATGACGTCGTAGCCCTTAATCCAATCTTCATTCTGGTAAACCTTGGGCAGCTCGCCGGGCTTCGGGTTCTCCAGGACGACGGTCCAGTCGACATTTGCCCTCGCGCTGATTCCCTCGGTCAAGATCATCTTCTGCTTCTGATAATCGTGATAACCGCCGCCCGTGATCAAGAGAGCCTTCAGAGGCTTGGTCTCCTCCGCTGGCGCGATGCTCGCGCTCAATCCAAGAATGGCCATGAGAGTGACAATCAACAAGTTCGTCTTCATTCGAGCTTCTCTTCTGTTCAAATGGTGTAGGATTCTGAGCGTCCTGAACTGGCACAACAACTGTAGATTGTATTTGAGCGGGACTCAATCTGCACGTGCCGATCGCACTTCGGCGGAATCGTCGCAATCCGCGCCAAATTTGCCGATTTGCCAAGAATTGGGCGTAGCCGAGCCTCGACTCGCGGCTGGGTGGTACAACCATCATCCCTGCTAGAACGGTTGTGCGACAATTGCCGTCAGCAGCGAACTTTGCGGCGGTCTGTGCAGCGACCAGCCAACGGCCGCGCAGTGCGGAGGGCCCCCCTGCAGCGAGGAACTGGTTGAGTTCTGCGATGGGGACCCTAAAATCGTTTCAGATTTGAGAGTTGATTCCTAGTTCTGAGGAATAATCATGCCCGCTCATTGTCGGCTTGCTGTCTTGCCGTTACTGCTCCTCATGGCCCTGGCGCCCGCTTCCTTGACGCGAGCTCAGCAAAAACGTGGGGCTCGTCCACCGTGGAAATCGTCGCGAATCAAGGGCAGCCCCACAGCACCCGAGCCCTACCAGATTCACTCTTCTTTTCCTGCCGTCAAGTTCACAAAACCGACCAGTCTCGCCGAAATGCCGGACGGGCGCCGCATCTTGGTAACAGAGATGGCCGGAAAGGTCTTGACGATTCGCAAGTCGAAAGACGTCGCCAAAGCCGACCTTGCTCTAGACCTTGCCGAACTGCTTCCAGACGATCTCGCAGGCCAAGAGCTTTCTCTATTCAGCGCCGCCCTGCATCCAAAGTTTCAAGACAATCGCACGCTCTTCGTTTGTTACGTGCACCCCGGCGACGGCAAACACACCCGCGTGTCACGATTCACCGTTTCCAATTCGGAACCGCCCACAATCGATGGCGACAGCGAGCAAGTGGTGATTGCCTGGCCGGCCGGGGGCCACAACGCGGGATGTCTGAGGTTCGGCAAGGACGGCTATCTTTACATTTCCACCGGCGACGGCTTCGGCCCCAATCCGCCTGACAAGCTGAACACCGCGCAAGATGTTTCGGATTTGCGAGGCGCTCTCTTGCGCATCGACGTCGATCAGCGTGCAGGAGCGACGGCCTACGCCATCCCGCAAGACAATCCGTTCGTCGATCGCGCCGGCGCAAGAGGTGAGATATGGGCGTATGGTTTGCGCAATCCGTGGAAGTTTGGCGTAGATCGAGTCAATGGAGAGATCTTTGCCGCCGATAACGGGTGGGAATCATGGGAGATGATCCACCGCATCGAGCGCGGCGGGAATTGTGGCTGGCCGATCATGGAGGGACGGGCCCTGTTGCGCACGGAAGTGGTACGCGGGCCGACCCCGATTATTGCTCCTGTCAAAGACCATCCGCACACGGAAGCCAACTCCGTTATCGGCGGACCGATCTACCGCGGCGACCGGCTTGAAGACCTCGCCGGCTCATTCGTCTATGGCGACTACATTACCGGAACAATCTGGGCGTTGAAGACCGACGGTAGTGACGACTACTCGCACCGCACACTCCTCGACACGGATCTACGCATCGTCGATTTCGCGGAGGGTAGCGATGGCGAGTTGTACGTACTCGACTATGACCTGACTGGTCAAATCTACGAGCTTTCCCCTTCGCGCGAAGAGGACACGTCCGCCGACTTTCCCCGGCTGCTGAGCGATACGGGCTTGTTCAAGTCGCTGAAAGACCTCCAGCCCGAGGACGGCGTCGTTCCCTATCGAGTGAAGGCCAGCCGTTGGGACGATGGCGCCCGAGCGCGCCGTTGGGTGGCGCTTCCCGGAGACTCGCAAATCACCTTGGCTCGAGACAAGCAGCGCGGCGACTATCCCGAAGGCGCTGTGCTCGTTAAACACCTGGAGTTCGGCAAGCGTGGGCAACAGCCTAAGCCGGTGGAAACGCAGATTCTTCACCATGAGAGGGGCCAATGGCGGCCCTACAGCTACTTATGGGACGACGCCGGGGCGGACGCGCGGCTAGTCCCGGGCAACGGCGCCAACCAGCCACTGCGGATCCCGAACGCGGCTGCGCCTAAGGGGTTCACTGAACGGACTTGGCGAGTAGGCGCGCAGAACGAATGCAAGCTATGCCATAACGCCGGCTCAAATTACGTGCTCGGGTTCATGCCCCATCAGCTCGACCTACCCGGCCAACCGCTTGGTCAACTCGAAAGACTTGCTCGTCGTCGCGTGCTGGCCAAGACGCCGGAGATTCCGCCCGGCGACAGTGGCCGACTCGTTAATCCTCACGATAGCTCGCAGTCGCTTGAAGATCGAGCTCGCTCGTATCTGCATGTCAACTGCAGCAGTTGCCACCATCCAGGCGGAAATGCGATCGTCTCTTTCTATCTACGCCGGGACATGCCCTTGGAAAAGCTGAACACGAACAAGGGGACGGGGATCGGCGCGTTCGGCATTGATCACGCCAAGCTACTCACGCCCGGCGATCCCTATCGATCGGTCATCACCTATCGCATGTCGAAGTTAGGGTACGCGCGTATGCCTTATATCGGCTCACAGGTTGTCGACAGCCGTGGTGTGGCCTTAGTCAATGGTTGGATTCGATCACTCGCGAGTGACGCAAAGAACCCGCTCTCAGCGCCGGCCAAGGACGGAACTGCGGATGCAACGGCGCTGGATGCGTTAAGCCGCGACGGAGCGACAAAGGAAGAGCGCCAACGTGCTATCGAGCTGCTGCTAAAGACGACCGAGGGGTCGCTGGCACTCGTCGATCGCATGCACCGCCGCTCGCTTGATCGCGAGACAATGCGAACCGCCGTGAAGCTTGGCTCTAAGGCACGAGGCAACGTATCGGGCTTATTCGATCATTTCCTTCCTGAGTCTCGACGCCGAGTCCGTTTGGGCCCTGCCCCGGCCCCTGAGACGATTCTCCAGCGGAAGGGTAGCGAGCAGCGAGGGCGGCTGATCTTCTTCAGCGATGCGGCGCGATGTCGAAATTGCCACCAGATCAACGACGCCAATTTGTCTGTCGGCCCCACGCTCGAAGCGATCGCTAAGCAGTACCCGCGGCGTTCAGAACTCTTGCAGCATGTGCTGCAACCGTCGCTCAAGATCGAAGACAAGTTCGCCACCCACATGGTGCTGAAGAACGATGGTCGGCTGTTTACCGGATTGCTGCAGCAGAAGACGGACAAGCACGTCGTATTGAGAACGGCAGAAGGCAAGACCGTCGCCATCGCAAACGAGGATATCGATGAAATGCGTAAGAGCACGAAGTCTCTGATGCCCGACAACATTGTCAGCGATCTAACGCCGCAGGAAGCTTCGGACCTGGTCGCCTTTATCCAGTCGCTTCAGAAACCAGCTGGTTCCCAATAACAACACGCAGGATTGCACCAAGCGGATCATCGACAATTCAGCCTTCGTCAACATCTAGCCGAGCGCGACTGCTCTCGCTAGGCGCGCTGTTGCAACGTTTTCAACTGAGCGTCCAACAATGCCCATTCCCACATCCAACCCGATCGTCAACATTCCTCTGGTGACGCCTTTCGATGATGCGGATCGCGTTGACCACGATGCTCTGTCTAGCAACGTCGAACGCTGGTTGCAAACGCCAGCTCGGGGATTCTTAGTTGGTTCGCAAACCGGTGAGGAGTTCTTTCTCAGCGAAGCCGAAAAGATCGCCGTAGCGAGAACGGTGAAGAGCAACCTGGACGATCGCAGTTTTCTGATGGGCGGCATCGACTGCCCGTCGATTGCCGAGACCTTACGGCGAGCCGACGCCTTTGCAGACGCGGGCGCCGAAATCCTGCGGATTCGATTCCCGCGAAACCCATTGGCCATTGAGTCCTATTTCGAACAGGTTCTACAACGATCTCCAGTTCCAGTCTTGCTCATGCATCAATGCGATCCGGCACGATTTGGAAAAGCGGCGGAACCGGCCGCGCCCGCTGAGAGCCTGGGGCGGATTGCCAATATGCAAAACGTCTTCGGTTATGTAACTGATCACGATGTCCGTTTTGAATCGCGCGTCCGTCGTTGCGTGAAGGCTGAGCGGCAGTTCTGGATCTGCAACGGCAGTCTCATCCTCCACGGGACGCTGATTGGGTGCAATGGAACGACAACGGCCTTTGCCAACATCTGGCCCGAGGCTCTCGACCGATTGCTGCGGATGGGAATGACCGGCCAGTATCAAGAGGCGCAACCGTTGCAAGAACACGTGCAGGCAATCGACGCCGTGATGCTCCCCTATCTCGCAGCCGGAGTCAAAGCGGCCTTGGGTCTGCTTGGCTTTGCCGGCATGCGCCCGCGCTCTCCCACGCCAGTAATGCCCCCGAAAGTTGTGGCGGAGCTGGAACGCCTGATGCGAGATGCCGGACTTCTCTCTACGTGAATTCGCAGGCCAAAGGCGACGCTTAGGCCGAGACTTCGATTGCGCAACAGTCATTCAACCGATCCGAGACCGCTCGCGTTGATTTCGCTCAGCTTCTTTGGTGACTATGATATGGGTTCAAGGTTGGGCGTCGCTTTTGACCTGAGCCGACGCCGTTGAGCAATGGGACACGCGTTGTGGATTGGAGAATTGGTTATGAATCGGCTGCTCGTAACAGTGACTCTCGCTTTGGCCGGAATGGCTGCTGCTGCCAACTCTCAAACCGTCGTTGCCGCTCCTCCCCAAAAAGGCCGGCCTGTCGATTTCGTTGAAGACGTCTACCCCATTCTCCGTCGTGCCTGCATTGAGTGTCACGGTGAGAAGAAGCAGGAAGCGGAACTGCGATTAGACCTGCGGACCGCCGCCGTCGACTCCGGCGCGATCGTACCCGGTGAGCCAGGCGAGAGCGAACTATTGAGGAGAATATTGCTTCCACGCGGTCATGACGAGGCGATGCCAACGATCGGCAAAGCGCTTCCCAAGCCACAGGTCGCAGTTCTCAGAAGGTGGATCTCCCAGGGAGCCATTTGGCCCGAACAGTTCGCCGTTGGACGACACTGGGCCTACGTGAACCCCAAGCGGCCAGTGCCTCCGTCGGTTTCGAATCTCGACTGGATGAAATCACCCATAGATCGGTTCGTGGGGAAACGACTCGAGGAGGAAGGACTGACGCCGTCTCCGCGGGAGACTCCAGAGAACCTAGTGCGTCGTATCTTTCTCGACGTGATCGGTCTGCCGCCGTCCCCGGAAGAAGTCGATGCCTTCGTGTCAAACACTTCCGACA
>CAZWOU010000208.1:0-670 GCA_964635375.1 uncultured Pirellulaceae bacterium | reverse complement strand
CTTGAGCAACTTGTCGACGAGCTGCTCAAACGTCCTCAGTTTGGCGAACGTTGGGCACGGCCCTGGCTCGACCTGGCGCGTTATGCCGACTCACATGGTTTTCAGCGTGACAACTTGCGCGATGTCTGGGCCTATCGCGACTGGGTGATCAAAGCCCAAAACGCCGACATGCCATTTGATCAGTTCACGATCGAACAGATCGCTGGAGACCTTCTGCCCAACGCCACCGAGTCACAGAAGATAGCAACCGGATTCCATCGCTGTACGCCCACCAATGTTGAGGCGGGATCGCTGCCGGAGGAAACTCGCATCGAGCAGGTCATTGACCGTGTCAACACCACCGGAGCCGTCTGGCTCGGGACAACTCTCGAGTGCTGCCAATGCCACGACCACAAGTACGATCCGTTTACTCGGAAAGAATTCTACCAACTGCTCGCGTTCTACAACAACACGGAAATGGAAGCCGACCGCGCGACGAAATCGCCGAGTTCGATCAAGTTCAAAGGCCCGTCGATGCCTCTATCCAACCCGCAACGTGACGCTCAGCGGACCGAGCTTCAGGGTCAGGCGGCGAATCTCGAACGCCAGCAAGCATCACACCGCAACGAACTGGCGTCTGGCCTCGAATCGTGGGCCGCTGACACAGTGAAGGGGCTGGCCGACGCGCCGG
>CAZWOU010000207.1:7683-12019 GCA_964635375.1 uncultured Pirellulaceae bacterium | reverse complement strand
GCCCGCTGCCCTGGCTCGGCCTGGCGCTCGCCCTCGTGATGCTGGCCTCTTCACTCGACAGCTGTTGGCGTGCCACTCGAAGATAGAGGCTTCATCTCGAAGCCCGATCCGCTAGAGCGCGCGTGCTTCTTCGCGCCCGTCCGTTGTCGTTGGCGACTTCCCAAGCAGGTCAAGCCCAAGATGCCCAAAAACAGCATGTTTTGACGGTGAACCCGAACATTCAAAGGGGACAAAAAAAGGAAGCGACGGAGGCCACGATTGCGATTGGCAAGCCGAGTGGCTTTTGATAGTGTTATCAGCCCGCTGGGATAAGCGGATTGGCATGGCTATTTTGCCCATCGTGATGGATCGCTGGGTGAGTCGCAGAGGAAGGAGTCCACCATGACGGTCCACAGTCAAGACGATGTCTGCGTTCATATCCGCTGGATGATTCGCAGGGATATGCCTGAAGTGCTTGCAATCGAGACTGCCGGATTCGAGTTTCCGTGGTCCGAAGAGGATTTCATTCGCTGCCTTCGACAGCGCAATTGCATCGGCATGGTTGCCGAATACGATGAACGCGTCGTTGGGTTCATGATCTACGAATTGCACAAGAATCGACTGCACGTTCTCAATTTCGCAGTCCAAGCCGAATTTCGACGGCGCGGAGTCGGACAGCAGATGATTGGGAAGCTGATCAGTAAGCTCTCGCATCAGCGGCGAAGCCGGATCATGCTGGAAGTTCGTGAAACGAACTTGGCAGCCCAGCTGTTCTTTCGCGAGGCTGGGTTCCGAGCAGTCTCGGTCCTTCGCGACTTCTACGACGATACAGTCGAAGACGCCTATTTGATGGAATACAACTACCGTCACGCCGAACTCGTTGGCAATGGACACTCTAACCGGATTTCCAGGCTGGCAGGATGACGACTCTAGTCGCTCAGCGCGATGATGGTCGCATCCATTGATGACAAGTCGACGATCGCCAATGATCGCGGGGATGCTCGGTAGATAGCGCCGGGGTTCAGAATCAGCGTCGTGCCATTCGTGCGACAATCCGATTGGTGAGTGTGGCCGCAACAGACTAGGTCGTTTAGCGGATTATTGCAGGCTTCTTCGAGCCGAATCGAATCATCTCCGTGAAGGAACGTAATCGTGGTTTGGTCGAGCGTGATTCTGGCGACGCGACCGTGGCAGTGATGGCCGGGTTGGTCCTCAATCGCCTGCTGAAGCTCCGCGCGATTGCCGTCTACGTTCCCGAAGACAAAATCTGCGGGCCATGCTGCGAACATCGGTGGGATCGCGGGCGAGCCGATATCGCCGCAATGGATGACTCGGTCCACCTGAAGCGACTCCAGCATGCGGATCGCTTGACGCGTATAATGCTCGTGGCCGTGCGTATCGCTGACGACGCCAATGATCATCGTTCTCTCCCAGGAGTGAATCAGATCAGTTCATTCTAAGCGCTGAGCTCCACCGATACTCTCATCTGGGTCAGATCGATGCCGAACCAGCAGTTGATGGCGATTAGTTTCCTGTCGCTCGTCGGCGCCCTGCTCGTTTTCCAGGTCATCCGAGAACTGTTCCGAGCCCCGTTTTCTCCAGTGCAGAACGGACTTTGGTGGGGTGCGCAAGTCTTCACGCGTTTTTGGTGGCGAACCCGCCTGCCAACCAACTTTCCTCTTCCAGAGACCGGGGCGGTGTTGATCTGCAACCATCGCAGCAGTATCGACCCGATCTTTTTGCAGGTCCTCTGCCGCCGCGTGATGCACTGGCTGGTTGCGGTCGAGTTTTGTAAAAACCCGCTGTTTTCAGGCTTTCTCAAGATACTGAAAGTCATTCCCGTGCGGCGACGCGGAATTGACACGGACGCCACCAAGACAGCTATCGGATACGCTCAGCGCGGCGGCTTGATCGGCATGTTTCCCGAAGGACGAATCAACATGACTGAAGCACTCATGTTGCCTGGACGCCCTGGCGCCGTCATGATTGCGATCAAGGCCAAGGTACCGATCATTCCCTGCTATGTCGAAGGCTCGCCCTACGATGGAACGCCGTGGAGCCCACTGTTCATGCCAGCTCGCGTCAAACTACAGGTCGGCGAACCGATTCGACTGGATGAATACCATGGCCGCCATGTGGACGGTCGAGAACTCAAGACCATCATGCAGCGATGCATGCAAGCGATCGCCGGTCTCGCGGGACAAGCCGACTTTGAACCTCGTATCGCTGGCCGACGTTGGAAACCAACCGAAGAGGAATTGCAAGCTGACTTGGCCGAAGCCAAACGCATTCGTCGCAAGTATTCGCCGCCTGGACAGGATGCCGCACGCTAACCACGATGACGCCGTAGCGAACTACAATACAGCCACGGACTCAGAGCCCCATTTGGGCTGACGAATTGGAAAGCCGGCGATCGATGTCGCGGGCCGCATCGTCGAGGAAGACGTCGTTCGGGTTCTCTGGAAACAAGCGATCCCACACGGCTTCCTGCTTCTCGCTGAGCGAGAGGCAGCCGCAGCAGGGTAGAATCACTCCAAGTGCGACAGCGGAGACGAGAACGATTTTACTGAGCGAGTGTCGCATTTCCTTGCCTTGTGAGGTGGACGAACGGCAATGAGAGGGGACTTCTCCCAGAATTCTCGATCCGCGCCTAGTGGAATCACAGGTTTGCAGGCCCCAGGCACGTCCCAAGCTAACCATCGAATCAAGACAGGGAGCTTTGCTTGAACCTCTCGATAAGCTGCGGCGATGCGGAGACGATCCTTGACGTCCTTGTGGTCGCACCCCACCCAGACGACGCTGAATTGGGCATGGCCGGCGCGATCTGCTCGCTCAAGAGCCGCGGCCTCAGACTCGGCGTGTTGGATTTGACCAACGGCGAACCGACGCCCCACGGTTCGATCGAAATCCGCTCGCGGGAAACGGCAGATGCCTCGGCAATCCTGGACCTCGACTGGCGAGGCAACCTCAACCTGCCCAACCGAAGCCTTGAGTCAACGCTAAAAGCCCGCGCCAGCGTTGCCAGCGTATTCAGAATCACGAGGCCAAAGTGGATCTTTGCGCCCTATTGGATCGACGCCCATCCAGACCATCTAGCCGCAACCCAGCTAATCGAAGCCGCCAGGTTCTGGGCGAAACTCTCAAAGACCGATATGCCTGGCAAGCCTTTTCATCCCCAGCGTATCTACAATTACTTTTGTGTCCATCTCAAATTGACGCCCCAGCCTGCCTTCGTGCTCGACATCACACCCTACTGGGAAACCAAGCTCGCCAGCATTCAATGTTATCAAAGCCAGTTCGTCACGGGCCGCCCGCAAACCTCACCGACATTCTTGGAGCAGCTCCAGAACGAGGCGGCTTATTGGGGCAAGGCAATTGGCGTCGACTATGGCGAGCCCTTCACGTGCCGCGAGCCCATCGGCATGCAAGACCTCGCGTCGCTCATTTAAAAAACGAGCGGGTTGGCTTGCAAACTCAGCGGAATAGCTGAAGTTGGCGTTTGAGGATGCCGATAAAGCGTTCGCACCACTCTATTCGCAGCGACTCGTCGGCATGTGCCGCTGTTGCTAAAGCGAGAAAGTGGGCAAGCAATGCGGTCCGGGGGGGCCAGTCCGCGCCAAAACAGGCTCCCCATGCGCCATCGCGACATCATGTCTTTCGCATGCATTTTGCTTGCCAGCAGTCTGCTCGGCTGCGCGGCGATTCCAGATATTCGTTCCCAGCCCCAAATACACAATCCGTTTCCGCAGCTACAGCGGGTCGCGGTCTTGCCATTCGCCAATCAAAGCCAAGAACCGACACTCGACACGGATCGGGTCACGATTGCCTATCACAACGAACTGCAGAAGCTCCCTGGGTTTGAGGTAAAGCCGGTCGGCGTCGTTCAAACCCAAATGAAGGCGATGGGAATCGAGATTGATGAGGCCACCGATTTGCAGGCCTTGGCACAGCACTTGAATGTCGATGTTGTGGTGTTGGGAGCAGTCACCGAGTACACCCCCTATTATCCGCCTCGGCTGGGAATGCGAGTGCATTGGTATGCAGCCAATCCCGGGTTTCATCCCATTCCAGCCGGTTATGGACTGCCCTGGGGCACCGCGGAAGAAGAGTACATTCCGGACAAGTTGGTGCATGAAGCCGAGTTCGCCTTGGCGAGAGAACAGCTGAAAACTCAAACACCCGACTACGTCAAGGCGCCGCTGCCGAAACGGCCTTTGCCGCAGGTTCTGAATCCAGACCCGCTGAGCCCCCCCAGCCCGGCGGAGAGCGATCCAGAGTCGAGCGAGGAGATTCCGCCCGGAATGGAGCCAAGCACCACTGACAACGCCCTACAAGTGAGCCAACGCCAGGCAGGGGG
>CAZWOU010000207.1:0-7583 GCA_964635375.1 uncultured Pirellulaceae bacterium | reverse complement strand
GGGTCCAGTTCAGCAGGGTCCAGTTCAGCAGGGTCAGCCAACTGCCGCTGGCCTGGATGCTCCCTGGGGTCCCAGCGAGCCGGGTGGGTCCCCGCCGGCCCAAGAACTCCCCCCAGATTGGCCAGACCCGATCGGCTTTTTGCCCGAGGGCCCCGGCCCAACACGACCTCCGCTCATCGCCCAGGCGGAGCCGATCATCACCCACACGCGACTTTATGACGGTAATGACGAAAATTTCACCCAGCAGGTGTCTGAATATTTCTACTTTAAGGACGATGCTCGATTCGGCGGTTGGCAGGCCTATCTTCAACGAAGCGAGGACTTTATCCGTGTCTGCTGCTACTTACATGTGACAGAAACCTTGGCCGCGCGCGGCGGCGCCGGAAAATCTCGAGTGGTGTGGCGGTGGCCAATTGACCGATATGAGCGGTAACGCGGTTTCGTGTCTCGCGTCACATAAGCCGTATTGGAAACAACGGATTGTAAACACGGATGGAGGTCGGACGGTGACCCACGACATCAACGTTCTGGCGCTTGTTAAGGGCGAGGAACGCTACATATTTCTCTTCAATGATGACAACCGAGCCGAGACATTGCGAACGCTTGGCCGCTACGCGTCGAATCCGGAACTGAGTTTTACTTGGTACGACGCCGCCGTCCTCAGCCAGAAGATTCGCCAAACCGCGGAATCGGCAAAGTCCGCCAAGCGATTCTCTCTTCCGCACACGTCGGAAAACTCGCTTGATGACGAGTTCATCTGAGGCAGACATCAACATCCGGAGATCGCGACGTGCTCGCGGTGATTGCGCCGTATGTCCGATGCGCCCGCCCAATCCGAGATGGAAGTCGCCGCGGATCGTTTCTTTCGCTTCATGCAAGTTGAGAAGAACGCGGCCGAGCTGACGATTAAGTCCTACCGGGAAGACCTGCTCCTCTTAATGGAGTTCTTCGAGCAGGCCAATGGGCGCATTCTCGACCCAGCCGAGGTGACTCCCTTAGATCTACGCGCTTTTGTCGCCTCTCTGCATGAATCGGGTTACGCGAAGAGTTCGATCGCGCGTCGCTTGGCTTGCCTGCGAAGCTTCTTCCGTTACGCACAGCGCGAAGGACTCGTCGAAAGCAACCCGGCGAAACCGCTCCGCAATCCTCGCCCGGATCGCAAACTACCCCATTTTTTGACAACTGAAGAGATCGCCAGACTATTGCATGCGCCGCCCTCAACCACAGCGATGGGCGCCCGCGACCGCGCCCTGCTGGAGACGATCTATTCAGCCGGTTTGCGGGTCAGTGAGTTAGTTGGTCTGAATGACGGGGATCTGGACTGCAAGGCGGGCTTGCTTCGAGTCCGAGGCAAGGGAAAACGGGAGCGACTAGCCCCCTTGGGTTCCTACGCGGCAAGAGCGATCACGCGCTGGCTCGGCAAACGCGAGTTGGCCGATGATGAGCAACAGGAGCGGCTCGCGCCGGTCTTCACCAATCGATTTGGGCGGCGACTAACCACTCGAAGCGTGGCCAGGATGTTGGAAAAATATCTTAAGCAACAAGGGCTTGACCTGCGAACGTCGCCCCACACATTAAGGCATAGTTTCGCCACCCATCTGCTCGACCGAGGCGCGGACATCCGCAGCGTGCAAGAACTGCTCGGCCACAAGAGTCTTGTCACGACCCAGATCTACACCCACGTAAGCACAGCCAGTTTGCTGAAGGCCTACGAGCAAGCTCACCCTCGGGCCACCTAGCAGTCGATCCCGACTTGAGAATTGGGTGGCCGGCGTGAAGTGATTGGAACGGCACAACGCGTCGTCGGGTCTGCTCGACTCTCCGTTCTCGCCTACGGCAAGATCTCGTGCAGCGGTTCCGCAAAGGCCGCGGCGGGGGGAGGAATTCTCAACAGCCGCGCCAGGGTCGGCGCCAACATCGTGGGATCGACTGGGCGGTCAAACTTGCCGGACACGCCCTTCCCCAAGAACATCATGGGCACATGGGTGTCGTATCGCCAGGGACTGCCGTGCGATGCGCTGTAGCCAAATGTGGTGTACTGATAGGGTCCCAACACGAAGAGCACATCGCCGCTGCGGTCAGGGTGAAACGCCCGAAACAGCGTTCGCCGGATCCGTCCCCCAGCGCCGCCGCTCGCGAGTAAGTCATTGCGAGTCGCGGCGGCCACGATACTCGGATGGGCCAACAGGATCGTACGGACAAGACGCTGTGCTTCGGCGAATCGATTCCCGGCCAAGTTGGGGTGTCGTTCGCGCAAATAGACTTGATTGGAGACAACGTTGGAAACGTAGGTCGGCTGCTCGTCGTCTAACGCCCCGAAACGCGCCGAAAGCTGACTTTCCAGAATCGCCTGAACTCGCTCAAAATCCTTGAGCGGATCCTGCCGGGCAAGTAGCCCAAGTTTGCGAGCGTAAACTGGATTGGCCCCCACGCCGTGGTCTGACGATATGGCCAGAATCCACTCGTCTTTGCCCACGGTCGCGTCAAGCACTTCGGCAAACTTGCCCAGCTGCAAGTCGGTTCGATAGAACATGTCTTCGACCTCCTTACTGTAGGGGCCGAAGTTGTGCCCAACATAATCGTTGGAGGAGAGATTGATGCAAAGCAAGTCAGGTGTCTCGTCTTTGCCTAACTGTTCGTTCTCGATAATGGCGGCGGACGACGCCAAGACATATTGATTGAAAAATGGCGAGGCGGCCAGTTGGTAGTAGTAGTGCTCGTTATCGGCCGCTGGCAACGTGTGTGGAAATTCGACGCTGATTTCGTTGATGGGCTTTTCCACATCGTTGAGGTCAGGTCGATGTAGGTGGTAAGCCTCTTCTGGCAGAAGCGGCTCCCACGACTTGCCGGCGAAGCTCGCCGCGCCCTTGGCTTCATTCAACAGCCGAAGATAGCCTGGCAAGTCTTTTCGGTACGCGGTCGACGTCACCCAATTTCCGCTATCCGAATCGAACCAGAACGCTCCATCGGCCAACCGCCCGGCAGAAAAAATGGCGGCTCGATCCTTGAGGCCGAGCGAAAACACTTTGGCGTTCTCTCCTTCCGCCAGCTTCAACGCGTCTCCCAATGTCGGCACAAGCAGTTTGCGAGGCGACGCTCCGCTTGCACTCGTCGAGCCGATCGTCTCCACCGTCTCGTCAAAGACGACATTCTCGACTTCGCCCAGAGCTCGCACAAACCAGCGGTTGTCGATTACGCCGTGCACGCAGGGATAGGCGCCGGTCGCCAGCGTCGCGTGCCCCGGGCCCGTGATCGTGAACGCCGACCCGTGGTTGCAGTCGATATACGAGGCGCCCTTGGAGGCGATCCGTTCAAAGATCCCCTTGGCGTCCAGATTCTTGCTGAAGCGAGTGAAATACGAAAAGGGAAGTTGGTCCACAGTCACCACGATCACCAACTTGGGTCGTTCGGCGAGCGTTTTCGAGGCGGGCGTGGCGAGTAAGCCGATCGACGCGAGTAGGGCGGCCGCCACGAGGGGACAAGTAAGCTCAACTCGACGCGCCACTGGGCGATTCATAGGAGGTCCAATCGATGAGTTTGCGGAGGGCGGCTCTAGAAATCGTCGTCCGGGGGCGGCTGGAATCCGTCAATCGCTGGCGGCGAGGGAGGAACGCTCTCCGCAACGCCACTGTTAAACTCGTCGAATTCATGAAGCCGCTCAGGCGCCTTGTCTTCAAAACGAGTATATTCCTTCCGCCACACTAATTCGACTTCGCCCACCGGCCCGGCTCGCTGCTTGGCAATGATGATCTCAGCTTGGCCCGCGAACTGAGCCTGCTCCTCGCCGCGATGATAGTACTCTTCGCGGTGTACAAACATCACGACATCGGCGTCCTGCTCAATCGCCCCCGACTCGCGCAGATGACTCAACTTCGGACGATGGTCGCGAGCGTCCTCAGCCTGTCGATTCAATTGGGCAAGGCACAGAACGGGTGTTTCCAACTCTCTTGCGATTCCCTTCAAGCGACGGGCGATGCGAGCGACCTGCTCTTGCCGCGGGTCTCGCGGGTTGTCGGGCTCGATCAACTGCAGATAGTCGATCACGACTAGCCCGAGCCTACCTTCTCGACGACGGATTCGCCGAGCGGCCGCGGATATTTCGCTGACTGTGCGGTTCGGAGAATCGTCGACGTACAGTGGAGCTTGACTGATCTCACCGGCGACCTCGACCAAACGCCGCCGGTCGTCGTTACTAATCGTTCCGTTGCGGAGTCGGTGGCCGTTGACCTTGGCTCGAGAACACAACATTCGATCGGCCAACTCGATCCCAGACATTTCCAAGCTGACGAACAGCGTCGGCACGTTGCCCTCAACGGCGACCGCTTCGGAAATATTCATGGCCAAAGCGGTCTTCCCCATCGCCGGTCGGGCCGCCAGGATCACCAACTCGGAATTGTGAAGTCCGCCGGTCATTTGATCAAAGTCGGCAAACAGCGTCTCCACGCCGCCATCGGTGTGCTCGCCCCGCATCCTCGCGTCAATCCGGTCAATCGCAAGATCCAAAATGTCGCGAATCGTCGAGACCGCAGAAGAGCTGCGGCTGTCGAGAATCGAGAAGACCTTTTGCTCTGCTTCGCTCAACAAGAGCTTGGCGTCCTTTGAGTCATCATACGAGTCGCGAAGTATCTCGGTCGAGGCGTTAATAAGTGAACGCAGCGTTGCCTTCTCACGGACAATGTTGGCGTAATAGGCATAGTGAGCCGCGTTGGGAACCAAATCACCCACTTGCTTAATGTAGGCCGCGCCGCCGATCACTTCGTAGTCGCCACTCGAACGCAAGCGATCGACGAGGATCGTAATGTCTATCTTGGTTCCCTCTTGGTGCATTTCCAGGAGGTGGCTGAATAACCTGCGGTTCGCGTCATCGTAGAAATCGTCGGCCCGCAGCAGTAACGCGACCTCATCGCATACCAGGTCGGGCATCAGAAGGATGCTTCCCAACACGCCAGCCTCGGCTGCCAAATCAAAAGGCGGCTTGCGGGTCAGAATGTTGGACGGGTCTGACGGTTCGCCTTGCGCTCCGTCGGTGCGGCGATAAGGGGACAAGGAACACCTCCTAAGAACAATTCGGCAGAGATGCGAAACGGGCCAAGTTCGCAGCCTGCATGATAGCCGATAATCGGCGAAGTGAAGCACCGCGCGCTTCGGTTCGCCTCATTTTGGGCGCTACGCAGGGCTCGCGCGCAGTGTGGCTAGTATATTTCCACACCCGGCGTTGTTGAAACAAGAGAAATCCAGCAAGTTGTCGCGAGCCGACCATGCGGGGGCATTAACGGCGCGGCGGCAATAACGGCGCGACTATTCGCTATCGTCGGCCGAGGGAACGACCCAGACTTTGAGATCGGCTTGAATCTCTTGGTGCAGGTGGATCTTCACGGTGTAAAGACCAAGTTCCTTAAGCAAACCCTCGAGGCGAACTTGGTCCACGGTCAAGGTGAACCCAAGTTCCTTCAGAGCGGCAACGATTTCCGGCGCGCCGACGCTGCCATAGAGATGGCCTTCCTCATTGGCGTTGGCCTCAATCGTCACGCTCTGTTTTTCCAGATCGGCCCCAAACAATTGGAGGTCGGCCAACCTTGCCTTCTCGATATCAAGTAGGCGAGCCCGGTGCTTGTCGACCATTCGACGGTGATGGTCGGAGGCGAGCGTGGCCAAGCCTTGCGGAATCAAATAGTTGTTGGCGTAACCAGGTTTGACCTCGACGACATCGCCCTGCTTGCCCAGATGATCCACGTTTTGAATCAACAGCAATTGGAAACCGCCGTTGGGTCCCTTAGGGATTCGCTGGAAACGCGGTCTCTTGTTCGATTTGGTTCCGGCCATTGGATCAGCAACCCTATGTGTTCGTTCAAGTTCTATCGGTTCAAGCGGCGAATGATTCCGGCCGCGGTCCACCCAAGCTCAGCTTGAGATGGTCTTGTTCTGGTCTTGTTCTGAGCCTGCCCGCCTAGAATGGAATGTCGTCGTCCGTCGGAGCGGAAGGCGCCGAGGGCTGGTTCGAGACAGCTTGGCTATAGGCATTTTGGTTTGGATTCGCGTTTTGACTCTGGTTCTGATTCGGTGCTGCGCCGCCAGTAGAAGCCCCACCGGTCGAGGATCCGCCCCCACCGGTTCGTCCGCCGAGCATCTGCATTCGCTCGCCGACGACCCTTAGCTTGGAGCGCTTCTGTCCATCGGTTTCCCAGGTGTCCAACTTCAGTCGACCTTCTATCAAACAGGGTGATCCTTTTCCAAGGTATTCGCTGGCGATTTCCGCCGTGCGGCCCCAAAGGGTCACGTCGACAAATGTGGTTTCATCGATCCACTCGCCCGCTTGGTTCTTGCGGCGATCATTCACCGCCAATCCCAACTCGGTGACGGCCGTTCCGCCGGGCGTGTAGCGAAGTTCGATGTCGCGGGTAATGTTTCCCAGCAGGATGACTCGGTTGAAACTAGCCATGCTCGCGTCCTCTCAGATTTAGGAAGTGAACAAATGTTCTCTATCAACTTAGGAGTCGCCAGCGGTCCTGGCAAGGGTTTGCCAAGCTGATGGCACGCTTTCCAGGTTCCCCAGGCGGCTTGGCTAGGATTGCTGGGCAGCCTAGCTGGCCGGTTCGGCGGGCTTGGAATCGCCCTCAGTCGTCTCAGCGGCATCTGTGCTTTCAGCGGCAGCGGAACTGTCGCCCTCGGCGGCGGGTTTTGTTTCGCCGCTGGCGTGGGAGACCAGAGCGTCCACAAGTCGCGGGTCGATCTTGAGCGTCAAATTGCGAAGCACAAAGTTGTTCAATTGGCATTCGCGATTGAACTTGGCGACGCTTTCACCTTCCATGCGAAAGTAACTCAGCCAATAGGCGCCTTTGCGTTGCCCGTTGATTGGGTAGGCCAGTTTTTGTTCGTTGTAGAGTCGGCTTGCGAGCATTTCGCCGCCGCATTTCTCAACCATCTGAGGGATCGTGCCCGCGACATTGTTGGGATCGCGAGCATACCGATTCGCATCGAGAATGAACATGCATTCGTAAACGTTTTGCGCCAACGTACTTCTCCACTAATTGGCGTTGTATTGATTCATACAGTATTGAATATCGTGTGACACCCAATCGGCAACGCCATCGGCCGCACGTGCCACCGCCTGATCGATTGTTTGCCGGTCGTCTGACTTGAACTTACTCAGAACAAAGTCGGCCACATCCCAGTTTTCCGGCAACGGCCCGATGCCCAACCTCAAGCGAGGCAAGTCGGTTCCAAGTCGCTGGATAATATCGTTAAGTCCTTTCTGTCCCCCGGACGAGCCAGAGGGGCGAAACCTGAGCTTCGCTAACGGCAGGGCGAAATCATCGCAGACTACCAAGACATCCGCCGCATCTAACTTGTAGAAGTCGCGAGCAGGCTGAACGCTAGCGCCGCTGCGGTTCATAAAGGTCAGCGGACAAAGCAACAAAGTCCGGCGGCCGTTGATAATCGCTTCGCTCAATTCTCCCTGAAACTTGGCTCGAGGCCGCGTCGCCGAATGTCGTCTGGCCAATTCGGCGACGACGTCAAATCCGACGTTGTGTCTCGTATTCTCATATCGCTTGCCTGGATTTCCCAGACCAACGACTAATCTC
>CAZWOU010000206.1:0-12029 GCA_964635375.1 uncultured Pirellulaceae bacterium | reverse complement strand
CATCAACGCCTTTTGCCTGATAACCCCAGCCTGATAAACCCAGCCTGATAAACCCGACAACCCCAGCCCGCAATCAAAGCGGAATCATCGACGCCGGCAGGTTTGTGGCTTGCAACGCAGAGAAGCTCGGGGAATTATAAAGGGCCTCAGGAGGTCTTCCAACCGCCTCGCGCCCAAACTCAACCATCAAACTCGGTTCCGACGACGTTTACGCTCAGCATGCCAAACTCCTCTGACAAACCGCTGGCAAACTCCCCTTCGCGGCATGGTGTGGTGGCCGTCTGTCAACGGGCGGGCAAGTTTCTCGTCATCCGGCGTTCGGAACACGTGGAGGCGCCTGGCGCATTCTGTTTCCCGGGCGGCGGCATTGAGGACGGTGAAACTGAAGAGGCCGCCTTGAGGCGAGAAATGCGCGAAGAGCTCGCTTGCAACTCAACGCCCCAAGCGAGATTGTGGCGCAGCACCACCGATTGGAACGTCCATTTGGCATGGTGGCGACTGACATTGCCAGCCGATGTCGCCCTGACTCCCAACCCTCAAGAGGTCGCCGAAGTGTTATGGCTCAGCGAGGACGAAATGCGGGCCGCGCCGCGATTGCTCAACAGCAACTTGGCGTTCCTGGACGCACGGCGGGACGGCCTCTTCGAGCTCTCCTAAGACCGTCAGAAGCCTGGCCTAGCCGTCCGACTTTGTCTTCGGCTTTGGAAAGAACTCACGATTGAAGGCCTTGGGGTCAAACGGGTCGGACTTCTTCTCTTCCGCTTTTGAAGCGTCTTTGCTTTGACCATAGCTGGCTCGGCGAACCTGGGGATCAACCTTGGGATCGTGGGCCGCTCCAGGATTCGCCCGCGAGGTCCGGAAACCGGCTGGTCGGAAAGCGGGGGAACGGGGTTCTGTAGTCTGATTCGCAGCAGGCTCGGCCCGCGAAGGGGCATCCTGCGCGAGCAGCCGGGCGATAGGATCGTGATCCACCGGCGATTGGGAGACGCTGCGAGCCCAGGCGACGAGCCGCCCCAGCTGATCGATCTCGTTTTCGCTAAAAAATGGCTTCTTGCGACCGCCGTGGGGCGTCGTCGCCGCTCGAATCCACTCGGTTTCCGCCAGCGCGCCCGCTCGCACCTGTTTGATGGTGGAATGCAGGTTTCTTTGCGTGTAGCGGTGCGAGAATGCGCCCTCGATGCTCGGCCGAATCAGTCGATACGGCGAGTCGGCAAGAACTCCGTGGCAGGCAGCGGCGCCGCAACGATTGACCAGCATTGGCTGAATAACATGGGTGAATTGCTCAACGGAACCGGCTGGCAGGCCTTTGACCAAGCGGTTCAACTCTCTCGGCGTGGCCGCTCGTCCCCGAGTGGTTCGAGCGACCGAACCGGGCGAGGCCGGGTCTGCTGAAAGACTTCGTGGGACGCCCGAGGCTCGCGGCGTCGGCCGCAGACGCTGTGCAATTCGCCGATCGAGATAGGCGATTCTTGAGTCTTTGGGCGCTTGAAATCGGACGACCGCCAGTTGCTCCGCCGCCTCCCGCACCATTTCGTACTGAAGGCACCACTGGATCAGTCGAATTCGAGCCTCCTTGTCTTTGAGGCGGCCGGCTTGGTGCTGATAGGCAAGCGCCATGTTGGGCGCCAGGAAGTCGATAATCGCAATCGGTATTCGGACCACCGAGCGGTCGGATCTGGTCAACTGAATACGATCGTCCTCGCGCAGCACAAACCCCTGTAGCACTCGGCCGTTGCGAAGCACCACGACATTCGCTTGCGGCGAGGGAGTTTCGTCGCCCGACTGGCTGGAGGGTGGTCGAACTTGCGAACCTTCGCTGGGGGGAGGTGTTTGAGGCGAACCGCGGCCAGGTAGGCCGGAAGATTGTCCGTTTGCGCCCATGCAACAAGCGAACAACAAGCCCACGAACGTGATTCCAATCCCGCAGACCTTGGCGTATTTATTCATAGTGGCGGGACAGTACTCAAGTTTGCCATTTGCGGTCAACACGAATGTTCATCGAATCGAGCCCCTCTTCCACCATCCAAGCCGCTGGCATGTCTCTCCGCTGGCATGTCTCTCCGCTGGCGTGGTCAACTGCTAGCGTTGTTTCTAATGGGCGAGCCAGGAAGCCCGTTAGTCTTCAGATGTGAGGATTACAACAGTCGTGCCGATTGGCCCGCGGATCCACGCCGCTGTCGGCTCGTTTCCAAGCCTTGTGCGTCTAGTGAACAGATTTTGGCTCAACTATACTGAGCCGATAGGCAGGGCGATTAGCTTAGCCGCAGCGCGGCACGAGGCGATTGGGCGATGTCCAACTTGGGCGCTGAGCGGACAATCCGCTGAACCAAACGACGCTGTCACGCGTAGATGCGGGGAGACTTCACCCGCTAAACTTGCGCAAGTCATTAGTACGAATAGAATTGAGTCCGGAAGGTTGTTTGCATGGGCGCTCTCGTTTTCTCGTCAATCGCACCGGACTTTGTGGCCACATGGTTGACCCCCGTGTGGATTCTGAGCCTCGGCGTCCTGGGCGGCATGCTGGTTGTGGCGATGCTCGGCCTTCTGGTCCGGTTTGTCGGCCCGATGCTCGGCACGCTGGGAAAGCGAGCCGCTTCGGAACTGGGGATCATGCTCGGCGAGGGGTTTCTCTACCCGGTCACGCTGATCCTGGGCGGGTTCTGTATATTTGCGCTGCTGGGCTATTTCATCGCCCATCGACCGGGAGCGATACTGCAGTCGATTTCTCGCCTACATGCCGCCGACGAATTAGAGCTGGTCTTGGAGGCGCCGCCCGCAACACGGGATGCTGCGGGCGAAATCATCCTGGAAGAAGAAACCGCTCTGCCCATCACGAGCGTGCGCAGCAACGAGGTCATGCTGGTCAGCATCGCAAGCGACCAACGCCTGACGCTATCCCCGCGCCCGCTCGACGTCGCTGGCCGCCGCGTCTTTGAGTCCCTTCCCAACTCGCCCGACAGATGGAATCGCGCAGCCCAAACGGAACCACCTTGGCCACAAGGCGAGTGGGACGCCGTTCATGTCTTGAATTACTCAGATACGCCCGCACAAATCAAGCTAGTTGTGGTGACTCGACCAATTGTGCCGGAAGTCGTCTCGATCCGAACTGTCGCGATCTGCGTGATCGCGATTTACTTGCTCTACTTCCTCCACCGAGTCTTCACGCCACGCTTGGCGGCTGTCGCTCTTTCAACATTCAAATCCGAATTTCACAGCCCGTTGTTCCTGCTGCTTGCCGCTTTGGGAGTCTTCACGCTGATCCTGTTTGTTTTCATTCCCTACAACACGTTTGGCGAAGACATCAAGATGCTCAAGGATACGGGGCTCACGCTGATCCTGGTCCTTTCCATCATCCAAGCCATCTGGTCAGCGAGCACCTCCGTTTCCGTCGAGATTGAAGGCAAGACAGCTCTAACGGTCTTGTCCAAGCCGATCGACCGTCGAACTTTCCTAATAGGAAAATTTGTAGGAGTTGGCTGGACCGTAACCCTGATGTTCCTGATCTTGAGCATCGTACTTTTGCTCAATATCGCTTACAAACCAATCTACGACGCGCGGGAGAATTCGGCAGAAGCTCCCATGTGGGAGACGTGCCATCTCGAGGTCATTCAGACCGTTCCAGGCCTTGCCTTGATGCTTATGGAGACGTTGCTGCTAACGGCTCTGAGCATCGCCCTGTCAACTCGCCTTCCGTTGGCGCCGAACGTCATGATTTGCTTCGCCGTCTACGTCTTGGGCCACTTGACGCCGCTGCTTGTGCAAACTTCATCGGAAGGGTTCGAGGTGGTTAGCTTTTTTGCGAGGTTGCTGGCGACCGCGGTGCCGGTGTTAGTCAACTTCAATATTACGCCTGCCATTGCCGGTGGGCGCGAGGTGCCCATGGTCTACCTTTTCTGGTCAAGCATCTACTGCTTCATCTACACCGTCATCGCCCTGCTGCTCGCTCTACTGATGTTCGAAGATCGCGACCTCGCCTAGCCCCGGTAATGTTGGACTGAGACTTGGGCTGCGCAGGGCGTCGAACAGAGGACTCTTCACTGTCCTTTACGATTCCAACACCTCGTCGATCACTTCCTCCTCAACATAAATGGGGAGGGGTGGATCGCAGGAAACGGCGACAGCAATGGCATCCGAGGGTCGCGAGTCGACTTGCACTAACTCGCCTTCCCGACGTATCCGCAATTGGGCGAAGTAGGTGTGCTTCTTCAGGGCGTTGATCACGACGCTGTCGAGCTCACCCCCCATATTCTCCACCAGGTCGACGAGTAGATCGTGGGTCAGCGGTCGGGCAGCGTGATACCCTTTCACGCGTCGATCGATGCTCGTCGCCTCGTAGATCCCGATGAAAATTGGGAACTGACGCGTGCCATCGACCTCCTTGAGATAAATGACCTGCTGCTCGTTCAATTCGCTGATAATAATCCGCGAGAGTTGCATTTGAACCGGCATGACGCACATCCATTGAGTCTTGGAAAGTTCAGGGCAATTATATGGACTGGAGGACCTTGGAATCTAGCCCCGGTCGCTACGTCAGCATTACTGGAGATGGGTGTCGCGGGCATCGACGAATAAGGCAACATTCTGGGGAACCATGAGCGGTCTATGATTGCGAGTCCTGAAAAGCCGCTTCAAGGCTCTCCAAAGCGGCTGGACCGTTGGCGCCGTCCACGACGACGTTCACTCGAATTTCGCTGGTATTGATCATCTGAACATTGATCCCAGCGTCGGCCAGAGAGCGAAACATGCGAATCGCCACGCCCGTGTGGCTTCGCAAGCCAATACCGGAAACCGTGAGTTTCGCGATAGCTGGGCTATTGGAAATCCGCTTACACCCCAGCGACCCTCCCAACGACTCTGCGACAACGAGCGCCTGTTCGAGTTCGCTTCGAGGCACCGTGAAAGTGAGATTTCTTTCGCCTTCGCGGCCATCAAAGCTCTGGATGATCATGTCGACGAACACACCCCCGTCCGCCACGCCGCGAAACACCTTGGCGGCGATGCCCGGTTCGTCTGGGACGCCGACAATCGTGACGCTGGCCTGATTGCTATCGAGCGAGATAGTGTTGATTACGAGTTCTTCCATATCGACGCCGCGAAGTCGAGTAACCACGTCGGCGGCGTCCGCCTGGACGCGCAAGGTGTTTGTCTCGACGACGGACGCAGGCGCTGGCGAGGCGCCAAGTCGGAACGCCTTGTGCACGGCGCGGAGCGCGACTTGGGCTTGATCGCGATGCACGAGTGCGGAGATCTTGATCTCGCTGGTGGTGATCATCTGAATGTTAACGCCCGCTTCCGCAAGCGCGCCGAACATCGACTCGGCGACGCCTCGCTGCTCGGCCATCCCAACCCCAACCACGCTGACCTTGGAGACTTGATCGTCATACAAGACCTCGCCAGCCCCGAGCGACTCCACGGCCTCGCGAGCGGCCTCAAGCGTGCCGTCGAGTTCCTCCTTGGGAACGGTGAAGGAAATGTCCGCGCGCTCGTCCGAGTCATTCTGAACGATCATGTCGACCGTCACATTGCGGTCGGCGATCCTGGAAAACACTTCCCAACTGGAGCCGGGCACGTTCGGCACGTTCGTCACCGTGACGCGAGCCTCGTCGCGAGTCAACGCGCATCCGCAAACCGGGCCGACTTCCGTTTCCGCCTCGTCGTCGATCAAAGTTCCGGGTGAATCGGTCATACTATTTCGAACTTGAATCGGCACGCCGTACTTCTTGGCGAACTCGATGGAGCGATTGTGCATCACACCAGCCCCCAAACTGGCCAGCTCAAGCATCTCGTCATAGCTAATCCGTTGCACCCGACGCGCCTCAGGCAGGATTTTCGGGTCGGTCGTGTAGACGCCGTCGACATCGGTGTAGATCTCACAAACGTCGGCGCCCAAGACCGCCGCTAGGGCGACCGCCGTCGTATCGCTGCCCCCGCGCCCTAACGTCGTTATGTTGAAGTCTTCATCGATACCTTGAAACCCGGCGGCGATGACAATGTTGCCTCGGTCCAACAGCCTTTGCATGCGTTCCGTCGATATCGACTTGATCCGAGCCTGAGTGTGGATGCTATCTGTGCGAATGCCGATCTGAGCGCCGGTCAAACTCACGCCTCGATAGCCCAGCGAATCGATTGCCATCGCCATTAAGGCAACGCTGACTTGCTCGCCCGTCGTCAGCAACATGTCCATCTCGCGCGCCGGCGGACTGTCGCTAATCTCAGCAGCCAGCGACACCAAGACATCCGTGTTCTTGCCCATTGCGCTGACCACCATCACCACTTGATGGCCCTCATTCTGAGCTCGAATCGCCGTCCGGGCGGCGGCGAGTATTTTTTGACTGTCGGCGACGCTCGTTCCGCCAAATTTCTGGACGATGATCGACATGGCTATTGCTGTAGAATTGATGGAAAGGAAAAGAATGGCTCGCAAACACTGCACAAGGCCCAGCCCTGGCGGCAAGACCTGCGGCAAACAACTGCGCTAAACAACAACAACGGGCCTCAACTCGCCAAGCATCACTTGCCGAGAAACGAACCCATCAACCGCCATCCTGCGTCGAAGGCAGATTCGGATTGAGCCGCCGTGACTTCATCATATCGTTGCCCGCCGTCCGGTTCCAAACCGCTCCCGCACATCGCCCAGGGGACCCAACCGTGACTGTGGGTCTTGGTGCGCAACGGAGTCGGGTGGTCTGGAGAAACCAAAAACCGAAACTCGCCTTGGCTTTGCAACGCCTCGTGCAACGGGCCAACTATCTCTTGATCAATCGACTCAAGGGCCGACACTTTGGCCTGAACGTCACCCTCGTGGGACGCTTCGTCGGGCGCTTCAACGTGCACGCAGATCAAATCGCAATCCGGCAGCGATTGTATCGCGCAACGACCTTTTGATGCGTAGTCGGTGTCGATATAGCCCGTGGCGCCCGGCGCCTCAATCCGATCCCATCCGATCAGCGAGGCGATCCCACGCAGTAGATCGACGGCGGTGATCATCTTGCCACTGACGGCATGACGAGATTGAAACGACTCGAGCTGGGGCGTCTTCCCGAGTCCCCAGAGCCAGATATTCGAGGCGGGTAGTTTTCCCGATGCGACACGCTTCAGGTTCACCGGATGGTCCGCGAACAGCTTCACGCTGCGACTCATAAGGTCATTGAGCAACTCGCTGCCAGGCCCGCGAGGAAAATCGTTGACGACCGACCTGTCCGTCAAGTCGTGAGGGGGGCTTGCGATCGTATCCCGCGAGAACGGAGGCTCGGCGCCCTGCTCGCCCCGATAAATCAATAGGTTTCGGTAGCTCACGCCCGGCACAAACTCCCAACGCTTGCCGGAGAGCTCCTGCTGAGCCGATTCGAGCAACTCGGCCGCCTCAGCGCTGGAAACATGGCCCGCGGTGAAGTCCTTCATCGTCTGGTTCGCAACGGTCACCAGATTGCAACGAACGGCCCAATCGTATGGCCCCAGTTCGATCCCCTGGGCGGCGGCTTCCAACGGAGCTCGACCACTAAAGTGCTCATTCGGGTCGTAACCGAGAAGACTCATGTTGGCGACGGCCGAGCCGGCCGGCAAGTCGGCCGGGACATGATTGGCTCGACCTACTCGCCCCAGTTCGGCAATCCGATCCATGTTGGGCGTGTGGGCGGCCTGTAACGGCGTCTTGTCTCCAAGCGAAGCTTGGGGTTCGTCGGCGCAGCCATCTGGAATTACAATCGCATATTTCATATCAGTCAATCAGTCCAAGACCCGCATTCGAACCGTGGCCGCCTTCACGTTGCCCGAAGAATCGATCCGCTTGATTGCCTCATCCATAGCGCCAACGTCTGCCGCATAGGTCATGATAACAAGCGGCAGCGTCTGGTCGTCTTCCTCATCCTGCGTGGGCTCGTGCTGCATCACCGATGATATTGAAATACCATGCTCGCCAAGCACCCCGGCGATTCGCGACAAGACGCCCGTACAGTCGTTGACGGTTAACCGCAAGTAGAACCGGCACTCGGACAAATGCGGCTTGCGCATCGACATGGCAGCGGGACGGTCGCCCCACAACTGCAGCGAATTGAAGGTGATTTGGGAACGCCCCACAACCGAGTCGAGCAGGTCGGCCATGACAGCGGACGCGGTCGGCTCCTGTCCAGCGCCCTGTCCTTGAAAAAACACCGGCCCCACATAGTCGCCCTCCACACTGATCGCGTTGAAGGCCTTGCGCACGTCGGCCAAGGGGCGTCCGATGCGGACTAACGTCGGCGAAACACTCAGGTCCAACTGATTGCCGTGAACCTCCGCCCGAGCCAACAAGCGCACGCGAAAACCCATTTCCTTGGCGAAGACCATGTCGGCCGTCCCAATTCGGTCGATTCCATCACACGGAATGTCCGTCCAATCAGCGCTGACGCCAAACGCCAATTGGGCCAGAATCGCCAGCTTTTGAGCTGTGTCGACTCCGTTTACATCCATCGTCGGATCCGCCTCGGCATACCCTAAGTACTGGGCGTCGCGAACCGCAACTTGATAGTCGGCGCCCCGTTCCATCTTGGTGATGATGTAGTTGCAGGTGCCGTTGAGAATGCCAATCAGCGTCTGAATCTTATTGCCCGCGAGACACTGGCCCAGGCAAGTAATGATGGGAATCCCGCCTGCCACGGAAGCTTCAAAGGCGATCGAACGGCCAAACCCGCGCGCGCAGTCGAAAAGCTCTTTGCCGTGTGACGCCAACAGAGCCTTGTTCGCTGTCACGACATCTTTGCCGCTCGCCAAGAGCTGAGTCATGATTTCTCGAGCGTCTTCGACGCCGCCAATCAATTGGGCGACCACTCCAATGGAATCGTCGCTCAGCACATCGCTCAGCTTGTCGGTAAGAATACCTGGAGGCAACACGATATCGCGAGGTTTATCGAGGTCGCGAACGACGACTTTCGCCAATTCCAAGCGACGACCCGATCGGCACTGTAACCGATCGCTCTGCTCCATCAGGATTCGAGCCACACCAGTCCCAACCGTCCCCAGGCCTATGAGTGCAATTCGCGACTTGTCGTCTGCCATACAAGGTCACCAACGGGTCCTATGAAGAGGTCGCAAGCGGATGCCGTGAGGCCCTCGCGAACAATAGGCTGAAGAATCACGGTGATTCTCATCGAATCAAGCCGACCGCTCTCAAGACTCAAGCCGACAACGCGTGTCGCCCCTACTGAGCGGCTGGGCGAATCTCGCCAACATCGTCTGTCATCGTAGGTTCGGCCCCAACGGGTCGTCAAGGCTACGCCCCACGCACCGAGTTGGCCCGGCTCGACTTTGACGTCATCCCGGCAATCGTCCCAGCAGCGATCCGCGCCGGATCGGCCTCCGACGCCCTTCCTACGTCGGCTTGCTCAAAGCCCCCGATCCGACATACTGTTGTCGTTTCGCGTCGATTCGCGGCTTTCTACCGTTGTTCGTTGGCGATGAAAATCCGCGGTCAACCAACAAACGCGCTCTCGCGCCCCGAACGCCCCAGGTAAAGGACCTCCCCAGGTGGAAAACGCATCCCTCGACTTTCTCAAAGCGCTTCTCGAATGCCCAAGCCCTTCGGGGTATGAAAGTCGGATCCAAGGCGTGGTTCGAGCATTTGCCGAAGGATTCGCCGACGAAGTCGAAACGGATGTGCATGGCAACGTCAGGGTCGGCAAGAACCTCGACGCGGAGCTTCGCGTGATGTTGGCCGGGCACTGCGATCAGATTGGAATGCTGGTCTCTCATATCGACGAAGAAGGATTCGTCTACGCCCAGACGATCGGTGGTTGGGACCCGCAACAGTTAATCGGGCAACGGATGGTGATTTGGGCCGACAATGGCCCCTTGGATGCGGTCATTTCAAGGAAGCCGATCCACCTGCTCACCGATTCCGAGCGAAAGCAGGTCGTCCAACTTCACGATATGTGGTTAGACATTGGGGCGAAGGATCGGGCAGAAGCGGCGTCTCTCATCAATGTCGGCGACCCGGTCACCTTGCGACTTGGATTCCAACTAATGCGCAACAATCTGGCCAACTCGCCCGGCATGGACAACAAGACCGGCGTGTGGGTCGTGATGGAAGCCCTCCGCCGGGCCTCAAAAGGGACGCTGAATTGCGCGGTTTTTGCCGTCTCCACAGTTCAGGAGGAGATTGGGCTTCGCGGCGCCAAGACCGCCGCCTACTCGATCGATCCCGACGTCGGCATTGCGGTGGATGTGACCCATGCAACGGATTGCCCATCGATCGATAAGCGTCAGCAAGGCGACATCGCCCTGGGAAAAGGCCCGGTCATTTTTCGCGGCCCAAACATCAATCCCGTCGTCGCCGACCGTTTGAGGCAAACCGGAAAGGCGACAGACACGCCTTTTCAGCTTTCCGCTATCGGTCGGGCAACTCCAAACGACGCCAACCCGCTGCAAGTTTCGCGAGCTGGCGTGGCCACAGGACTCCTCTCGATCCCCAACCGCTACATGCACAGCGCGGTGGAGACCATTTCGCTTGACGACCTGGACAACGCCGCCCAGCTGTTGGCCGACTTCCTCGGCGGCCTGGAGCAGAATGAGGACTTTCGGCCACTTTCTTAGCTAGGGTATTGCTGCTCAGAAAAACGTCCGGGCGCGCTGCTGCTGGCGGTCGTTCCGAGCGTGACGGAAGGCCGCGATGACCATGCTGCCAAATTGGCGGACCGAAGCCTCCGACATGGGCCGGCCAAAACGAATCGAATCTCGCCATTTCACCATAAGCCCTTCCCTCGCAACACCTTACGTCGCAACTTCATTCAATTGGCACAGCGGTTGCTTTACAAAAGGGCCAAGTTGGCGCGGCTGCCACAAGCTGCGCTCGCGTTACCGAGAAAACGCTATTGCCACAACCGGCCCGCCGCAATCGATCGACGGTAGCCGGATCTGATTCACGAAATCGTCAACAACTGGAGGAATTCCGACGTGGCGAAACAAATGGTCTTTGACGACGAGGCTCGACAGCCTCTTTTGGACGGCGTGTCGAAGTTGGCGAGAGCCGTACGCAGCACCCTGGGACCTCGCGGCCGCAACGCCGTTTTGGACAAGGGCTGGGGATCGCCGAAAGTGACCAAGGACGGCGTGACCGTTGCCGAGGAGATCGAACTGGACGACCCGTTCGAGAACCTGGGCGCCCAACTCGTGAAAGAAGCCGCAAGTAAGACGAATGAAGTGGCGGGTGACGGCACGACCACCGCAACGATCATGGCGGAAGCCATTTTCCGCGAAGGGCTAAAGATGATCGCCGCTGGGGCAGATCCGATGGCCCTCTCCCGCGGCATTCAGCAGGGCGTAGACGTGGTTTCCAAGGAAATCACCAAACTGGCCAAGCCGATTGACGAGAAGAACAAGAAGGAAATCCAGCAGGTTGCGTCGATTGCGGGCAACAACGACCCAGAAGTTGGCCGCGTGCTGTCGGAAGCGTTCGTCAAAGTCGGCAAGAACGGAGTGATCACGGTCGAGGAAGGCCGTGGAAACGAAACCACCGTCGATATCGTGGAAGGGATGCAGTTTGACCGCGGGTTCCTTTCCCCGCACTTCGTGACCGACCAAGACAACGTGATTGTCGAGTTGGAGAACTGCCACATCTTGTTGTTCGAAGAGAAGATCTCCGCCAACAAGAAACTGATCCCGCTTCTCGAAGCGATCAGCAAGGCCAAGAAGCCCCTGTTGATCATCGCTGAGGACGTCGAAGCCGAAGCGTTGGCGACATTGGTTGTCAACAAGATGCGCGGCATTTTGAGCGTTTGCGCGGTGAAGGCGCCTGGCTATGGCGATCGTCGCAAAGCGATCATGAATGACCTCGGCGTGCTGACAGCCGGCACGCCCATCTTCAAGGACCTTGGCATCGAACTAGAGAGCGTCAAGCTTTCGGATCTTGGCCGGGCGAAGAAGGTCAGAATCACTTCGGAAGAGACGATCATCGTTGGCGGAGCCGGCAAGAAGGCTGACATCGAAGGCCGAGCCGATCAGATTCGCGCCGAAATCGAAGTCACCGACAGCGAATATGACCGCGAGAAACTGCAGGA
>CAZWOU010000205.1:0-12032 GCA_964635375.1 uncultured Pirellulaceae bacterium | reverse complement strand
TGGCGGGCCAGCGCCACAGCGCCCATGGGCGAGTTCGGATAACTGTCGCGCCCGCGGCCGCGAGGAGCTGTCAAACGAACGTGCTGGGCGACGTCGCTCGTAACAATCGCGTTCTCACTGGTGTCGTCGCCCGTCGTGACGAGCGCGCTGACGCCCTTAATCACTCCCTTGTCCGGGGCGGCGAGTCGTACAGTCAGCCCTTGTTGGCGAAGCTTTTGGTTCGCGGCCTTGTCCGCCGCGTAGCTCGTCGCGATGCTGCGGTGCGGCGTGATCAGGTCGTTCCAATAGGGCGCCGTTCCGCTGAGCTCGCCAGCCGGTGCTTCACCGTAGGCATCGATGAAACCGGCGTAAACCGTCTTGCCCGAGACATCGCGAACCAGAACATCCGCCGGAGGTTTATCGCGGGCGCCGTCCAACACCTCCGTGATTACGCCGTCACGAATGACGATAATGCCATTCTCGATGACCTTGCCGGGCTCGATGACGACGCGCGCGCCAGCCAAGGCTTGGCCATCGGGCGTCTTGTTTCGGAGGCCCTGGGGCGGGTCGGTCGTGGGCGGAGCAGCCAAGACCGTCGTAGTTACAAGCAACGCCAAACTAAAAAGAACGCGGGCAGATAGGGGCATCGTGGAGCAGTCCGGATGGGTGAAATAGGAAGACTCGCTAAAAGCCGTTAAATAGCGACTTTAACACGGCTCCGCTCGAATTTCACCTGCCAAACCGGCTCAGACGTTGATTTCAGACGCTGCTCGTTTCGTCTGCGGAGGGCTTGGACCTATTGTGCCAGGAGTTCTTGAATCACTGCCCCCTTGCTGATCGCCATGGGACGGCCAATGGGCGTGTCGAACTCGAATTCGAAATCGATCCCGAGAAGGTGCAAGATGGTGGCGTGAATGTCCGCGACACTCCGCGGGCTAGCGACGTCCTGAAGCGGTTTCTCTTTGTCCAATTTGGGTTCGGGGGATGTCGTCCCAAAGGTGGTTCCGCCACGAATCCCGCCGCCTCCGAGAACGACACTAAATCCGTGCGGCCAATGATCGCGTCCGCCGAGGTTATTGATGCGTGGCGTTCGGCCAAATTCTCCACAGCAGAGGACAATCGTGTCGTCAAACAAGTCCCGACTCTTGAGTTCCTCGACAAGACTGGAGAAGGCGGGATCGAGCGTGTCGACGGCCGCGCGTTGCAGTTCGTGATTGTCAATGTGGCTATCCCATCCATTGAGAGTCACTTCGACGCAGCGGACGCCTGATTCGATAAGTCGCACCGCCGCCAGGCAGCCTCGTCCAAATGGGCTATCCCCAAAATCGTCGCGAATCGATTGAGGCGCGTCATTCACATTGAAAGCGGCCAACTGATCGGAAGACATCATTCGCAGGGCAGCCTCAATCGACTTGCGGTGCAGCGTCTTGGAGAGCTCCAAGTTGCGAAGTCGCCGCTTTGCAAACCGCGATTCGAGGATGTCGAGATCGGCAATTCGGCTGGCCTGACGCTCGTCAGCAACGCGAATTTTCACATCGGGAATGTTTCCTTTGGGGTCGCCGATCTTGAAGGCGTCGAACTGATCACCCAGATAACCCCCACGACCGGGCCATTGCCCTGGCAAGATGGAGACATGCCTGGGAATCTCGACTTTGTCGGTAAGTTGATAGCAGGCGACTGCGCCGATGGATGGATGAATCAGGGTTGGGTCGGGTCGGAATCCAGTTTTCCCGTTGTACGTCGCCCGCTCATGATCTCCTTCCTTGCTGACCACCGATCGAACGATGGCCAACGAGTCCATTTGCTGGGCCACTCGCTCAAGTCCCTCAGCGAGTTGGATACCTTTGACATTGGTTTCAATCGCTTTGGTGCCGCCGGCGATTTTCGAGCCAGCATGAGGGTCGAACGTCTCCAACTGACTGGGGCCGCCAGCTAGCCAGAGCAGGATGACGGACTTGGCCTGTCGCTTCGAATTCTGTCGCTTTGAATTCTTCGGATCGGCCAACAATTCCGCGACCGGCGTCAGCCAACTCGCACTCGCCGCGCCGGCGAGTTTGAGCAGCGTGCGTCGATTCACATGACTCGGTCCGCCACAGCCAGCAGGGAGGGGTTGGTTCATTACGCAATCCTCTTTCATGACAAGATTCGCAGCAGCTAAACGCGTTCCGCTCGCTGGGACTAGTGGTTCCAAGAGAATTCAGTACTGTTCAGTAGCGACCAGATGACATCTTCCATTCTCGCCGATCGTTTATCGCCCTCAAGTTCCCGAATCCGCGCCACAAAATGGGCTTCTTCAGCTCGATCGGGCCGTCGAGAAAGCGTCGTCAGAAACGCCGTTTCGATCGCTTTCTCATCCGTTGGCGCGAGCATCGCGATGCGCTTCGAAGCGCTTGTGAATTCGGGTTTGGTTCTCTCCTTGACGAGATTCCCATTCATCATCAGAAGACGTTGGGCGATCGTGCCGGCTCGTTCATCGAACTCATCTTCACCCGTGTCGCCGTAACGTTTGACAAAATCGTTCGTCTGAGTGAATTTGACCACCTGGAAGAGGATGTGCGAATTGGCGTCGATGGTGCGAATTGACGAGGATTGAATCACGGCGCCGGCAACTTGTTCGGGCCGAAGTCGGGTGAGAGGGAACACGGCCCAGGCTCTTTCGTGTTCGCTCGTCAATTCGTGGTTGGCTTCACTGTCGAGCTGAAAGACCTGGGTTGCCGCGATGACCCGAATAAGACGTTGCAGGTCAAAATTGTTGTCCACGAAGTCGTCAGCAAGCGTCTCCAACCCGGGCGGGAAGTCGGCCTCGAATGGAATGTTGTCGATCGGCTCGACCAGAGGTTTGCCGAACATCAGAGCCCAAACTCGGTTGACAACGGTGCGCGCGAACGGCTTGTTCTTCGGGTGGGTCACCCAACCTGCGAGCCGTTCGCGTCGATTGCCCTCAGTCGGCACCAGTTCGTTGAGGAAGGGCGCGATGGGCTCGACCGTCGACTCTTCCTCAGCGTGCAGGTACTTGTATTGGTATTCGGCTTTGCCATCGGCGATACCCAAGGCGCCGACGTGGGCCTCGGAAAAGAACGCGGCCAATTGATGGAAGTCCTCCTGTAACCCATCTCGCATCGATTCGCCCAACGCGGTGTCTCCAAGCCGATCGTCGTGGCATTGAAGGCAGTCGATTCGCATGCCCAGGAAGGCCCGTGACGTGCGGCCAGCCAACCGAATCGCATCGGGCTTTCCTTTGGCTTCATCCGTCAGTGTAACCGTCAAGAAGTTCACCGAAGGCGAACTCGTCCAGATGCCCTCATTCGAGATCAATTCGCGGACGACTTGATCGTAGGGCGTATTGTCGGCGACTCGATCGCTAAGCCAGGTAACAAATCGTCGCCGACGAAAAACGATAAAAGGTCCGTTCTCTGTTCCTACATAACTACGGGCAAACCGCTCCGCTACGTAATCTGAATATCGCCGGCCGCTCAGGACTCGCTCAATCCACCAGGCAACTCGATCCTCCGCCGGCCTCTTCTCAAGGGCTCGAATCTCTTCAAGCGAGGGGATCGTGCCGGTGAGCCCAAGCGAGATTCGACGGGCAATCTTGGTTTCAGGGGCTGGTTGAGACGGACTCAAGTCGCGTGTCCGCCAGTGTTCACGAAACTCGTCATCTACACGATTCGCGACCGATTGAACGGTGGCCTCGAATTGAATCGGTTCCGCCACCTGATCGGTGAGTTCCGAGACTGGACGGAGCCCGCTGGCAATGGCGCCAATGCCAGCGAGGCAGAGGACGGCAAACAGAAGATTCTTGGCCCAAAACGAGCTCTCCGACATCGAGTCGGCTCTATTGTTGGTTGATTTCACTTGGAAACCTTTTGGGGCTCAAGGGGGTAACGGTTAGGACTCACGATGTTGTACCCTAGTTGGCCGGAGTTAGTTTCCAAATGCTCGATTCAGACCAACTCGAAGGCGAAGCCATCAGTTCTCGATCGCTGGCTCCGTCTTACTTGGCTTCGGCTATTGGTGCAAAATATTGCCAAGAAAAGGCGGGCGATCCCGAACGACCGTAGGCGGCTGCGACCAGCGTCCTCCGGGGCTGCCGCCCACCCCTCCAACCGATGGGAGTTGAACAATGAGTCAGCCGGCTTCCCGATCGGGCGTTGATGGGCATGATCCAGGCGCCTCTCGATCTGATCTGAACCCGCGGTCACCACTTGACGCCAACCGCCCTGCGGATGATCCAGAGTATGTTGGGGAAGTGGTTGAGGCCGCCAGTGACCATGACGAAATCCATCGCAGCGAAGATCAAATCGGCGAGGCGGCGCCAGTGGCTGCCCCGCCGGTAATCGAGTTCGATGACGGGATTAGCACAAGCGACCTGGTCTATACGGGGGTCCCCGTGTCGCCGCCTATTCGCATTGTCGACTCTGACTTGATCCCGCCCGAACCCAAACCCAGTTTGCCAATTCGGATTTGGCTGTGGATCGGCAGCGTCGCCGAGTGGTTGTTTGGAATGGCTTCGTTACTGGCAGGGCTGGCGGTGGTCTCCAGCATTCCAATTCTGCAATTCGCCAGTCTTGGGTATTTGCTCGAGGCCAGTGGGCGGGTTGCTCGAAGCGGTCGAATTCGCGATGGTTTCATGGGCGTTCGTCCTGCGGCGAGGATTGGCGGGCTCATCGCCGGCGCCTGGCTGGTCTATTTGCCTCTGCTGTTAATCAATGAGACTTGGTACAGCGCGTATGTGATTGACCCGACGAGTCGGGTCACTGGAGGCTGGCGAATCGGCCAGTTTATTGCAACGGCCGTTTGCGTTTCCCACGTCGTCGTTGCGTGGTCCTGCGGCGGTCGCTTGCGGGATTATTTTTGGCCGTTGTTCGCGCCCATCGCCATCCCCTGGAATTGGTTTCGCGGTCGCGGGTTGGCCGTCTCCGTTCCCCCGTTGAGACTGTTACGTGACGTGTGGGCGGGTGGAGCTCTTTCGCGCCGTCGAGACGCGGTCTGGGATTTTGTTGTCGGCCTTCGCCTGCCGCATCTATTCTGGCTCGGGTTGCGAGGATTCGCCGGAGCCGTAGCCTGGCTGTTTGTGCCGATCTCGTTGCTAGTCGTGGCGAGTTCCTTGCCGAACGGACTTGCGGTCTTGTTCAGCTTGGCCGGGGCGGCAATTCTAACTGGCGTCTTGCTCTATCTGCCTTTCCTTCAAGCTCATTTCGCCACCAAGGGCGAGATGGTTGCCATGTTTGATGTCGGAGCCGTTCGCAAGCTGTTTCGCAAGGCGCCAATCGCGTTTTGGTTCTCGCTGTTGATCACACTCTTGTTTGCCCTGCCCCTATACTTGCTCAAGATCGAACTCACGCCAAGCGAGACGCTTTGGATTCCAAGCTTGCTCTTCGTGGCATTCATGTTCCCGGCCAGGATCCTCACTGGTTGGGTTATGGGACTGGCGTCACGACGAGAAGCGCCGCGCCACTTTGTCTTCCGCTGGATGTCGCGGTTGGCTCAATTGCCCATCGTGCTGGCCTACGTTGGCATCGTCTACCTGACCCAATACCTCTCCTGGTACGGCGTCTACAGCCTGTTTGAGCAACATGTAGTGCTCACCCCCGCACCGTTCCTGGGCGGGTAGATCAGCGTGACCGCCCTGCGATAGGACCTATGCGAGCATGGCGGGCCCCTTTGGTTGAAGCGACGATTGCTGGTGCGAGCCAGCTCAATCGACGGGGCTGGCCGCAGCTTCGGCCGGCCGAGCCGAAGCGGTTACGGATTCGCGATAGCCGCGCAGCGGCGTTGGCGGTACGATAGAGCCATCGTCCAGTGATGAATGGTAGATCCAACATGCCGCTCAATAACATCTTGGTAATCGCGTTTTCCGCGGTGTTCTCGCTGATTTGCTACGCCACAGCTCAGCGAAATCGATACGCGGCCACCGTGACCGAAGCGATGGGAATAATCGCGGAGGAGTTCATTGAGCCGGTCGAGATGCGCGACTTGTTTGAAAACGCGATGGACGGCATGGTTCAGGAACTGGACCAGTACTCAGGTTTCATCAGTCGAGACGATTTTACTCAATTCCAAGAGAGTCTCGATCAGAACTTCGGCGGTATTGGAATCATCGTTGAGGTCGATAGCACAACGAATCGATTGACGATCACAAGTCCCCTCGTGAACTCGCCGGCGTTTCGGGCGGGACTGCGCGGAGGCGATATCATTCTTGAAATCGACTCCACCTCAACGGAAGGCATGTCGTTGCGTGACGCGGTCGGCTTCATGAGAGGCCCGCCAGGGTCGCCAGTGCATCTGAAGATCCAGCATCGCGACAAGCAAATTGTCGAAATGGACGTCGATCGCGACATCATCCCCGTGCTGTCGGTGAAAGGCGATCGGCTCAAACCGGATGGGCAATGGGTGTTTCACCTTCAGCAACACCCGGACATTGGCTTTATCCGAGTTTCCACGTTTGGCGAGAAGACAGTATCTGAGCTCAAGGACGCCTTGCGGTTCGAAAACGGGCCCGTCAAGGCTGTGATCATTGACTTGCGGAACAACGCAGGTGGATTGCTCGCGGCTGCAGTCGAGGCGTGCGATATGTTTATCGACGAGGGAAAGATCGTGACCACGCGAGGCCGTGGCGGTAGCGAGCGGCGACGCGAAGTCGCCACGAAGGCCGGCACGATCGTCGATCGCGATGTGCCAGTTGTTATCTTGGTGAACCACTTTTCAGCAAGCGCCAGTGAAATCGTCGCCGCCTGCCTTCAAGATCACGGCCGAGCCTACGTTGTCGGTGAGAGGACCTGGGGTAAGGGGACCGTCCAGAACATTATCGAACTCGAAGGCGGAAAGAGTGCGTTGAAGCTGACCACGGCAACCTATTGGCGGCCGAGCGGCCAAAATATCCACCGCGCCAAGGCGGCCACGGAGCAAGACGATTGGGGCGTCCGCCCCAGCGATCCAACCGAAATCGAGCTCACTGATGAGCAGGCGATCATTATCGCTAAGGATCGGCAACGTCGCGACATCCTGCCGACTGAGGGCGAGGAGCCGCCAGCGATTGACCCCGAGGACGCGGTCGTCGATCCGCAATTGCAGCGCGCGATAGAATACCTGCAAGAGCAAATAATCAAGTCGAACGCGCCAAGCGTCGAGGCCTTGACGAGTTAAGAGGCAGGCCGCTTCTTTCCGAGGCAAAACAGATATCCAGACGTTCGCATGTAAATGCGGCCGTCCGCGAATGCCGGCGTTGCGTAGGTGTTTTCCCGCAACACGTTGGTCGCAACGAGTTTGGGTTTCTCCCCCAATTGGACGACGAACGTGGTCCCATCTTCGCGGGTCGCGTACAACCGGCCCTCAGCAATGATGGGCGACGAGCTGAAGAGATAGCGGTTGCGAGGCAAAGCGATTCTCCAGACCTCATTGCCTGACTTTGCATCAACGCAAACGACCTCGCCTCGGTCCGTGCACAGGTAGACCAAACCGTCTTGGGCTGCCGGTGTTGGGACGTCTGAGAATGTGCCGTACTGAGTCCAAACAACGTGTGACTTTGTCACGTCTCCGCTCCCGCCGCGACGGATGCCGAGTAAAGTCTTACCTCGCGAACACGGCGTGATGATGAATCCTTCGGTCGCGACAACCGACGCGATTGAGCGAAAATTGCGTTGCTTCTGCGGGTTGAGTCCGCCCACTCGCCAGAGTTCCTTGCCATCATTCGCCGCGTATGCCGTTACGTGGTCGCCGCCCACGATCACCAACGCTTCACGGTCGTTTTCCTGGACGACGACGGGAGTCGAATAGCTGTCTCTCGCTTCGGCGGGCGCTCCCAAATCGCGAGTTTGCTTCCAGGCTTGCTCGCCCTTGTCCTTACTGAACGCCACCACATAGGAGGGGCCCTGATGCATGACTGCGACAACGACATTATCCTTGGTCAAGACTGGCGACGTGCCCAGGTCCCAGTTCAGTCGATCGGCGCCAAAGGCCTTTTGAAGATTGGTCCGCCAAGCAATTTTTCCCTGCAAGTCGAGACAAACAAGTTCGCCGCTCTTGAAGTAGGCGTATACGTGTTTCCCGTCGGTCGTCGGCGATGGGTTGGAAGCACTCGCTTTTCGGTTGCGATTAGAGGAGGACTCACCTGCCTGAACCTTCCATTGTTGTTTGCCTTGCCGATCAAAACAGATCACATAGTTCTTGCCCTCGTCGCTGGTCGTGACAAGCAACTGGTTTCTGCAGATGGCAGGGGTCGAAGTGCCCCAGCCAGCTATTTCAGTTTTCCAGATGACGTTACTTTCCTCGTCCCATTTCAGCGGGTAGCCGCTACCCGGCCCAACGGCAACTTGGTCAAGGGCATCGTCCTGTTGTGCATCGGATTCGGTCTGATGTTGTATGCGGGGCTCTTCGTTCACGACAGCGCGTCCATGGCCTACATCTGGGTCGGAATGGGGTTGGCCCTCGGCGGCAGCAGTGTGCTTTCATCCGCTTGGCCGCGCGGTGCGACGCGAGAGTCGAGCGGTTCCGCGAGTGGCAGTGAACCTCCGAAGAAACCGGCAGATAGACAAGCCGATGTCCGGGCCGAGTTGAGGACGCCCGCAGCCATTCAGTTCTTCTTCGGCGTCGTTAATGTCGTGCTTGCGCTCTGCGCAGCGGCCTCGCTGGCGTACGCTTTCGCGGCCACCACGCCGGCAGAAGACGCTCGAGCCAGCGTGAGCATCGTGTTCAGCGTCCTTTCGGTTCTACTGGCGAGCTCCTCGTTTATCAGCGGCGCACTGATGATCGCGGGGGCCAATAACATGAAGACGCTCAAGTCTTACGGACTCGCATTGACGGGCGCTATCGTTTGCATGCTACCGATGTCACCGCTTTGGGTCTTCACCTTCCTCATCGGCATATGGTCCGTTTCGTCACTGGCCAAGAAACGAGTGAAGCGGGAGTTCGGCAGTGGCGACTTGAACGTAGAATACGGGCATCGTTAGATCAGTCGGCTGGAAAGAACTCGGTCGTGAACGCCGAGCCTGCTGAAACCTGGCCAACTTCGAGCATCTTGAGTTGCTCCAATTGCTGGATCAGCTGGCTCCATCGCCCCAGCGTCATGCTGCCAATCGAGCTGGTCTCATCCGGACCCAAACAGTGCTTCTTCATCGCATCGACTCCGAAGGCGAGAATCTCGACATCCATTTCGGGGTTTAGTGAGTGGATATGAGCATTGGTCTGAGCCGGTTCGTTCAAGTACGACTTCCATCCTCGAATCGATGCGCTGACCATCCGCCTAAGAACTGCAGGATTTTCACTCGCGTATTTGTCACCTGTTGTGAGTACACTTGTGTACGGATTAAATCCTAGCTCAGCCACCATCAGCGTTCGCACTGCGGCTCCCTTTTGCTTGGCGACAAACGGCTCGCTGATCACATAACCCTGCTTGGCGGAGCGCTTGTCGTTGAGGAACGCCGTAAGTCCAGCTGAATTTGGCGCGATGTCGACGTTTTCAAGTTTCAAATTGGAGATCAGAAACTGAGCCCAGGCGTTCTCTCGCCGCATCATCAACGTTACGTCGCGAAGCTCGGCCAACGACTCGATGCCCGACGACTCGTGCACCAGAACACAACGCGGACTTGTCTGCAGCGGCGCCATTAGGCCCTGGATCAGCGCGCCTTCAGCTCGAGCCATGATGATGCGATCGGCGTTTGTCACTCCAAACTCGACGGCGCCACGCGCAGTTTGTACGACAACGGGCGCGTTGGGCCCGCCAGGAACGATAGAGACATCCAACCCCGCGTCACGGTAATAGCCGTTGACCAAAGCCGCATAGTACCCGCCGTGTTCAGCCTCCGGGTACCAGTTCAGCATTAGCTTGACCGGAATCAACTCGCGAGCAGCCGTTGAGTTTTCCTGTTCACCGCGAGGCGCGGAACCGCCACCGGCGCACCCGGCGCACAAGAGAATCGCGGGCAGCAGCCAACCATGAAGAGTTGCAGCGTGATTGAAGTTCATTTCGCTAGTCGATCCTAGCAGACCAAGAGATGGTATGGTCGCGCGAGAGGGCAGTAGTGAGGAACAAAAGGTCCTTCTAGAGACTCTTGAGATACTCGGCGATGTCGCGGATATCTTGGTTCTCGAGGCCGAGCCTGGATGGCTCGGGCATCCATGAGTGGTTCTTGAGCACTTCAATCTTCGCCCCTCCGCGGCGAAAGAGAATCTTATGGGTCTCGCCGCCGAAGACCTTCACGTTAAACGATCCGCCATACTCGCTGCCAGGTCCATGCAGCGCAAAGTTGGTTCCAACGCCTTCGGCTATGTTTCGGCCGCGAGTCACACGCACTGGCATTTCGTAGCCGTGCGACAAGCGTCTCGCAGGATGCACGATGTCCTCCACAATTTGTTCAATCGTTCGGTGCCTACCCCATTGGGAGAGGTTCGGCCCGAACTCAGCACCCATTCTGTCGATTTGGTGACATGCGCAGCAGATGGAAATTGCTGCTTTGCCTCGAGCGACGCTGCCTTCCAGGGCAGCGATCGTCCTAACATCGTTGCTTGGGTTCGTCGCACCCAAGAAATCGGGCATCGTGTAACGGGCATTCAGCAATGCCCCCTTCGGCTTCGTCAGATCCTTGACCACAATCTCATCGATCGCATGTTGGTATTCATCCGCCTTAAACGCCGCTTTGACGCGAAGGCTCTCAAGCTTGGACTTGTATTCACTGAGTTCTCGTTCATTCGAGTAACTGGCGAACGCCATGGCCAGGTGGCGGAACTCATCAATCTTTGGTTGCTGCGACACCATCACCTCGACCAGATCATCGATCGCCTGGGGCGTGTGGAATCGCCAAGCCAAGTTCTTGTCTCGTTCCGTCCACTGAACATGTGGCCTGCTCGCCAACCTTGGGCGAATAAGCTTGGAATAGACGGCAGCCTCTTTGCCAGTCGCGGCGGTCCCGATCGCTTCGAGATACCACCGATTCCTGCCGTCGAACCCATCGATCAAAGCCGAGAGAATATGCTTGCACTCTTCGAAGGGGATGTCGCGCAACGACAGAGCAACCTCTCGTCGCACGCTGGCAGCTTCGTCCGAAGCCATCTGCTCTGCGTAGGCCAGCAACTGATCCGCGGTCGCGAGCCGCAGCGCGCGGTAGGCGGTGATCCGCCATTGGATATTGTCACTCTTCAACAGTTCTTCAACTTCGGCCCGGCCAACCGGTCCGACCTGAGCCAAGACCCAAATAGCGCGGGCTTGCACATACGGATTCCCCTCGGTTTGGAGTAGCCGCAGCATGCTGGGAACAATCGCGGAGCCTCTCGACACCAGTAAGGGAACGGTAGTCGCCCGGACGCTGCTTGCGGGACTCTTGAGTGCCTCGATCAATCCGTCCGTGGTTTCGAAATCGACGTTTGGTCGTCTCGGCATTCCTTCGCTTCTTCGAGAGATGCGATAAATCGTGCCCGAGAGAAAGTTATTCGGCGCAGACGTGTTGTTGTAGAAATCGGCCAGGTACAAGGCGCCGTCCGTGCCGGCAATGATGTCGCTAGGCATGAAGCGTTCTCGTCGGGCCTGGGGACGCAATCCAACGAGTGCTTTATTCCGTCCCATCTCGATCTGCGAGTTGATCAACCTTGGCTGGTAAATCTGCAGCTCGCGGCGCACCATTTCGCAACTCAAGAATGTGCCGCGGAGTTCCAGTCCTAGCGCATCGCCCTCATAGAACATTGCCCCTACGGGAGCCCCTGAGCCGTAGATCGTCCCGGGAGGCAACGTGCCGGGGTAGTTTTCGCGCCAATGCGATGGCGTGTGGCGTCGACCGAATTGGCTGTGGCCGCCCCAATCCCATAACCTGCTCCCCGGCGTCTCCCAGGACTTGGCTGTTTCCTGCCACGAACGACTGCCATCAAAGAGGCCAGCGTAACCAAGGTTTCCATACTCCATAAGCCAGGTCGCTCTGCAGTGTGGCGGATCATCGTTGTCATTCTGGTATACATCGCCGAACGAGTTGACCGCCATGTCATGCGTGTTTCGCAGATTATGGCCAATTGGTGTCAGGCCCGTCCCGTCGGGATTGATCCGCATGGCCATTCCGCCAAAATAGAGA
>CAZWOU010000204.1:0-12146 GCA_964635375.1 uncultured Pirellulaceae bacterium | reverse complement strand
GCGACTGTGCAGCCTCATCAAAAAAGGTGCACACCGCGAGAAACAAGAAAAAGAAAGAGGTTACCCTGCGGCTCTTGGCAAGCTGGCAGCAGTTTTCCGGTCAGAGAAAAAACTCAGCCGCGCCCGTGTTCACTCGGATTCCGGTTTCGGCTCAGCTGGCGGCGGTTCGAACTTGGGCGCGGTCGGGTCTTCGCTATCGTCGTAATCGTCGTAGCTGTTGGAATACGAGTTGGCGGGGGCGGAAAAATCAGCGCTATGAACGCTGGATTGAATATCCGTCAGGCCCTTCTTGAATTCGCGATAGCTTGTTCCAAGCGATTTAGCGACATCGGGAAGTTTTCGACCAAACAAGAGGACGGCGACGACGCCGACGATGACGAGTTCTTGAATTCCTAAACCGAACATGACTGAGGCACCTCTCGATGGCGTTGTGAGAAGACGAGGTAGTGGAGACGGCAGGCGCGCGTCGAGTGTCGCTGAGATAGCCGATGTCGGCGCCGTGCAGAATTCGCTGCCCCTAGGGGCTATGAGTGATGGACACTCGGCTGCTCGGTTTCCTGGTCGACCTGCAGACAGCAACGCCTAGACGTCTTTGTCGTTGGAGACGGCGCCCGCGCTGTCGATATCTTCCTCAATGCCGTTGACGCCCTTCTTGAACTCAACGACTCCACGGCCCAGATTCCTCATCAGGCTGGGCAGTCGGCTGCCGAAAAGGAGCAGGAGAATCCCTAGGATAATTGCCAATTCCATGGGGCCGGGCATGCCGAAGGCCAAAAGACAGTTCATGATTCGCTCTCGCAGATTAGGTGGGCGTGACGAACGGAATCGCGGCGAAAGCGGGCAATCCACCCAATGGGGTGATGCCAGAACCGAGACTGAGATTGGCTCATTGCAAGCCAATTCGTACTAATGACTAATTTTACTGGCTCCGCTGTTGATGTCAAACGCCGTTTGCCGCTGAAATGCCTCAATCCGAGGCCCTTTGCCAGAGCGGTTTGGGAGCACGAAGCATAGGCGATGCAGGTCAGCGAGCCAAGAAAAGGGCCAGCCGCGAAACGGGGGCCGAAACGAGAACAGCCGCTGAGGCTCTCAATTGAGCACAGGCAGGTACCGGTAATAGACCTCCAGGCACAGCGCGGCCATCGCCGTGCTGTAGACCCGGCCGCCGTAGCCTCCCCAAGCGGTATCGGGATCCCAGCTTCCTCGGTGCTCGCCGACCATGATTTGCTTGGGAAGGACTTGTTGTTGCAGTGCCAAGTTCCAGCGATGCCAGGATTCGCCTTGCACCTGGAACATGGCCAGGGAACCGTAGTACCAATAGTACAAGTTCATCTGTCCGTCGCTCGGAGGTTCCTCGAGAATGAACGAGGCGGCTTCGTTGACCGCGTCCGTTCGGCCCAGTTCGCCCAACATGAATCGGCAAAGCAGCGCCTCTGCGGTCATGGTCCGGGAAGCGGCGCCGCGGGGCCGATAACTCGCTAGCCCTTTTGAAGGACCAGTCGAGACCAGGCGAAGAAATCGCACCATGCCAGAGCGAGTTGAGTCGGGGGTGGGGACGCCGGCGAGTTCCGCGCTCTTGAGCGCCAGCAGTTGCCAACCGAACTGACTCGTGTCGCCCTGATCACCGGGTTGGTATCGCCAACCGCCGGTGGTCGGGTGTTGGGCTGCGACCGTAAAGGCAACGGCTCGTTCGACCGCTGGCTGCAACGCTCGGTCGCCGGTCAAGGCCCAAGCTTCTGATACGGCCAGAGAGGCCATGCCGTGGCAGTACATCTTGGCGTAAAGACGGGCTTGCCCGGAGAGATCGCCGTCGCGTCTTTGCTGGGAAAGCAAATACTCCAAGCCTTTTCGGACCGTGTCGCGGTGAGGGCCTTCGAGGTGGGTATTTCCTTGGGCCAAAAAGGCCAACAGGGCTAGACCTGAAATTCCGGTGTCGGCGTTGGCGCCCGCTTGATCGCGATGTTGTTGGTCGCCTTGATCGCCGCGACCGGCGCCAAAGTCACGAGCGATCCAGCCACCGTGACGCGCTTGGTTGTCGGCCAGCCAGTCCAGAGCTCGTTCGACCGCTTGCTCGGTTTCTTTGGAGCCGCCATATTTCAACACTTGCCGCCACCGCTGGGCCCCAATTCGTGATTGATACAGCTGCGGAAGTTCCTCTCCATCGCCGATTCGCCGCGGCGTCGGTTCGGATGTCGACGAAGCCGACCCAGCAACGACGGCGCCACTGGAACCGGCCAGCGTTTCGGACGAAGCTAATCGCCCTGGCACGGTTCTTCCGGCCTGATTTGCCCTCAGGCGATCCAATGGGTCGTGAACGGCTTCGGCCTGTTCAGTTTCGATCGGATTGTCCAGCAGATGCTGAAGCTGGGACGCGACATCGAGCATCGACTCGGGATGTTGTTCCGGCGAACGCTTGACCTGCACCTGTTGGTCCACAACATCGGTCGGCCGCCTAATGCGTTCGGGTCGAGGCGTATCGGGTCTTGGGGCCTGCTCAGCGACCTGCTCGGCGATCTTTGTGTCGGGGGCTCCCGGACGTTCGGGCGTAAGGCCCAGCGGCGCCAGCGTATTTTCTTGGACCGGTTCAGGCATTGCCGGGGAGGCGACCGGCGGGCGATTAATGACCACCGAATCGGCAACGACAGGCAACGCGGATTTGCGAAGTATGTCTGCAGCAAGCGGTTCCTCTCGCTCGAATGGCGTAGGAGGTTGAGTGATTGCCAAATCGGGTTGAGTGAGGGAAACCCCGGGTTCGACTTGGCTTTCGACCGCCAGTTGATCCCAAGGGGCGCGTTCGGTTTCGGGCCACGGCTCGATGTCTTTGTCAGCTGGCGGCGAAAAAGTGAACTCGATAATGTCCTCTCGCGGCGGCGCTTCGAGAATTAGCCGTGTCGCGTAGGCGTAGCCGAAGAGCAAGAAGTGTGCAAACACCGACAGGGCGACACACTTCGATATCGGCCGAGCATGCCCCCAGCGCGTCCGCATCAGAATCAGCAGAGAGATCGTCAGTGCGCCGAGGCCGACCCAAAGCAGTACGCCAAGCGACTGCACGCTGGAAAGGTCGATTAGAGTGACGCCAATGAGCATGGAACCAAACGCTCCAGTCGGTCGATTTGCGGTAACAACGGTGTCTACAGGAAGGACTAGTTCGTGACTCGCGAGGGCTTTCTCGCAACACGGACGGAAACGCCCAGTTTGCCGACGCCAGCGGCGCGGCAGGCATTGAGCACTTCGGTAACGTTTTGGTGTCGGGCGTCCGCATCGCCGCGAACGACAACGCCCAGGTCGGCGTATTGAGCGCGAGCGGCGCGAAGCCTTGCTGTCAACTCCGCGGCGGAAACGAAGTTGTGATCGAGTTCGATTCGCCCGTCCTCAAAGACGTTGATGAGTCGCTTGTCTGGTGCGGGAGACAACGCATCATTGCTGCTGACTTCGGGGACCTGCAGAGCGATCTTTCGTTCCAATTGTGTGAATTGCGTGCCGGCCATGAAGAAAATAATTAACAGGAAGACGATATCGATCATCGGCGTCAGGTTCAGCGTCGGCTGTTCGTCCAGGTTGGTTTTCAGTGGCATTGCTTCGACTCCGTGGCCGCCAGAACGCTTGTCAATCAAAGAGAGCCAACAGGTCCGCTTACGGACCCTGCTCTGTTTAGGGCTAGGCGGCTTTCTTACGGTTTGCTTTGCTCTTTGAACTCGGGTCGGATTCACCAGACCAAGCGTCCGCCGAGATCAGCGAAACTAACTCTTGTCCCAGTGAATCGATATCCATGATCATGCGGTCGACGCGGCTGACGAAAAACATATAGGCGATGAAGGCGGGAATGGCGACGCTTAGCCCGGCTGCCGTGGTCAACAGAGCTTGGCTGATGCCGCCTGCGAGCAACTCAGGCCTGCCCATCGCGTCGGCGGTTGCGATTGCGTTGAACGCGCGGATCATACCGAGCACGGTGCCCAGCAGTCCCATCAGCGGCGATATGGTGGAGATCACATTGAACAGCCTTAAGTATCGCCGCAAGTTGTTCGTCGTTCGCTCACCCTGATCTAGAATGGCCTGCTCGACCTCGACGGACGAGCGCCCCCATTTCTTCACAGCTGCCGCAAACACCTCGGCAACCGGACTCTGGTTCCGTTCGCATAGTTCCAACGCCTCTTCGCGACTCAACTGGCGTTCATTGAGCTGTTGAAGAAATCGGCGTACGAAAGGGCCGGGAATAACGCGGCCTCGGCGCAAACTTATGGCTCGTTCAAACACAAAGACCAGGAGCAGGAAGGAACACAAGGCGATGGGCAGCATGAGAGGGCCGCCATCGCGGATGACTTCCCACAGGTTCTTGGTGGGGATTGGGTCCTCGCCTGCGACCGGTGAGACAGTTGCCGCCGGCGACAACGCCGCCAGTGACGCGTCGACGGCCGGACTGTTCGTCGTTTCGCTCGGGACCGTGGCCTGAGTTCGGGTGTCTTGAGCGAGCGCGGGGCTGGCGGTCGCCAAGGCGATCGTGACGGCGATAGCCGATCGAGTTAACGAGCTTCGCAGTGCCTGAAACACGTTGAGTCTCCTTGGTTCGCTTCTGAATGAAACAGATGTGGTTGTTGGTCCGCGACGGATGTCGCTGGCTGCGATGCGGGCAATCCCTGATTGTCTATAGCGGTCGGCCGATTGGCCGTGCGGCGGGGTGCTTGGTCGTTAGGGGGGCGCGGTGGAAACGCGTAAAGTGGCTCGCCGAGCCCTCGCGTCGTCGGCAAACGGGCTATCGGGGAAATCGCTGAGTAGCTGATCGAGCAATTGGGCGGCTTCTGCGTGTTGTCTCAACGCGAGGTGTCCTTTGGCGGCTTGCAACAAGGCGGCTGCCTGCCATCTGGGGAAACGTCTTACTCGATGGTAAGCGCGAATTGCATCAGCGTAGTTGCCTTGCAGGAAGTAGGTTTCGCCAATCATCCATTGGGCCATTGAGGCGGTTTCCGTGCCGGCGGCCGAGGTCGACTGAACCACGCGGCGGTAGGAATCACGGGCGCTGACGAAGTCGGCCCAACTTCCCTGGCATCGCCCCATCAAGTAATCGACTTCATGCAGTTGGCTGAAATCCGGAAAGTTCTCGCGAATAGTCTGTGCGAGATCAAAGGCTTCTCGCCACCGCTTGGCGTGGGCCATGACTTGTGCTCGGCGAAGCGGAAGCATGCCGAGCCACGTGTCGTGGCGACCTGATGTGAGCCGAATGAGTGCATCGAACTCGGCGCTGGCCTGTTCGTACCGCCGCTGCCGATAAAGTGACTCCGCCCGCCAATAACGCGCGGGGAGATACAAGTCATTGGCGTAAGATAGATCTAACGCGCTTTGCATGTATGATTCGACATCCTCCCAACGCTTCAGCTTGGCGGCGACCTGGCCTCGCAGGTACCAAGCATGGGCGGTTGTTCGAGAATCCAAATTACGTTCGGTAATGGTCGAGGCGATCGCCTCCACCTTGGCGAACTGTTCGGCGGCGGCGGCCTGTTCGGCCAGACGGTAGGCGGCGTCCGACCACAAATGGCTCGCTGGGAATTCGTCGACGATCTGCTTGAACTTACGCGTCGATTCTTGCGCCTCGCCAAGATCGGCGTAGACCCAAGCGAGCAGGTAATGGGCCGTCGCCAACTTGGCGAACTTTGGGTGTTGCGATGTGAGTTGCTCGAGGTGGCTGCGCGCTTCGCTGTGGCGGCCCATGCCACTGAGGATTTCTGAGACTTCCAGCAAGGCCGCCGGGGCTTCAGGCGACTCGGCGAATCGGTCGATCACCTTGGTGTAGGCCGCAATGGCCTCGTCGCTGCGTTTTCTTGACTTGAGAGCTCGGGCATGGGCCAGCGTGGTCCGCGGCGCCAGTCGGCTATCCGCGTGATCCTCGAGTAGTCGGTTGATCGAAGCGTCCGAGATATTGTCTGAATCACCTTCGATTTCGAGCCAGGCCAGTCCAGCGAGTCCGGCGGCTTGGAATGGTTTGGTGGGGCCATTGTCGGCGAGGTTTCGATAGAGCTTGCTCGACCAAACGGCGTCGTTTCGCGCAGCCGCGGCGTCAGCCAGATAGTGTGTCGTCGACCAGAATTCGGAGCCCGTGCCCTGTGCTTGTGAGAGGAAGTCATAAACCGACTTGGCCTCGTCCCACTTCTGCTGGGTGGCCAGAGCCACGGCCAACTGGGCTCGACAGCGGTCTGCATCGGGCCCTTCCGGTTGCAACGCGAGGAATTCCCGCAAACGCGGCGTCGCCAATTGATATTGCTCCAAGCGAACCAGGGCCGTTGCTTGGGCCAAAGCGGTTGCGACACGAAGCTTGCTCGATGGTCTCTCGCCGGCGTCGGCTTCGCTCGTATCGGCTTCGTCCGTATCGGCTTCCGACAGGGCAACACGGTCCAAGGCGACCAAGGCCGACTTAAACTCTTGCCGGGACAAGCGGACGAGGCCGATATGATACCAATCCGAAGACGAACGCTGTTCCGGCGTTGTTGTCTCGAACGCTGTGGCGGCTTCTGCCAGTCGGTTTTGCTCGAGTAACGCTCGGCCATAGATCCTCGCCACTTCGGGGAGAAGCTGGCTGTCCTCGTATTGATTAGTGAAGGCCGCGACGAGCTTGTCGAGTTCGGCGTACTTTTTCTGCTCCGCTTCGATGGAGACGAGCAGTTGCGTGGCGTCGTCTCCCCACCCGCTCGACGGCCAGGACTCGATCACACGCCGCAGCTGCGTCCTGGCGCCGTCGAGGTCTCCCATTTGCTTGAGCGACTCGGCGGCCGCGAAGGCGGCGGATGGCCCGAGCGTGTTGCCCAGATTCAAGGACGTGAGCAGCCGAGCGGACTCGCTCCATTCGCCCTTTCGGTGGGCCAGCATGCCGAGCCAGTAGGCGGCCTGTGTCGCAATGGTTTGGTCGCTCGTGCTCGCTCTTAGATCGAGAAACCTCTGGGCCGCAGAGTCCTGATCCGTTTCCATTTGGATCACTGCGAGTTGGAGTTGCGAGAGTTCGCCGAAACGACGTGATTTTTCCAGGAAGGTAAAAAAGCGTTTGGCGTCGTCGAAGTTCCCCAGGGCGAGGTAGGCCTTGGCCAAACCGAAACGACACTCATCGGCAAACGGCTGATTCGCGAACCGCCGCAGCGCTTCGCCAAATCGCCGTTCGGCGGTCACGGCGTCGCGACGGGCTAGGGCCAGTTTGCCGAGATACGTCAAGGCGTAACCCAGCATCTCACCTCGCGGATTTTGATTGATGTAGGTCTGAAGGTGTTGGGTCGCCGGCTCAGCTTGTTCGAGCAAGAAAGCGGTTTCGCCCGCGCGAAACTGAGCTACGCTGGCGTAGGCGCCGTCGCCCGACTTGAGATAGAGTCGGTAATCTTCCAGAGCGCCCAGTTTGTCGTTTGTCTGAAGACGTGATTCAGCCCGAAAGAATCGAGCTGAGGGAACCAGGCGATGAGAGGCGTAGTCTCGCAGGAAGGCATCGAACTCAGTCGCTGCGAGTCGCCATCGCTGGTGATTGTAGTGTTCCGCGGCAAGCTGGTACTGGTCCCCGGCGGTATTGGATTGCGCGCGGGTGGCGTTGGGCGGCAGAGCCGTCAAGACCAACAGCAATACAATTCCTCTTGCGTACATCCTTGTACCTGCCCGAGGAGCGAATGAATGAATTGAGAATTCTGAAATGAGTTGAGATTCTTCGCTTTGCGCAAACCGCCCTCATTCACTTTCATCGGACAACATTCCTGAACCGCTTGAGCCGCATTTGGCGACCTGGCTGATTCGCGGGGAGCCGCGAATCGGGCGGATTTGCCGATCAGCTGCCGCATTTGATTGATCATGAGCATTCCCAGCTCTCACACGGCTATCGGGGAGGACCTTTGCGTTCGCTTTCATTTGGGCTTGGCGCTCGCTAACCTATTTGGATCGAGCTTTCGGCTCATTGGCAGGCGAGTCGCTGGCTGCGTATTGGGCAACAGCGAGATGCCGCAGAAACCGGCCACCATCGCAACGAGTTTGGAATCGCATGGACCCAGATCCGCACAAGAAACTCTCTGAACTATTGCAGAGCTCGCCAGGTGACGGCGAAGAGCCGGGTGATTCTGATTGGGAAGCAGCGGTTACAGGCGAGATTCGCCAACTGATCGGCCAAGGCGAGACCATCTCGCTCGAACAACTCGTCGCACGGAGTCCATCGCGGTCGGGCCAATTGGGCCGATGTCTCGAACGGGCGATATTGGTTGTGGAAAGCGGGGCCGCGAACGCGGGAAAGGGCGAGCCAGGAAAGGGCGCGAGTTCCGGCAAGCCTAGCAGCCGCACTCATCCCGATCCCGATCTCGACGTCACCACGGATCAGAGCGGTGAGGCCCCCAAAGTGGTGGTTCGGCCAGCCACGCTTGGGCGCTACCGTGTCGAATCAACCTTGGGGTCGGGTGGATTCGGGGTGGTCTACAAGGCCACGGATGACCAGCTAGAGCGAACCGTTGCGATCAAGGTGGCGAGGCGTGTTTCACGAACCGGCAAAGGGGCCGATGTCGACTTGGCGGAAGCGCGTTTCTTGGCCAAGTTGGATCATCCGGGGATCGTCCCTGTCTACGACTTGGGTCACACGGAGGAAGGTTCTCCCTATGTGGTGTCCAAGTACATTGAGGGCCATGACCTTGCTCAGCATCAGCGCAATCATCGCGTAACAACCAAAGACGCGGCGAGAATCGTGGCTCAAGTTGCTGAGGCGCTCGACTACGCGCACGCAAAGGGTGTCTTCCACCGTGACGTGAAGCCGGGCAACATTCTCATATCTGCGGATGGCCGCCCGATTTTAGTCGACTTTGGCTTGGCGATTGGCGGAGCGGAAATGGGAAAAGGGAAAAGGGTCGACGTTCGTGGGGACGCCCGCCTACATGAGTCCGGAGCAAGCGAGGCGGGAAGGTCATCGGGTCGACGGCCGCAGCGACATTTACAGCCTGGGCGCTGTGTTCTATCAGCTGCTCACTGGCAGTCGCCCCTTCAACGCGGCGTCGATTCCCGCTCTGTTGGAGTTGATCAAAGGCGTGGAAGTGAGACCACCACGGCAGATCGATCGCAAGATTCCTCGTGAGTTGGAACGCATCTGCCTGCGCGCGTTGTCGAAACGCGTGACCGACCGATACAACTCGGCGGGAGACATGGCCGAGGAGATTGAACTTTGGGAAGAGGCAGCGACGCAAAAGCCGCAGCCCATTGCCCCCACCGGTTCATCGGATTCAGCGCCTCAGTCGGCATCACCCAGTCAGAATGAAGCAGCAGTCATCCCTCGCGGATTGCGAGCTTATGAGTCAGGCGACGCCGATTTCTTCTTGCGGCTGTTGCCAGGCCCGACCGATCGCGACGGCCTCCCCGAGAGCGTCCGTTTTTGGAAAGCCAAGATTGAAGAGACTGAGCCGGGCCAGTCATTTGGTGTTGGAGTCATCCTAGGACCTAGCGGAAGCGGCAAGTCGTCTCTGGTGTGGGCTGGGATTATTCCTCATCTCAATGATGATGTCATACCGGTTTGGGCGGACACCCGAGCAGCGAACATGGAACGGCAGCTTCTTAAGCGGATCAAGAAACGCGTTCCCACGCTCCAAGGGGCCCGCTCGCTGCACGACGCTCTCGTCGCCGTGCGGAGAAGTCGAGCCCTCCAATCGGGCAGCAAATTGTTGCTGGTCTTCGATCAATTTGAACAGTGGCTGAACCACCATCGAGCGGAAGCGTCGAGCGAGTTGGCTGATGCGCTGCGGCAGTGCAACGGGACACGGCTTCAAACACTGCTGCTAATCCGCGACGACTTCACTTTGGATGCCGCCAACTTCATGGACCAGATTGAGGAGCCTCTATCGCAAACTCGCAATTTTGCAGCTGTCGATCTGTTCGGCAAAGAACACGCGCGCAAGGTCTTGCTGGCGTTTGGCCGAGCTTACGGCGCGATCTCCGAAACAGTGCCCCGCGAACAAGAGCGGTTCTTGAGTGCGGTCGTGGAAGGGTTGGCCGAGTCGAGCCGGATCTACCCGATTCAACTCGCCTTATTCGCCGATATGGTGAAAGACAAGCCCTGGACGATGCCGACTCTGCGGGAATACGGAGGCATGCGCGGGATCGGGGTCGCCTTCTTGGACGAGAAACTGACGGGCGCCAGCGCCCATCCGTTCTTGCGTTCTCAATCGGAATTGACGGCGAAACTACTGGGCCTCCTGCTTCCAGACGAGGATGCGGTGATCAAGGGTACCGCCAAGACTCGCTCCGAGTTGATCCAACATTTTTCTCCAATTGCCAGACCTGATTCGCTGGACCGAGTGCTCGGGTTGCTGGACAGCGAGTTGCGATTGATCACGCCTTCGGGGGGAGATTCCAGCCAAAGCGCCGAGTCTGTGCCGGCTAACCGGGAGCCGGCTTACCAACTGACTCACGACTACTTAGTGCCCACGATCCGAAGTTGGTTGACGGCGTCCGAGCGGGCGACGCGGCCGGGGCGAGTCCGTCTGAGATTGAATGAACTGAGCGAAAGCTGGAACGCGAAACCGGAGTCACGTCGTTTGCCAACAGTGTGGGAGTGGTTGTCCATACGGTTTTGGACTCAGACCAAAGATTGGACGCCGCCGCACAGGAAGATGATGCGAACCGCCGAGACTCGGATCGGCGTCCGAAGTGGCGTCGTGATCTCGTTATCGATTGTCTTGTGCATGGTCGGTTACGACTGGAACGGGAGGACCCAGGCTGTCCTGCTGCGAGATCGACTCCTCAACGAAGACACGATGGCAGTTGGCGAGATTGTTGCCTTGATGAAGCCCAAGTGGCGCTGGGTATCGCCTTTGCTACAGGATAAATGGGCGGCGATGGCGAACGAGAGCCCGCCGGACGACGCCGAGGGGAAGGCTCAGATCTTGAGGCAGAAGTTACATGTGGCGCTAGCTCTGAGCAGCGACGATGCTGAGTTCGCCAGCCGAGCGATGGATGATTTACAGTCGCTAGCGCCGGAGGAGCTAACGGTGGTCGCGTCGTTCTTTCCGTCGCTTGAGGCGTCCCGTCTAGATCCGCTTTGGGCGACGGTTGCCAATCCGTCCGCCAGTTCTCGCCAACGGCTGGCGGCGGCGGCCGTATTGGCGGCGACACAGCCGGAGAATAAACGCTGGATCACGGCGTCCCCAAAAGTTACTGAGGATCTCAGCCAACTTCGACCGTTTCAGCTGGTTGATTGGGCTGAGCAATTCAAGCCTATTCGCGAGCACATCTTGCCGCAAACGCTGGCCATCTTGAAGCAAGACGGATCGCTTCCGGCCGTGAGCGGGCAACGAGTGGACAACGCGATTGAGTTGACGTCGATTTATGCGGAGGACTAGCCCGCAGCATTGGCTCTGGGTGTAAGTCTCGTGGACGCTCGGCAACTGGCGCCGCTCTTAGGCCGGCTGCGCCGCCTGGGCAAGGCGGGAACGTCGGCTCTTCGCCGCGAATATGATGCACTGGCGAACGCCGATAACAGTTCGGCGCCTCCCCCGGACGGCATCGCCCCGTTCGTCCAGGAGTTTGGCGGCGCGGCGAACGAGGCCGGGGGCGTTATCTTGCAGGCGCCGTTGGATCGCCTCGACGAAGTGGCGAATGAACTTCTTGCCGCGAATCAGACCTTGACCTCGCTTCGCGTCTTTGACTTGCGCGGCCAACCGCATTTCGCGCTGACTTGGAATACGGGGTCTGCGAAGTGCCAGTGGAAGACAGAGCTTGGCGCGGATGAGCTTCGCAGCCTCGTCGATTCATTGGCGAATGACGGCCTGTTCCTAGTCGACCTCGATGTGCGCGAGGTCTCAGGTTCTTTGCGATTTGCCGGGCTCTGGAGGAAGGCGGGCAATTCGGACCAGGCTCCGCAGGTCTTCGTCGACACGCCCTATGCAGAAGATGTTGAACGCCAGAATAACCTGAGTGGATTCACGCTCGATCGATTCGTCACGTATCGCATCGATGGGCAGATTCGTTGTTCATCTATTTGGCGATGCGACCCAGCGGCCGAAAAGCAAATGTCGTTTGCCCGCTCGCGAGCGGCCGGTGCGTTTGGCGACCTGGAGCCCGGGTATCTGCAAACGGACTGCCGGCTCAAGACGCTAGCTCCCGAGGTCCCCCCTAGCATGGTCTTGCTGCGCATCCTTGATCGCTACTCGGACCAAGGAGCG
>CAZWOU010000203.1:0-12295 GCA_964635375.1 uncultured Pirellulaceae bacterium | reverse complement strand
ACGGCGCCGAGGCAATGCACGAAACTGCAGTTTAACAGGCTGGCTTGAGGTGGGAGTACCGAAAAGGTAATCGCTGTGTCAAAGAAATGTAAACGTTGGCGGCAGATCTCGGGCCTCATGCGTTTTCTCGCCCCAAAGGGCACAAGCGATGGCAAGTTGTCAAAGTTGGCGAATCTGTACGGCCTTGATCAGGACACGCATTTTCTTGAATTGGGGGCCGGCGTGGACTTGAAATCCGATGCGACCGTGATCAGAAGTGTCATCCTCCACATCGGCGACCTTCTTGCCATTGAGAAGGACGACGTGTCGGTTTCCCTCGGCTCGGATGACCATGGTATTCCATCCCTCACGTTTGACCAACGCCGCATCCGTGTTGACCGCCAAAAACAACTTGCCAGGGCAGTAGAGACTTCCGGTCAAGGCAAACGGCTTCTTGTATTCGAGAATGTCCGCCTGGAAAGCTTGTTTGGCGGATTGATAGCGATACCAGATACCCGTGTTTGCGGGCCACTCCACCTTGAACGTGACGCTCAGCTCAAAGTCCTTGTACGACTTCTCCGTAAACAGGTCGCCAGATTCGTTATTTGGGCCCTGCCGGCCGATCAGGAGACCATCCTTGACCGCCCATCGCGCCGCGCCTTCCGCCTTCCAGCCCGCCAGGTCCTTCCCGTTGAAGAGCGACTTGCCGGGGGGAGCTTTTCGTTTTGACGGGCGGTCCACCTCAGGCGGCGCCGCCTGAGTCGCCATGGCGGTCGCCAGGAGAAACAGCAGACTTAGGATTGGACGTTTCATTTGGGCATCCCATGGTAACCGCAGCGGAATCCAGAACCGGCAGTGGGCCTCGCGACCCGAGGCTTGAAGCTGCCTGTATTGCGCTCCGAGGAGTTCGGCGGCGAATTGAGAACCAACTATACTAGACTCCCATTATTGTGGTTTTCTTAGGGCTTAACAACTAGCTCGTCAGGCAGTTTTTCCCGAGCACAATATGGCCTCTGAAACCAACCGGTTAGGCCCTCGAGGCCGTCGATCTGGTGTGCAACCGTTGCCTTGAATCCGCCCATCGGGCGATGTAATCTGAACTTGCGTTGATCGACTCGCGTTCCCGGCAGCATCGGTCAAACGACAAGTGACAACGACGTGATCGGCGTCGATCCGCGAACATCAAGTACTAGAGATCTTGGGCTTCATCGTGATGCAACCGCCCGCGAATCTGCTGTTCGAACAACCGCCTCGAATCATCGAGCAAGTGGATGGGCCCGTCGACCGTGGCGAGATCATGCGTTACCTCGGCTACCCGGCGGAGGCTTCTCCAAATCCTCAAATCGTGAGCATTCTCGATCGTTGGATCGACGAAGCCAACCAACTTGCGGCGCCGCGCGCCATCTATGTGGTTCTACCTGTGGTTGAAAAGGACCAACGCCGACTGCGTCTGAAGACTGCGGATGGGGCTGTCGAGTTTCGCGGCGCCATCGGCGAGTTCCTCAGCCCATCAAGGAGCGTGGCCGCATTCATAGCCACGGCCGGACCTGACATTGTGCGGCTCGCGAGCGAGCTGAGCGATGCGCGAGATGACTTGGCGGCGATGATCGTCAGTGCCGTCGGAGCCGAGCGAGCGGAGGCGGCCGAAGCGGCGGTCGGCGATGAGTTACGGGCGCTTGTTGAACTGTCTGGCTATGGCCCCACCCTGCCCTACAGTCCAGGTTATTGCGGGATGTCTCTGAGCGAGCAAGGCACACTGTTCTCCCTGTTCGATCAACAAAACATCGGCGTGACCTTAACCGCTGAGTGCTTGATGCGACCTCTAAAATCGGTTTCAGGATTGATCGGGTTGGGTCCAGTAACGGAGATCAAGCAGTTTGGGACGCCTTGTGATCGCTGTGATCTGCAGGGCTGCAACATGCGGCGATGAGCAGCCAGTGTAGGGGCAACGTGCTCATTCCCGTGACTTGGGGCTCTCAACAACAACCCGGAAACCGACGTTGTAGACCCTTCGCCATTTGGGGTAGCCGAGCCGAAAGGCGGAGCGACTGCGGAGAGGACGGTCGCGCCAAGATCCGCCTCGGGTTACCATCTTGCCGTCGGTTGGAAGGTCTATGGCGCCAGGGTGCTTCGACGCGTAGGCGCTCCGCGTCCATTCGGCGACGTTTCCGTGCATGTCGAACAGGCCCCATGCGTTCGCGCGATAGCTGCCGACCGGCGAGGTGACCATCGCCCCGTCGTCGTAGCGACTGTCTCTGGGCATCCAGGCGAGTTTCGAGCTATGGCTGTAGTCGCGAAGGTGCTGGACCTGTTGGTCAGCGAGGTTCGCGTCGGCCGAAAAATCGGTGTCGAGATTACCGTAAGCGAGCGGCGTCGCGGTCCCCGCTCGACAACAGTATTCCCACATGGCTTCTGTCGGAAGCGTGAACTTCTCACCGGTCTGGTCCGAAAGCCACTGGCAGAACTCCTGCGCTTGGCTCCAGGAGACCCGTACGACGGGCTGCTCCGGCAGATTGACTGCGTACCCGCGCGTCGAGACGATTCCGTGCGTCCTGATGTAACGACTGTCGTGGGCCGGATCGAACTTGGCGAACTGCTTGTTCGTCACTTCGAACTTGCCGATCCAGAACGGATTGGCAATCCGCTCGCGGCGAGGTCGTTCGCCGGCTTGGCGATCACCCATCACAAATTCCCCCGCGGGAATACGAGTGAGCTGCAATGCGACACCATCGCCCAGATCGACGGTTCGGGTGATGGCGAGTTCGCCGGCCCCTTGCCGCCGCTTGGCTTCCGCTGCGTCGAAAGGCCAACCAGGGACCTCGATAACAGGGGTCTTTTCTCGAACCACTGGCTTCGGCGCGAGGGGCTCGATCGCGTCGAGTTTGATTGGGATGACAATCTCTGGATCGTCTTGGAGACCAGCGTAGAGCCGCCGCAATTCTTGTCGTCTCGAATTCTGGTCGCCGACCCGTTCTTCTCCTTGAGCTTCGTGCCAGGTGCCGTGAAAGGGGACATTCAAATCAATCCAAGTGATCAACCGATCCCAGGCCTCTCGATCGAGCTGAACGTTGTGATGCCCCTTCTGGAGCAGCTGCACTAGCTCGGAAACATCGGCGTGATATTCCGCGGCGGGCAACAAGTGGTAGTCAGCTTCGGCGCCGGGACGCCGCACGAACCGATGCAGTTCCAAGTACGACGGACTGAAGCCCCGCGGATCGGAACTTTCCTTCGTCGTCAAATCGAAGACGGCTTCGCCCTTGGAACGCGGGGAGCCGTTATGGCAGCTCACGCAGTACTTATCCAGAACAGGTTGAACTTCCCGCTGGAAGCTGAAGCCTCGAGCTGGACCGTACCAGGCTTTTATTGCGGACGGCCCCCGCTGTGCGGCCAGCGTATATCGGGCCGATGGCGCCGTGTTCGAGGGCGCGTGGCAACCGACGCACGACAGCGTTTCGCCGGGCATGGCTGTCATCCAGCTCCGCATCAATTGCACTGCCTTGCCCTGGCGGTCCAACGGCTGCACCGTAATTGGCGTGTTCGCCGGAACTCGAAACATGGCCGAGCCGTCTTCGTGAACCGGCACCGTGCCGAGCACCATCTTGACCGTATCCCACGACGAATCGACTCCGATCGCGCGCGAATCATCGGCCATATTTTGATAGGCGTAGTGATAGGCGATCACTCGCAGATTCTTGACGACGCCGCGAGGCACGCCCTGCAATCCTGGTCCGGCGTAGATGTCGCCCAGGTTGATCGTGGCGTCTTGACGTTTCCGATCGACGCGGTCGGGGATGACGGGCGGTCGCGGTCGCGATCGAACGGGGACGGGCTCAAGCAAGTCGTGATTTTCGTCCTCATACAGAAGCAACATGTTATCGAAGACATCGACCAAATAGACGGCCCAACGAGACTCTTCGCTCATGCGACAGGAAACCAAGAAGTGCTTCTCGCTCAACGGGAACGGGTGCAGAAACTTTGGCCACGATCCGACAACCAACCGATCGTTGATAATCGGCTCGACCGTGTGGCCCCGTCCGGGAATTCTCTGCACGACGCCGCTGGCTTCATGCTGCCCTCGAGCTGGGTCGAACAGCACCAGTTCGCCGCTGCGTCGTTGAGCGTGATGCCCACTGACGACGCCGACGACCTGGGTTGGATGGTTGGGAACTGGCTGAGCGTAGAAGATGCTATTGGGCCAGTAGGAGTTGCTGCCGTAGTACGATTTCTGATCCGTCCCGTCGGGGTTCATGCTGAACAGCAAACGACTGAAAAAGTGGGGAATGTCCGTGTATTCCCAACGCGTGTAAAGCACGCGCCCATCGTTCAGCACGGTTGGGTAGTAATCCTGATCCTGCTCGAAGCCGAGTTGTCGAATGTTGTCGCCGTTTTCGTCCATCACAAACAGCACGCCCACATGATCGCGTCCCCGCACACAGGGAACGCCGGCGAACACAGCGGTGCTGCAGAAGATCACTTTTCCATTGGGCAGGTAGCAGGCATCGAAGTTATCTACGTCGTCCTGATCTCCTCGCGTCACTTGACGCAGCCCGCCGCCATCGGTGCGAATCTCGAAAACCTGCCAGCGCTCGTGGCTGCCTGGCATCGAAAACAACAACCGGTCCCCGTTGAAATGAAGATTGACGTCGCCGACAAACTTGCCATCATCCGGCTTGAACAGCGTCGTCAACTCGCCAGTCGTAACCAGGTCCGACAGCACGGCGAGCTCGTTGTCATGTTCGAAGGCGGAGAGACTGGAGTTGTTGGCCCAGTTCATCGGCAGATCGGCGACGAACGGATTGGCTCGGCGTTTGACAAGCAGGAGTTGCTCGAAGTCCAGCAAGGGATTCGCTAATAGCGCGTCGCGGCGAAGCGATTCTAGCCGTTCGTTCGCCTCGGCAAACAAATTGCCGTCCTGTTCGGAGGCGGCTCTTGCGGCGAGTTTCTCGACAGCCGCCAGTCGGGCGAGGAACTTCGCCCCGCTTGCGTAGGCCGGCCCATGCGTTGCAATCAGATCATTGACCGCCAGACGAAGTGATGCGATCTGGTGGATCAACGTCTTTCGAGACTCGGCGTTGCCGACAAGACGGTCGCCCAGCTCGGCAGACTTGGCGCGATGATAGTGAGCTCGGATGGGCTGAATATTCGCATGCTCGTTTACCGTTGACGCCAGTGTGCGGCTGACGACGCGTTGTTCGGTGTGACGGATGGATTCCGCATAGCGATTGGCCAGTTCGCGCGCGTCGCCAACCGCCCAGTCCCACACCCAAAGACCCTGTTTGCGTTCTTTGTTCATCTCTCGGCGAGAGGTCTGGTTCGCAAAATCGCGGAGCAGAAGGCGCCACAGCAGTTCACGATTGCGTGTGCCCGCGTCTGCTGCTGGCCCCAAAGTTTCGGCGGTAGAACAATAGAAATTCGAGACTTCGCGGTGCACGAGCTTCTCGTAATCTAGCGCCGGTCCACTGCGTGTTGAGTAACCGTTGAAGACCGTTCCCCACGGTCGTCTGGCCTCAAGCGTGTATTTGCGCCAGGGATCGTGGTCGTCGCGGCGACGAGGCGACGGGGCGAGCTCGATCTTCAACAGAAGGTCGTTATCGCCCGCCCGCAATTTAAGTTGAACCGGCGCCGGCTTCACCTGCACGTCGCCGGTTCCCAAGTTGTAGGCGATCCGCCCGTTTCGTTTTGCCGCCACTTGTTCTCCGTTGAGCCAGACGGTGATCGCCCCTATGGAATCCAGGAAAATGGGATAGCTCTGGGCAACCGATGTCGCCACGTTGCGGCGCAGATAGGCCACGTGCTTCCCCGAGTGCAGTTTGTGAATCCAACCGTCTCGGTACTCGGGATGAAGCACCCATCGCCGTTTGGCGCCTTGAGGCCCAGCGGAGTACGTCGCGGCGACATTGGGTTTCAACTCGTTGAGGATGCGAGTCTCCAACTCGGCGGTGTTGGCGGAATTCGACATCGGGCCCAGGCTAGACCACGGTCCCAGCCGAGGCGCAACAGTGGCGCCGGCGCGCGCCGCCTGGTTCATCTCGTCGCTCATCAGAGCTTCGCGAGACTGAATCATCGTTTCAGACCATGTATCCTGCCGTACATACCACGATGGGTCCGCAGGCGCGGGCGCAGCGCCAGCCAGGAGCAACACAATGAGGTGTGGGTAGTTCATCTCTGCTGATCTCCTCGTCAAACTCCAATGTGGCAAACCAAGTTATGGCAAGCCAAGTTCGCGCTGTGCGGCGGAGGTCCCTTTGGCAAGAACCGTCCACCAGTTGAGCATCCACCGAATCCGCCGTCAAAACAACCACAATCTAGTTTAGTGGGTAATTTGGCAAATCTGCCGAAATCGCGGTCCGGTATTGGCAAAAGACGCCCGCCTTTGATGGCTGGCCCAGTTTGGCTCGGCGTGTTCAACTTGCTATAGTTCGTAGCGCGGGTGCTGTTTAGGTCAATTCACTATGGACACAAATTAGCTGATGAATAGTCGCGAGCGAGTTCTTGGGTTCTTGGCGGGTGAACCGGTTGACCGGCTGCCGGTGATGCCAGTTGTCATGATGTTCTGCGCCGATCAGATCGGCGTCAAATATGGTGAGTACGTGAAGGATTCTCGAGTCTTGGCTGAGGCCCAGATTCAAACTGCGAAGCGATTCGATTTTGACATCGTCTGCAACATGTCCGATCCAGCTCGGGAAGCTGCGGACTGCGGAGCTCGCATCGAATACTACGAAGACCAGCCAGCCGCGATCATCGAGAGCGATGCATTGTTGGCGGACAAGGAGACTCTGTCGGGCCTGGAGATTCCGGACCCGCTTGGCGGAGGTAGGATGCACACAGCCATCAGGGCGCTCGAATTAATGCAAGAGCGGGTTGGCAAAGAGAAGGCGATTATGGGCTGGGTCGAAGGACCGTGCGCCGAGGGCGCCGACCTGCGAGGCATCAACACGCTGATGCTCGATTTCTACGACGATCCCGCATTTGTCCGACAACTGTTCGACTTCACTTTGGAACTCGCGTTGGGCTACGCGCAAGCTCAGGTCGATGCGGGCGCGGACATCATCGGCATCGGCGACGCTGCTGCGTCCTTGATCGGTCCAAAGTTTTACGACGAGTTTGTTTGGCCCTATGAGAAGAAGCTGGTCGACGGAATCCACGCCATGGGCGCCGCGGTTCGACTGCACATTTGCGGCAACACAAGCTCGATCGTCAAAGGGATGGGCCGCCTGGGCTGCGAGATTGTCGACCTGGATTACTTCACACCCGTGGATGCGGCTCGGGAGGCGATGGGTCCCGACCAGGCCCTGCTGGGCAACATCGACCCCGTCAGAGCCCTCCGCAACGCCGACGTCGCGTCCGTCGTCGAATCGATCACTGAGTGTCATCGTCAGGCGGGCGATCGCTTCATCGTTGGCGCGGGTTGCGAGGTTCCTCGCGACACGCCGTTGGAGAATGTTCACGCGCTGACCGAGTACGCCAACTCGTTGGTGTGACTTGGAACTTACGACTTGGAGCTGACTTATATTATGAGCACGACCGCCAACCCGACCTCATCGCTTGACATGGAGGCTCGGTACGCCGAGCGATTCGCGCGATACACCACAGCGATGCGGAATGAGATGCCGGACCGGATTCCGATCCGACCCTTTGTCGCTGAGTTTACCGGCGTGCACGCTGGATACACCTGCCAGCAGTTAGCCCACAACTATCAGGATGCGTTCGACGCCGCCTGCAAGTGCGCGTCCGACTATGAGTGGGATGCGGTCGTGGCGAACATGGTCTATGTCTGGACGGGGCTGGCCCAGTCGATGGGTCTGAAGTATTACGCCATCCCCGGAATCGACATTCCCCCCGACACCGGCTTTCAGTACCGGGAACCGCCGGAAGACGACGCGTTTATGAAGGCTGATGAGTACGACGCGCTAATCGAAGACCCGACCGGTTTCCTCTACAACGTCTGGCTTCCCCGCGTCGCCGCGCCGCTGAGTCCGATCGGCGAACCCTGTACGATCGAGAACAACTTGGCGTTGGTAAAAACCAGCATGGCAATGATGCAGTACTTCTCCGCCTTCGGTCCGCAAGTCGAACGGTTGCGAACAGAGTGTGGCTCTGTTTCGGCCATCGCTGGCATCTTGAAGGCTCCGCTCGACATCATCGCCGACAAGATGCGAGGTTATCTAGGCTTGGTCGACGACTTGTTCGAACGCCCCGAAAAAGTGCTCGCCGCCTGCGAGGCACTGGCTCCACATCTGGCCCACGTCGCCAAGACAACCGGTGATCCAGATCGCAATGTGCCGATCGGTCTTTGGATGCACCGCGGGGGAGTTCCTTTCGTCTCGCCGAAGATCTTCGAGAATATCTATTGGGCGACGCTCAAACCGGTCATTCAGGACCTTTGGTCCGAGGGCCTGCAAACGTTGTTCTACGCCGAGGGCAGCTGGGACCACCACCTTGAGTCCTTTGCCCAACTGCCTGATCGCAGCATCGTTTACCACCTCGACCAGGGCGACATTTACAAAACGAAAGAGGTGCTGGGCGACAAGTTCTGTTTGAGCGGCGGCGTACCGAACACTTTGCTTTCGCTGGGCTCGCCGCAAGATGTTCGCGATCGGTGCCTGGAGCTCATCCAAAACGTTGGGCAAGACGGCGGTTACATTATGGACGCCAGCGCAATCATCCAGAACGACGCGACGGTTGAGAACATGCGGGTGATGACCGAGACAACGTTGGAGCACGGCGTCTACTCGCGGGGCCACGCCACAGCCGACTTGGCTTCCGGCGGGCCGCGGCCACTGCCCGAGGATGCAAAGCCGGGCGAATTCCTAGCGCCTCCGCCCGAAGACAAGCTGCAACCGGGCGAGTGCTATGCTTGGCGGAGCAAACGAGCGGAGATTGGGGCGATTGAGGGCGACGAGGAAATCTGCCGGAAGACGTGGCAGGATATTGACGCACTCGGTAATGCGTTCATTTGGCAGCTGCTACTGTCCTTCTAGCAGCCCGTCCTCGCTGGCAACCGCGGTTCGCCGATCTCAGAAGGAGACAATTGACGCGACTATGCGGTGCGAGTTATGATGAGGGGCGAAAGTGCGGAAGCTACGTCCGGTTAGTTGACTTTTGTGATACACCCCTACCTCAAGGGGCATAGCAGTGGCAAGTGGTCAGTTTTTTTCCCAGCGTTTTAGCTACGGTCTCCATGCGCTCGCATTTGTAGCGACAAAACCAGCCGGCGATTTGGCAACGTTGCCCGAATTGGCGGACTGGATGTTGACGATTTGGCCCGCTTCGTCGACCACCTATTTGTCCAATGTCGTTCAACGATTGGCGCGGGGGAAACTGCTGCGCAGCCACCGAGGCATTGCCGGGGGTTATTCGCTCGGTCGCGCGGCGGAATCGATTTCCGTGCGAGATGTCGTGGAACTGCTGGAAGGCATTGAAACGGCTCGCTGTGGCTTGTCGCTCGAGGACGAGTGCCCCGTGATGGGCCGCTGTGCGATCCAACGCAAGTTGGCCACGGTGGAGGAGGGGTTTCTACACGCGCTTTCGCAACTCACCTTGGCCGAGCTCGCCAAAGACATCAGCGTCACCCTTCCCGAGTAAGGGCGATCAGACCTCGCAGGCTTGTGGCTGGGTCACTCACTGCCGCTGGTCTCCTCTATTTGTTTCAGCAGGCTCTTTGCAGCTTTATGATTCAAATCCGCATTCAGAATGTTGCGTAGAATTCGTTTGGCAATTTTTGGAGTTCTCACAGAGATTTCTTTCGCTTTCTCGACAAGTTGGCTAACTAGCTTGGGGTCATCGATTGAGTCCAAAACAATCGAATCGACGAGGCCTGAGTCGCCGAGCAGCGGGATTCCGCTTACCAAGACATAACGCGTCAACCTTGGGAAAGTTGGCTTTTCACGCCGGTATTCTCGCAGTCGTTTCGTCGCGGTTGCCTTTGCCTCGACATCGCCAGTCACGGCGAAGACGACAGTATTGCAGACGCCAGACATATACCGCGACTGCCAGTGAACTTCTGGGACAACCGCCGGCGCCTCAAGGGCGCGTTCGAACGCATTCGCCGCGAGTCGCCACTGCCGAACTTTCTCATCGCCGGTCGCCTTGTCCGACTGAATGAAGTGCATGGCGCCCAAGGTCATCAACAGGCTTCCTTCCGAATACGAGTCGGTCAGGTCCCGCATTGTGCTTATCGCACTGCTTCGGCCAAGTGAAAACGGAATCGCCCACTTGCCTAGAGCAAGGATGACTTTGGTGTACACGGTTTCGAAACAAGGAAGGAAAGCGACGGTTGCCGAATCGGCCTCGTCTAGCTCGATCGTAATCGACTGGGCCAACAGGCGAAGCATCTGGAAGTTCGAGACGGGCTGCATCCAGTTCTCAACGGCAAGGTTCAGTTGCCGCCACCCTTCATAGGTCCTCACGTGCTGCGCAAGCTCCTTCTCGTTTAGGCCTGCCGGCGCGGATTTCAGGATCGCGACGCCCTGTTCGACGTCATTTTCGATAAAGGCGATCCACGCCTGACAGAAGTAGGGGGCGGAGTCCTTGACGTACAGTGTTTTCATCACCTCCGCGACGATCGCCGCTTCGTCGCGCCGCCCTGCCACGATGTAGCTTGAAAGAAGCAAGCGACCCGCGTCGAGATGAAGAGGATGCCGTCGCTGGCCCCATACCGCCTCAAGTCCACGGATCGCGTCGCCCGGGTGTACGGTTGTTAACGCCGTAGCAAAGTTTGCTGCAACGCTGTCCTGATCCGTTGTCTCGATCAATTTTGCAAGGTCGCGAGCAGCACTGGACTTCCCTTTCAACAGCAACCGCGAGGCATCCAATGCATACACGTCCGCCGTTCGTTTGCTCAGATCGTCGCGTTTGAGCAATCGGTCTAGGATTTCATAGGCCGTTTTGGTTCGGCCGAGAGCGTCATTCGCTTGATACTCCGTCAACTGCATGAAGACTTCACTTCGCACCTCCAAAGGCAGATTGCCTACCCAATCGAGCACGCCTTCCCAGTCGCCAGCTCCGATCAACCTATCCAGTTCAAGTCGATCTTCCGCTGCGGTCGTCTGCTCCGCTTGTTGAAACGAATCGTTGATGGCTACGCCTGCCACGCCGGACAGAATGACAATCAACGCAAGCAGCGTCGCGAAGCGGCGGTTTCGGGCGATCCACATTCCTGCCCGACGAAGCGACGTCACGCGCCTGGCTTCTACTGGCTTCCCGTCGATAAACTTGCGCAGGTCTGCTGCCAGCGCAGTCGCGGTTTGGTACCTCCGCTGAGGCGACTTCGCCAGACATTTATCACAGATCGCTTCGAGCCAAACATTGACGTCTGGATTCGATCGCTTGACAGGCAGCGGTGGCGATTCATTAATCCGACGGATGACGTTCAATGGGTCGCCATGCCACAGGGAAGGGCGGCGCGCCGGTAAGCAAGAAGTAGAGCGTTGCGCCAAGCCCGTAGACGTCCGCCCGTTGATCGACCGCGACCAAATCGCAAGTCTGTTCTGGCGACATGTACGGCAAACTGCCCAGCATGCTGTGTTCGGTTGTCAAACCCATTGTGTTGCCGACCAGTTTGGCGACGCCAAAGTCGGTCAGATGAGGTTTCTGATCTTCATCGAGAAGGATGTTGCTTGGTTTGATATCTCGGTGAATCACTTGCTGGTCGTGTGCATACTGAACGGCGTCTGCCACGTCGGCAATAATCTCTGCAATGGCCTTGTCGTCCCACGCCCGCGTGAGACTGGCCTTGGCGAGATCGCCATCTGGGAAAAGGCGAATGGCGAAGTAGGGTTGGCCCTCGAACTCGCCAACTTCGTAGACCGGTGCGATGTTTGGGTGTTCCAATCTTGAGGCGATAGTTGCCTCGCCGAGAAACCTCGACAAGCTTTCGCTAGGGGGACGTTCTTCCAAGACCGTTGCTGGGCGGAGCACTTTGAGGGCAACCTGGCGGCCGGTCTGTTCGTGCTCGCCACGATAGACGATGCCCATCCCGCCTTGGCCAATGACCTCATGCAACCGATACGGCCCGATTTGCTTCGGGGGAGCGGAATCCTCAATTGCCGTTTCTGAGATCCTTGGCCCTGGATCGATTAGCGGGTCTTTGAGCGCTCGATTGATGGTCTCAATATGCTCCGGCATGCGCCGGGCGTATTCGTTCGCGCTCACGGGCAGGCCTGCGCGACGACGGTATTCGGCTTCGATGCGAAGCAGCTCTTCCAAGAGGTCCGCCTGATGCTCGGCAGGCAAATCGGCGGGAGAAATAGTCGTGGGGTCCGGCCAATCGCGGAATCAGCGCCGTTCGAAAGCGACGATGATTTCCCGGGAATCC
>CAZWOU010000202.1:0-12399 GCA_964635375.1 uncultured Pirellulaceae bacterium | reverse complement strand
ATCAGCTCGCCGCGAACGATCGCGTCGTCGCCGTCTCGGGTGAGGTGGGCTTGCAAGCCGCGGAACCAACTCATGATCGGCGCGTCGAACTTCTCCACAGGCTGGCCGCTTGAGTCCAGCGAGGTGGTCATCCAGTGTTGGTCTAACCCGGCGCCGGCAAGGGCGTATTTTCCGCCGAGCGTACAGATCAATTCGGCGTCGATGATCCGCTCTATCGCGTCCTTCGCATCCTTTGCTTCGATCCCCAACTGTTGCTCGGTGGCGTGGATCAGCATCAGGTTGCCGTTGGTCGTCTGCTTGGCTCGGTCGAAATAGAGTTGGTTGATCCAGTTGCGAATCTTGGCGGTCGAGAGGTCGCCGACACGGATGCGTACCTGGGCCGACGTAGGGTCTTCGACGATCTTCAGTCCCGGTGTGGCGCGTTCCAGGACATCTCGTTGGAATGAGAGTGCTGAGAACGCGTCCCACTGGCGGCGCCAGAGCCCCAGTGGCAGCTGAGTGTAGCCAAAGACGTCAGGTTCGACGCCGACCCATTCCAGCGGAAGCCAGTCCAGGTATCCGGCTTTCGGCCAGGAGCCGAGATAGCCGGGCGCGGAGGCGATAATCTGAATCGTCCGCAGCAGGCTGTCCGGGCGATGGGTGATAAACGCCTCGGTGTCTTGGATTCCCAGGAACAACTGGTGGGGTGGGATGGCATCGGTCAGCAGGCCGCCTTGTAGGGAGGCTTGGATGTTGATGATGTCGCCCGGCGCCGGTGCGACGCGGCGGTGGTTGGGCGGACCCAGAATAGAGAGCAGCCAGCCATACTTGGTTTCGTCGATTGACGAGATTCGGCCATCGATAGTAAGCCGCTCGCGATTGCCTTCCATCGGCTCGCGGCGAATGCCGATCATGATTGGGTCGAATTGCTTCCAATTTTCTTGGTAGGACGCGGCCTTGGCGACGTAGTCGGCGGCTTCCTGGGCTGTGACCGAAGTGATCTTGATATCGGGCGTCGGAAGAAACGAGCCGCGTCGGCCTCGCAGCGAATCGATGGCGTCGTCGTCGCTCGCGACCAGACCGCTGCCATCGGATCGTTGCCCAAACCCTGGCGGCAGGAATCCCTGTTCGATGTACTGGTCGATTGTGACCGCGCTAGCGCCTTCGTTGCGAGCTGCCAATCGAGCCATGTCGAGCAGTTGCATGTCGGTTGTAGCTTCAAGTCGCCGTTGCAGTTCGATTTGGTATTGCGGGCTCACGAGCCCTTGCAAGAATGTCTGCGAAGCGTAAATGAAAACAGTGTCGCCTCGGCTTGTCGGCATCTTGAAACGGGCGTCTAAGAACTCGGCGGTATCGCCGAGTGTGGTCTTCTCCTCGTCAGCCGCCAAGAATCGTTCGGCAATGTTCTGCGAATTGGTGACGAGATGAAACTGGCCGTCGGTGACGTAGAAGGAATGCAGGCCATTATCGGGTGTCGACAGCAAGGACGCCGCGCCGCCGGCAATCTTCACGTCCTGGATTTTGGCGCCTTGTTTTCGGTTTGCGACAAGCGCTTCGGCGCGGAGGCCAGCGAGGTTGTTGGCAAGCAAGACATTGCTTCGCGCTTGGAACAACACGCCGATGGCCGCACCGTCTTGCACGAAAGCATCCTGGCCGATCACTGCCATATCTTCGATGACTTGTCCGCCGAGCAGTTCCGAAAGCGCTGTCTTCTTCAGGGCGAGTTGGCTCTGGACACGAGCTGAGAGTGAGTTGTTTTGTCCGCGCAGCATCGCCATCCGCGACAGGTCGCCACCGTGCGAGTCGGCCAGATCCTCCAGCCAAAGGAAGTTGGCGAAGCTACCGAAACGAACGTAGAAACATTCGCGGGGCGTACGTTTCGCGAGTGGTTCAATGTCGACCGCGCCTGCCGGCGCTGTGAACGTCGTCTTCGGCCAAGACGGGGCGACCGGGAACGCTTGGCGAGCTACCTCGATTTCCCGCTCGCCTCGCATGGTGCGAGCCATTGTGGCGGAACGCAGACTCTCAACGCCCAGCAGCAAGTCTAGGGTCTCCTGGGTCTCAGTCGACGGCGCATCCGCGATGCGGCCAAGCAGAGGCGTGGAGAGTCGAAGGCGCCGGCCCAACATATTGACGAGGTAGTCTTGCAAGACAGGCGGGTAGTCGCCCTGTCGTTTCTGAATTCGAGCCTCGGCATGATATTCGCGCCACCATTGTTGCAACACCCTCGCGTGCGACCGCGTGCTTTGCTGAGGCACGACCACGACGTTGGTGGGCTCGGGAGTATGCAAGACCACGCTCAGTGGCGCATCTCCCTTAAATAGAAAGAACAACCGCACGTTTGTGGCGTTCCCCTGGATGCCCAGCAGTCCGGACAAAATGCGACGACCTGGCCCCGTTGCGAAGACGGGGTAGAAGGTGCGCCCCTCCTCGTCGCTCAACCGGTAAAAGGCGCGGTTTCCGTTTGTTTGGGTTCCGCCAGCTGGTAACGAGATCGCCGCGACCCCAAACGGCCTGCCGGCGATGGCCGTGGCTTCGATCACCGCTTCCGCCGAATCGGCGAGCAAGATCGGGAACATGAACGCGACCGCGAGGCATATCCGTTTGTGCATTTCGACGCTCCTTCGGTGGACGGGGGCACTCAGTGATGATTGGCCGAAAGCGCCTCCGCGTCAAGGTAGCCAGCTGTCGCACGCTCTGCAGATTCGGCAAGATGGGCGTTTTTGCTTCCTTATTTCGCCACTCGTCTTCCCGGCTGCATAGCCACCGTCGCCCCGCTCGTGAATCCTCCTGTCGATCAGACTTCAAACAGGATCCCTAGTTTCGTCAGCTTTTCGTATTTGGCCTTGTCGAAACGATAGAGTTTGGCCGCCCTGTGGGCCACGCCTTGCTCAACTTCGTCCAGTGGCGAGAGCACCTCGAGCGAGAGTATTTTCTTACGGAAATTCCGCTTATCCATTTCTCGTCCTAGGACGGTTTCGTAGAGGTGTTGCAGTCGTCGAAGACTGAATTTTCGCGGCAACAGCTCAAATCCGATCGGTTGATAGCGTACTTTCGCTCGCAGACGCTCGCGCGCCACTCGCAGAATCTTGCGGTGGTCAAAGGCGAGTCGTGGTGGTTTGTCAGCGCAGAACCAATTCGCGTCCGCGGCGTCAGTCGCAGCTTGCAGGCGGTGGTCCCCTAACCGAACCAAGGCAAAGTAGGCGATTGAGACAACACGTTCTCGCGGATCACGGTCGACATCGCTGAACGTGTATAACTGTTCCAAGAACACCCGCTTGAGACTCGTCTCCTCTTCCAACTCGCGGCGAGCCGCGTCATCGGCCGTTTCGTCGACTTCAACAAATCCGCCCGGCAACGCCCAGGCGTTCGCGAAAGGCGGATTGGCTCGGCGGATGAGCAGCACCTTGAGGTCTTCGTCGTCCACGCCGAAAACGACGCAGTCGACGGTCAGGGCGGGGCGAGCGTATTTATAGGTGTAGGGCATGAGATCTTGTTGTCGTTTCTGATGACTTGCTTGCCAGGCGTTCAGTCGCTGCTGCCGCTTCTCGGCGGCTCCTGAGTGAGGGGCTCTTGTTCCTTGGTTTCGATCAGTTCTCTCAGGGCGGACAACTCACGGCGAAACCCGCCCGAGAGTATGGGAAAGCGACACCAAGTCTTGGGGTCGAGGTTCTCGTCATCCAGGTGGAAGGACGGTGCGTATCGCTCGCGTTTCCACTGGTTTCTACACCAAAGGCGAAAGAAACGGTCGACCCAGGCGCCTAATTGGGCAGCGGTGTACTGCGGAAATTCCGAGTGCAGGCGGCGATAAGCATTGATCGGCGTGAGCTTGTCGCGAATGGCGGCGCGTTCGATCGCGTCGAGCAACGGATACGGCATCAAGTCGTCCTCATCCGTTTGATTGGCCGACTGAGGACGCAGCTCGGCCGTCGGCTCCTGCTCGTTCACCGAACGCAACGCTGGTAGCGGACCGACGCCCAGTGGTCCTTCTGTCTCAACCCACCGCAGCCATTGCCGCAGGAACGCTTTGTCGATACCCGCGATGGGTGAAAGGCCCCCGCTCGTGTCGCCATCCATGGTGGCGTAGCCGACTGCGGCCTCGGACCGGTTGCTTGTCGCGAGCAGTAACGCCCCGAAAATGTTGGCCAACATCCAGACGCCCGGCGAACGGGCGCGAGCTTGAATGTTTTGCAAAGCGATGTCATCGATGTCCCAAGACAGGCGTCGACCGATGGCCTCGGAGACGATGCTTTTGTACTGCTCAACCACTTCGTCCACGTCAAGCTCAAGATAGCGAGCGCCCAAAGCGTTTGCCAAACCGCTCGCCGCCGAGCGCGTCGTCTCGGTGCTGTTTCGCGTCGCTTGATAGACACATGTCAACAGGTTTCCAACAAGCTGATGCGGCGACTGCGATTTGCCTAGTTGATCGGAGTAGGCGAGCTTGTCGCGGAGTTCGTCGAAGCCGAGTTCGGCCGTGGCGATCTCAACCAGCAGGGCGCAGAGCGAGGCTACGGCGGAAGAATCGGCCCCACCGCTGAGTGACACGACAAACCCGTGGGAACGGGTCTTTCGCAAATAGTCGAACAAAGCCAACGCCACGGCTCGAGTGAACTCCTCTTCTTTAAGTTGCTCGCTAGTTTCCCATGTGGTCGCGTCTTCGATTGGCGTCGGCTCAGAGTCTGGGAACTCAAATGTTGTCTCTACTATTCGGTCGCCCTGCGATTCGACCACGGGTCGAAAGCTGCCTGTTCTCGCTCGCCTCATCCGCGTGTCGTCGACGTCGATTTGTGCGGTCGTGAGACGGACGTTGGCGAAGGAGAAACGACGTCCGGTGGTGAGCAGTTTTCCGCAGCTGGCAATCATTGCATCGCCGTCGTAGACAGCGCGGCCTGCCTCGTTGCCCAACAAGTTGGCGTAAACGTAGCTCACACTGAAGGCCCTTGAACCCTCCAGCACGAATCGGCGACGCACGTTGTGTTTGCCGAAAGCGAAGTGGCTTGCGCTGGGGTTGAGAATGATATCGGCGCCGTGACGAGCGAGATCGGCGCCGGGACGCTGGGCGACCCAGGCGTCTTCGCAAATCTCAAACCCAATCCGCACGCCGCCGACGTCAAACATCAAGTCGCCGATGGGGTAGCTGACTCCCCCTATGGCGACTTCAGCAACCACGCCGGACGGCCACGCCTTGAACCAGCGAGGTTCGTAGTGGATTCCTTCGCCAGCCAGGTTCTGCTTGCCGACGAATCCTTGCAACCGACCGTCGACGGCGAGCCCGCAAGTGTTAAACAGCCCTCCGCCATGCATCAGCGGGAGCCCGAATGAGACGATGAGATCCTTGGTTTCAGTGACGAGTTCGCCGAGGACTTCGATCGCGGTGGCTTGAATGCCGGGCGAATGAAATGCGTCCTCGCAGCCATAGCCAGTGATGCAGAGCTCGGGTAAACACAAGAGCGTTATATTGCTGCGGCGAGCTTGTTCGATGGCGGTGCGGATGTTCGCCGCGTTGTTGTCCCAGTCCAGTGGCGTCTGGTTGAGGACTGCGGCAGCCGTTTTGATCAGCTTCATAGCGCTACTTTCTCCGCCGAGGCGGTAAGTTGCATCTTACGATCATGCGGGCCTCGTTCAAGCTCCTTTGTTAGTGTAGTTTATACACTAACGGGGGTCGCGTCAAGATCTCGCCTGGCTCAGCGGCTAGAGCGGATCGCCGCAGCGCGGCCCGGTTTTGACGGCGATAGCAATCGCGTCGTGGCGTCCGTCTTCGAGCCAGCCTTCCCGGTAATGGCGGATCTCCAGTCCGGCGGCTTCGATCAGCCCTGGCAACTCGCCGTCGTCGAGCAGGAACCGAGCGGGTGGGCGGCGAAACCGCTGCAGGTTTGAGCGAGTCGGCTGGATCAGCACGAACAGGCCGCCTGGATTCAACAAATCGGCGACGCTTGCCAGCATGGGCCGATGGAGGAAAAGGCAGCAGAGAACGAAGTCCCAGCGGCCGCGCGGCAGGCCGGATTCGAGCAAGTCGCGCTGGATGCAGCGGATTTCAACGCCAGCCGCCTCGGCGCGCTGGGCGGCCAGGTCGAGTCCCAGGTCGGAAACATCCAAGAGCGTGCAAGCGAAGCCTTGCTGGGCGAGCCAAATAGAGTGGCGCCCGGCGCCTCCAGCCAAGTCGAGGGCGGTTGGACGCGCCGTCTCGAGAAGGGGAAAGTGTTGCTGAGCGGCAGTCAGGACGCGCGACGGCCCATCGACCACTTCGTTCTGGTAACGAAGATTCCACCGCGAGCGGTCGTCGATGGCGCCCTCCGGCCTGGTCCCTAACTGAGGGATCTGCTGTTCGCTGACTGTGCTACGACTTAGAGGATCGCCCGCGGCCTTCGCCACGTCCGCCTTTGTCATCGCCCCCGCGCCCGCCGCCACGTCCACCCCGGCGTCCGCCTCGTCGTCCACTGCCGCCGCGAGAGGATTTTCGAGAGGCAATGTTCTTGTCAACGACTGGAGTGATCGTATCTTCCCATGTCGTTATTCGGTGGGCTCTTCGCGGGCGGTCTTCAGTCGCGTCGCCTTCCTCATCGAGGCCGCCTTCCTCGTCGATGCCGTCTTCCTCGTCGAGGTCGTCTGGCTCGGAATCGCGGTTGGCGTCCGCCTCAGTCGCTTCCGACCGACTGCTTCTTCCACGCCGCCGTCGTCCCCGCTTTCTTCGTGGCCGCTCGACAACTTCCTCGCTCTCGTCTTCACTTGACTCGCTGTCGTCGCCAGCCGACTGATCGCTCGTTTCCAGCTGTCCTTCTGCTTCCGTTTCTGAACTCTTTTCGCCTTGACCCCGTTTGCGCCGCCGCCGTCTTCGTCGCGGCGGTCGCTTCTCCTGCTCTTCATCGCCCGCCTCGTCGGCGCTGGATGCTGATTCCGATTCGGTCCGCTGGGGCTGTTCTTGTTCGCGGTCTCTTTCGCTTTCCCGTGGTCCGGCGCCCGACTCGTCATCGATGATCAGGTTGGCTTCTTCTCGCCGTTTGCGGCCTCGTCGGGACCGCCGTCTGCCTCGAGAGGGCGATACCTGAGGCTCGCCGGGGTCGCTGGAATCGATATCGCCAAAATCTCGCTGGGCTCGGTCCCGCGCGTCACTGGCCGCGGTGTCCCTCTCGGCGGTATCCCTCTCGGCGGTATCTCTCTCAGCGTCCCTCTGATCGCTGACGGTTTCCGGCGCCGCGCGCTTCGCGGGTGGGGGCGACCCCCACGCGGCGAGCGGGTCGCCTTCGATCGGCGGCTCTTCGCACTCAGTCGCGTCGTCTGACTCGTCGCTCGCAACCGACGGTTCGCTCGGGGATTCGGGTTCCTCGTCAAACGTTGTCTCGTCAAACGTTGTCTCGTCAAACGTTGTCTCGTCAAACGTCGTCTCCTCAACCGCCGCCTCGTCAACCGCCGCCTCGTCAACCGCCGTCTCGTCACCCGCCGTCTCGTCAACGGTCTCGGCTACCGGTTCGTCCCAATCGAGGCCCAACTCGTCGGCCAGGCTGCCCCAGTGGGTTGTTGGCTTGCGGGGGGCGTCAGACTCTGCCGGCGCATCATCGACCTCGACCTCGTCGACCTCGACTTCGGCGGGAGTTTCATCGTCGGCTTCAACTGGGCTTGGGGCGTCGGCCTGGGCGGCAACCAGTTCATCCGCAGCGTCTTCTTCTGCGGTGGAGGCCGCCTCGCTTGGCTCCATCTCGCCTTCGTCGGCTGCGGGCGCCGGTGGGGTCTGGTCGTCCGAATCGACCGGAACGTTGGATTTGGGGGGATTTCGCTTGGGGGATATCGCCCCGATGATATTGGCGAGAAAATCCCAATGGTCGTTCTTGTCACCCATTTGGTACGTTGCAACCTGTATTTGTAGTTTGCAGGCCCGTTGATTGCCAACGACAAAAGCGCCGGCCTGGGCATTGCTTGCAAGAGGGCCGCGAAGCGGCTGGCTATTTGGAGTTCCCGCAATATATCATTCGATTGCAAAACTGGAAAGTCCTTAAGAGGAAAGTGTTTAGAGTCGCTGTCGACCGTTCGGTCGAGAGTTGGCGGGTGAACAGAAACCGAATCAAGGAGCGGTGATGTCTGATCTCAGTGAGTCCCTTGCGGTCCGAGACGTGGAGGTGCGAGGGCACATTATCGACAGCCTGATTCTGCCCAAGGTGTTGGACTGCATCACGGCGGCGGGGGGGGAATTCCGCATCAAGGACATCGCGATTGGGCAGTCGCGTCACGACATCAGCCACGCTTTGCTCTCCGTGCGGGCGCCGACCCAAGACGGCCTGGAGAGGATTTTGCAGGCCATTTCCGACCATGGCGCCGTGCCCGTGGGCGACCACGACTGTCTGAGCGAACTCGTCGACATCGCGGGCGCCTTTCCCGAGGGCTTTTACAGCACGACGAATCAGCGGACCGACATCCGCTTGGAAGGGGATTGGATTGAGGTGGGGCTGCAGGAGATGGATTGCGGCATTCTCGTCGATCTTGAGGCGAAAACGGCTGAGTGCCGCGCGATGAGCGAGGTGCAGCTGGGCGATCGAATCGTCACCGGACACGCCGGCGTCCGCGTGCAGCCTCATCAGCGAACCGAGGACCGTCAGGCATTTGAATTTATGAACAGCGCCGTCTCGACGGAGAAGCCCAAGGGCGTGGCGATTCGGCAGATTGCCGAGGAGTTGTTCCAGACCAAAGCGACGGGGGGACGCTCGATTCTTGTTGGGGGCCCAGCCATTGTGCATACGGGCAGTGGCGATTATCTGTGCGAGTTGATACGCCGCGGATACATCCAGCTGCTATTCGCCGGGAATGCGCTGGCGACCCACGACATCGAGCAGGCGATTTTCGGCACGAGTCTCGGCGTGCGGCTTGATTGCGGCGACATTGTTGAGGCGGGACATGAGCACCATTTGCGAGCCATCAACCGAATGCGCCGCGCCGGCGGCATCGACAACGCTGTCAAGAGCGGAGTGCTGACCTCAGGGATTATGTACGAGTGTGTCAAACATGATGTTGAATACCTGCTCGCCGGCAGCATTCGAGACGACGGTCCGCTTCCCGGCGTTGTCACCGATGCAATTGAAGCTCAACGGCAAATGCGGCAAATGTCCCGAGGCGCGGAATTCTGTTTGATGGTGGCGACGACCTTGCATTCGATTGCTGTCGGCAACTTGCTGCCCGCGTGGGTGCGCGTTGTCTGTGTTGACATCAACCCCTCCACCGTGATCAAGTTGGCCGACCGTGGGTCCTTCCAGACCGTAGGGCTCGTCACCGATGTCGAGCCGTTCATGCGGTCGCTCGTGGCGGAGTTGGAGACGCTGGAGGCCCAGTCGCCTGCAGACGCGTGAGTAGAGTCGCAGTCGTTGCACTGTAGAAAGAGATGAACTGAACGCCAATGAGCCCCCACATCCTCATGTGCTCGCCCGAATTCTACGGCATCGAGTATGAGATCAATCCGTGGATGAACACGAAACGCGATGTGGATCATTCACTGGCGGTCGAACAATGGAGTCGGCTCCGATCCCTGCTCGAATCGCTCGGCGCGAAGATCTCCTTGGTCGCCCCCAAGAAGGGACTGCCAGATCTTGTCTTCACAGCCAATGCGGCCATGATTTACCGGGAGGATGCGGTGCTATCCAGGTTTCGGCATCAACAGCGGCAGGGCGAGGAATCGCTGTTCGACGCCCGGCTCTCCGAGCTTGGCTTCAACGTCCGCCCGCTCGAATCCAAGATGTACTTCGAGGGAGCTGGCGACGCCCTGTTCTGCGGCGACACGTTGTTCGCCGGCTATCAAAAACGCAGCGAAGCGCTCAGCCACCAGCAGATCGCGGAACTTATTGGCCAGCGCGTGATCCCAATGGAACTCGTCGACGACTACTACTACCATCTGGACACTTGCTTTTGCCCGCTTTCGCCGAGTCAAGCGATCTACTATCCAGCGGCGTTTGATGACTATGGAAAGAAAGTGCTCGTTGAGCATGTCGAACAGCTGATTCCAGTGGGGGAAGCGGAGGCTCGTTCATTCGCCTGCAACGCTGTGGTTGTGGGCAAAGACGTGGTGACCAATACCGGTTGCCCTCAGCTACACGAAGCTTTGCGAAGTGAGGGTTTTCGACCTCACGCGACGCCGCTCGGCGAGTTCGTCAAGTCGGGCGGCAGCGCGAAATGCTTGACCCTGCGACTTGATGGCGAGGAGGCCGCCTCGTGGAAGCAAGCCTCCTAAGCTCCCTGACGCCTGAACGCTGTCGCCCGCAATCACTTTCTAAGCGTCGCCTAACGGTCGATGAAGAAGGTGCCGTTATCGGCGACGTCAAACAGTGGTCGATAGTAGGCCCCATCGCAACTGGTGCGGCAACCGGGATAGTAGATCAGGTTGATGCCGATGTTCCACGACTCTTCCTCGTGGCCGCGATTGCCCGTGCCCTCCTCAGGAACCAGGTAGGTGAACCCTCCGTCGAGGTCCCAACGCTCGGCGACTGGTAGCCGCATATCGACGCCCAAAATGCCGTCGCTGTCTCCAGTGAATCCTCCGAAGAATCTTGCCTCTCCGCCGATGCCCGCAGTGCGGTAGCGGTAGAAGAACGCGTAGACGTCTGTGGATTCCCACTCTTCGTTAATCGTCGCCAACGCTTCTGGGACGCCAACTTGAGCAGTCACTACATCGTCGCGTACGTGGCGGTTGAACCAAAATCCCCATTCGTGGAAGCAGGGAAAGACCCAACTTAATTCACCCCGAAGTTGAGAGAGATCCGTCTCGGTGTACCATCGGTCGCGAAGATAATCGACAACGATGCCGCCTTGGAATCCCCAATCAACTCGATGAAATAGACCGGCTGTGAGGAAGAATTGGCGACGTTCGTTATTCGTGAATTCCGCTCCCGAAAAATTCGATTGAGCCCCGCGAACTCCGACTTGCCCGCCGATTTCGTGCCAACACAGAAGCGGCAGCGGCAATCCCAGATTGACGCTTTGATTGGCGCCGAAACTCCCTGTCTCGCCGCGGTTCAAGGGGCCCGTGAACCCCTGCACGCCAAAGCCAACTTCGAGATTGTCCCAACAGATCGCCGGAAACGGAACCAGGCAGCAAGTATCGCAGGAACCATTGGGGTGGCAACAAGCGCCGTGACCCAGTGTTCCATCGACGAGAATTTCGTTCCCGATCTCCTCGTAGACCGTCTCCTGGCCTGTCGCCAAGGCGGGCTCGCCAATCTCCAAGTTCACCGTATGGTTGGCAACCTGTGCAGGTTGACCGTGCTGAACGGGTTCGGCATGTGTGTGCACTCCGCCCTGGTGGTGGGCCGGATGAACGTGACCGCCGTGATCGTTTATCGGCCGTCGCGAGCGTGCTGGGCGAAATCGAGCCGGCGTGAGGTTTTGACCATGGTTTGAGGGCTGAAGCCAAGAAGCCGCTCGAAACAGTGAATCGCCAATCGTCGGCACTCCACTTCGAGGCGTTCGCCCGGCATGTCCGCGGCCGCTTTGGGCATGGGCATGCGTTTGCCGAGTTGGACGGGAGGCGGATTGCCCTACCCCATCGGCCTGATCCTGGGCGCTTAGGATGTGAGGCCCAGCCAATAGAGTTCCCACAAGGATTGCGGCGGCGAGAAAACGGCACTTCATGGCTGGTCCTTCCATCTATCTACTAATCAACCAATGCACCTCACATCGGGTGACAACTTGATGATCGACTCTCCCCAGCCGGAACTTTCGTTAAATTTGACGTAATCAGAAAACTAGTTCTATCTTTCCCAGTGTGACGGCTCTGGGCTCTTTTTGGCAACCGTCCCGAGGTGTGTCGGGTTGGGTGCTTTGCGTTAGATAGGAGGAGCGAGCTGAGTTTCAGGGTATTCACGAAAATCTTGTTGATGCGGATTGTCCTGGTTCGATAAGCGGTAGTGAATCGGAAAACATCGCCCGTTCTGGCGTCAAGTGGTTGGGAGAGAGAAATGAACTACAAAGTGTTGCTAGTCGTCGTTCTAGTCGCTGCTGCGGCGCCGTCGTTGGCGTTTGCTCAGCAGCGTCACCGCATTCCGGCTCAAACGGTGGGCCATCCGTTGTTGCACCACGGGGCTGGGCCTGGGTGTGGGTGCGAGGCGGCGCCCTATGTTGCCGCCCATGGTTGCTCCAGTTGCCGCCCCTGCTGCCTGCCGATCATCCCGGCGATTCTGCATGGAGTCGATCGATTGGTTCACTGTCTGTTGCCGTGTCGTCGTCTTGGCTGTGGCGGCTGTGGCAGTTGCCGAGGATTCAACGGATGCTGTGGTGATGGCGGCGGCGTCATGATCGAACACGGCATGATGCTAGAACCTCAGGCCGTGCCCTCGGGCGCTTCGCCAGCAGGCGCCGCTCCAGCGACGCAAACCTACTACAACCGCCGTGGCCTCGTGACTCCGCGATACCAGCAGACCCGTTCGCGCGTCGCGCCGCCGACTCGCC
>CAZWOU010000201.1:0-12420 GCA_964635375.1 uncultured Pirellulaceae bacterium | reverse complement strand
GCGTTTGTCCCCGACGCCAGCTCGTCACTCCCCTCCGGCCCGGTCGCAACACATACGATCCAGCGCGGTGAATTGCTCGTTACAGTCATCGAGCAAGGGACTCTGGAAAGTTCTAATAACACGGAAATCAAATGCAAAGTGCGTGGTGACAACACCATCATCTCGGTGGTCGAGAGCGGCACGACGGTTGAACAGGGCGAAGAGCTGGTGCGCCTGGAAACGCTCTTGATTGAAGAGGAGATCAGTGAGCGCACGAAGTTCGCCCACTTAGCGAAGTCCAGCGTTGCCCGCGCCGAAGCCGACGTTTCAAGGGCGAGAATTGCGATTTTGGAATACACGGAGGGTAGGTTTATCACGGCGTTGGCGGCGCTGCAGAAGGAATTGGCTGTCGCTCGTTCCAGGCTCGTTAGCACGAAGAACATGCTGAGCTACGCCAAGATGATGGCGGAGAGCGAGTATAAGAGCGAGTTAGAGGTGGAGGAATCGCAGTTCGCTGTGGACCAGGCTGACCTGGGTGTGAAACTCGCAGAAACAAAGATCGACGTCTTGCAACGATTCACCAAAGAAGAGGAACTAGCGACGCTCAATGGCGATTTGAATGCAGCCAAGGCGAGGGCCGAAGCGGAAAGAGAGCGTGCTGTCGCGGACCAAAAACGGCTCAAACGCGCAGAGGAGGAACTCAAGCAATGCGTGATCACAGCCCAAAGGGGCGGCATTGTGATCTACCCTTCGGGCAAGGCGTGGGAACAGACGCCCGACATCGAAGAGGGGGCAACCGTGCACAAAGATCAGGTCTTATTGCTCATGCCGGACCTCGCGAAAATGCAAGTGAAGGTCGGAATCCACGAATCGGTAATTGACCGGGTCGAGCCGGGGATTTCCGCCACAGTGTCGCTGCCAAACAAAACGCTTGAAGCCGGCATTTCTTCGGTCGCCTCGGTCGCGGCCCCAGCCGGCTGGTGGACTGGGAACGTGGTGAAATACGAAACGATCGTGGAACTGCCGCAGACGAAGGGATTGAGGCCCGGCATGAGTGTGGCGGTCGAAGTGGTTTTGGCTCGGCACGAAGACGTGTTGATGATCCCTACCTCCGCCGTCATCGCAACCGACAAAGGACATGCCTGCTGGATCCAAAAGGCTGGCAAGTCAGAGCGACGTTCGCTTCGACTCGGCGACAGCAGCGATATGTTCATTGTGGTCGAGTCTGGGCTGGTAGAAGGCGATGAAGTCGTGCTTGATCCGCTTGCCCACGTTGCAGAAGCGCAAACCGAGGCGGCTGCCACGCTCGACAAGACGAACCTGCTCAAATCGATTCCGAATGAACTCTAGTTGTGGAACCTATCGCGATCATGGCCTTGGAAACACCTTCAGACAGCCGAACTTTGCAGCGATCCGAAACGTTGGACGCGACCCAACGTTTGACTCGCGGGCGCTGGTGGAAACGCAGTTTGCTAGTTCTCGTCTTGATCGCCGCCTGCGCGTCAACGGCCGCCTGGATCGCTACGTCGTTCTCGCCCGAGGAATCCGGCCCCCAGTTGACCCACACGATGACTCGTAGGGACCTGCTCGTCTCGGCGGTTGCGCAAGGGATGGTGGAGAGTTCCGAGAATACCGAAATTAAATGCAAAGTCCGCGGGCGGAACACGGTTCTCTGGGTGATTGAGAGCGGCGCGGAGGTTGAACCCGGCGACGTTCTGATTAGGCTCGACACCCATTTCATCGAGGAGCAAATCGATGAACGCAGCAAGTATGCCCACTGGTCGAGATCGGGAGCCGAACGATCTCTGGCGAATGTGGCCCGAGCCGAATTGGCGGTTTCCGAATATCAACAAGGCCGATACGTTGCGGAATTGATGCGCCAGGAGAAGGACCTGATCATCGCCAAAGCGGCACTGGGCAGCGCGAAGGAAATGCTGGCCTATGCCAACTTGATGCACAAGAGCGAATACAAGAGCGAGCTGGATGTTGAGGAGAGGGACTTCGCGGTCAAGCAGGCAAGACTGGACGTCGCCCTCAAGGAAACAGGAATCGGCGTGCTCAAAAAACATACCCGCGAGGAACAGATGCAGACGTTGAATGGCCGCCTGGGATCGATTCGAGCCACCCACAAGGCCAACGTCGAACGGGCGGAAGCGGATGCGTCGCGCCGTGACCGAGCACTCAAGGAGATCAAGCATTGCGTTGTTAGAGCCGAACGGAGCGGTCTGGTGATTCATCCCAGCGCCGCGAAATGGGAGAGCGCTCCGATCGCCGAAGGTTCGACCGTCCATAAAGACCAAGTGCTGCTGGTGATGCCGGATCTTTCCAAGATGCAAGTCAAGGTAGGCATGCACGAGGCGATCATAGATCGATTGAGGAAAGGCCTGACTGCCAAGGTGAGTCTGCCGAACAAGACCCTGGACGGAACCGTCGCCAATGTCGCTTCCGTCACCAAGCCTGCCGGTTGGTGGACCGGAAACGAAGTGAGATACGACACGCTCATCCAACTTCCTTCCGTGCCGGGGCTGAGGCCCGGGATGAGTGCGGAGGTGGAGGTAATCATCGCTGAGTACGAAGACGTGCTGGCGATACCCGTCGCCGCAATCGTGGAGTCGAATGACGCTCGCCTCTGTTGGGTCAAGACACCCAGCGGCATCAGCCGCCGCGTTCTGGAACTGGGCGACAGCAATGATGTGTTTACCATCGTGAAGAAAGGCCTCCAGGAAGGGGACGAAGTCATACTCAACCCGCTCGCATTGGCCGAGGCGCGACTGGCGTCGGCGAAGTCGCTCGATGAATCGACCGCGCCGCCGATATCTAGCAGCAAATAGCTGCGCCACCCGCTCGATGCACGAGCGGGTCTTGCGGACCACCAGCAGAATCGAAACCGTGAAAAGCTCATTTATCCAGACCGTTCAGCTTGGCCTCAAAAGCCTGGTACTGCAAAAGATGCGTGCCGGGCTCGCAGCCCTCGGCATCTTCATTGGCACCACAACCGTCATCTGGTTAGTCGCCGTTGGCGAAGGCGTAAGCCACCGAGCCCAGCAACAGATCCTGGAGCTTGGCGCGACCAATGTGATCGTCCGCACGAAAGAGCCGAATTCCGCGAGCGAGCGAGACGCCAATAGCCGCGTCAAGACGTATGGCCTGCTGCGAAGCGACTATCGACGTATCGTCGAGAACATCCCCAACATCCGCCGCGCGATACCTATGAAGGAGCTGCGTTTCGAGTTGCGGATGGGAAACCGAACGGCGGACGCGAAGCTCGTCGGCTGTGTTGAGGATTACCTCCAGCTCAATCAACTCGAAATTGCCCGTGGCCGCTGGCTCTCGCCGCGTGATCGAGGCAACAAAGTTGTTGTGCTGGCCGACGATACCGCCAAGAGGCTGTTTCCATTCGAGAACCCGATTGGAAAAACGATTTGGGTCGGCAGCGAATTCTACAAAGTAATTGGTCAAACCAAGTCCCGCACTGCATCGGCCGCCATCGGAGGAAGTTTAGATTCCCGAGACTACAATCTGGATGCTTACATCCCGCTGAATACGCTTCGGCGTCGAGTTGGCGATTTAGTGATGAAGCGTGTTGGCGGCGAGTTTCAGGGGGAGCAAGTCGAGTTAAGCCAAATCACGGTCGAGGTAAGCAGCATTCGGGACGTCGACGAGATGGCCCAGATTATTGAGACGCTGCTAAGTAAGTTCCACGACAAGGAAGACTACGCGGTCGTCGTACCGAAAGAACTGCTGCGTCAAGCCGCGAGGACGCGGGCGATGTTCAATGCGTTACTTGTGGTGATCGCCGGCATCTCATTGTTCGTTGGCGGGATCGGCATCATGAATATCATGCTGGCGACAGTGACCGAACGAACTCGAGAGATAGGCATACGCCGTGCGCTCGGGGCAACGCGGCAAGACATCATTAAGCAATTCCTCACCGAGGCGGTTGTGCTGACGTCGAGCGGCGGTCTGTTGGGAGTTTTGTTTGGGCTCTCCGTGGGACCGTTGTTCCGAGCTTTGCGAGCTGGAATAACGATTGTGTCGCCGGAACTTCTTCCACCGGTCGTTCATAGCATCGAACCCCGCATCGCCACTTGGTCCGTTGGATTGTCGCTGCTGATTTCGCTGGTCGTAGGGGTTCTCTTTGGCGTCTACCCAGCCCGGCAAGCCGCCTACATGGATCCGATCGAAGCCCTGCGTCACGAATAGACTTCAAGAGAGCCAACGGGGCGGGTGGCGGCTCTCGCCAGAACAATCAAGATGGCGAAAAATAGTTGTCCACGATCGTTCAAGTCCCTCGGTAACATTTAGAATAGGGCTTGGCATGCCGTTCAGTTGTTTCCTGGTTTCTCCAAAGCAAGACGCAATCCGCGGCGCCAGACCTATTCACACTTCCCAACAAACTCAGCGGTTCCGGCTAGACTATACACAATCGCTCTGCGGCGGCGTCCGCCACCGGCTAGATGAGTGACGAGTTCCCTGGAAGGCGATGGTTCTGAACCGATGGAAGACCTTGATGCAAAGCGAGATCGTGTGTTGAAGGCGGCGTTCGACTGCCGCGAGGAGCTGATGGCGTATGCTCGCTCATTGCAAGGCAGCTACGCAGCAGCCGAAGACATCGTGCAGGAGGCGATGCTCGTCGTCGTCAAGAAATACGATGTCTTTGAGGAAGGGACATCCATCTTGGCCTGGTGCCGATCGATTGTGCGAATCGAGGTGTTGAGGGCGAATCAACGGCGTCAGCGTCAGAGAAGCTTGGCAGACCGACTGTTGGACGACGCCATCGACGCGGCCTTTGACGAGTTCCAAACAGCGAGGCGCCGCGATGAAGCTAAGCCTTGGCAGGATGCCTTGGGGCATTGTATCGAACGCGTGCCCCAGCGCGGGCAAAATGTGCTTCGGGCCAGGTTTGTCGATGAATTGAGTTACCAACAAATTGGCGATCGCGTCGGGATGACGCTCGAGGCGGTTCGCAAGGCTCTGTTTCGCCTGAAGAAGCAAGTGCGATCCTGTATGGAAATCAGTCTGCGAGGTGCGCAATGAGCACAAACAAAGATTGGGACGAATTGATCGATCGCCATCTGCGCGGCGAGCTGGACGAGCCCGAAAAAGAACGCCTTGCAGTCCTGCTCGACAGCAATTCAGCAATGCGGGAGGAGTTCGTCGAGCAGGTTCAGTGGGACGTTCGGTTTTCCGAGTTGTTGCGCGGAAGTCCGGAAGGCGAAGACTCGTCTGAGTTGGAGACGCTTGTTAAGGACGTGATGGGCGAGCGAACGATGCGAGAGCTTAAACAGCGAGAGCGACCCTCTCCGTCCACGTTGACCAGGACATCGTTGGCAGTCGCCCTGGTAGCGATCGTGACGCTTGGCGCCGGTCTGTATTTCGAGCGAGCGAAGTCGGCGAAACGAATCTTGGCGATGCCCGCGCTTTCGAAAGCAGAAAACAAGATCGCAAAAATCACGGGCCTGAGTGGACCGCTGCTTTGGATCGGCAGCGGCGGTCAAGTCCGGCGATCGCTAAGTATGGGGACTGAATTGCCTGGCGGCACCATCGAGGGGATGGCGCCTGATTCCTGGTTCGAGTTGGAGTTCAAGGATCGTACATCGGTCGTAATCTCTGGGAATTCAGTACTGACGTTTTCCGATGATGGACAGAAGAAGCTGCATCTCAAGGAAGGCGCATTCTCGGCTGATGTCCAGCCACAGCCGGCGGGCAAGCCGATGCTGTTGCAAACTCGGACCGCCTCGCTGCAAATCCTTGGGACTCAGTTTCGAGTCGATGCAGAACCCTTCTCCACGACACTGAACGTCAGTTCGGGCAAGGTGCGAATCAAACGCCTCAGCGATGGTAGCAAGGTCGAGGTTCCGGCCGGGTATCGAGTCGTGGCAGCGCCCGACCACCAGATGTCTCTGACGCCAGTCCCCGCCTCGACGTCAGCATGGACAAGCCATCTGCAGTTGGGCGCGGGTGGCTCGCTGGGAAGGTGGCAGGCGCCGACGGCCCGCAGGCGAGCGCGACTTCTGGCCGCGCCGTTTACCACAGAAGACGAGAAGACCATCTTTGTGGCGGCGCTGGGGGTGACCCATGGAGACACGCCTCCCGTCGTTCTTCACTCGGGTTCCACGCTTCGAGTCCGCGGCCACATCAGGTCGGCCCACCCAGTGTGGTTTGGCGTCACGGTCAGGCAGACAAACGGAGATTTCGCAGGCAGGTTTCAGATCATTCGCAAAGTCGACGAGTCTCAAATTAGAGACGGTTTCGATTTTACGCTTCGACTAGACGACTATGTATTGGACCCCTCGCTCCGCAAAGAGAAAGACAGGTTGCCTGGCGAGCCTGCCGGTCTGGTTGTCGAATCCTTCTGGTGCCACACTCTCTGGGACCCCGTGGGCTTGTCGATCACCGAAATAGAACTGATCCCGCCAGCGGAGATGGGAGACGAGAACATTCGCCCGGGGAAGGTGGAGCCATGAAGGCTGCCGCCCGAGTCGGTATGGTTGGCGAGGAGCGATTCGTCGTCAGTGAACAACATCTAATCGACTTCGCACACGATGGGATGCCGCCCATCCTGTCGACTCCGTGGCTGATTTGGTTCTTGGAACACGCGGCCCGCAAGGCGCTGTTGCCCCTGCTTGCTACAGGGGAGAGCACGGTCGGAGCGATCGTCAATGTCGAACACATAGCTCCGACACCGGTTGAATCGCAGATCGTTTGCCGTGCGCGGGTGATCTACGTGGATGGGCCGCTGATTTCATTCCAGCTTGAGGCCCACGACGATCACGAACTGATTGCGCGGGGCACGCATAAACGGCGAGTCATCGATGCGGCCCGTTTGGCAAAGCGGGTTCAGAACAAGACTCGTCAGTCTTAGCAGTGGAGTGCAGATGTCTTCGCTACCTAGGGCGTCAACCGTGTTGGAAACCTTACTGGGAACCCAGCCCAGAAGCCGCAGGATTCGGGGTACAATGTCCACGAATGATAACTCTCCCTGGTCTATATTGGGCTTGCCCCTGAACTGACCGATCGACGTGTGGTGGAGCAGAGAAGGGTTGACGCCAGCATCACGAACGCCGGGGCGTCGTTCGAGAAAGTGAAGGAACACGTTGCTGAGAATGGAAAGCAGTGGTTGACCTTGAGAATAGGCCGGACTCGCGGAATAATTCGGCCGGACTCGCGGAGACAGCAACAGAAAGTCACTTGATGAAATCAGTCTTGACGATCATCGTACTGCTCGCGACTGTCAGCGTGAGCCTGGCGGAGGAACACTGGCCCAGTTTTCGCGGACCAAACGCGGACGGCGTCGCTGCGGATCACGCGGGTCTGCCGACGACCTGGACAAAGAGCGACAACGTTAAGTGGGTGGCGGACGTGGCTGGCTGGGGCTGGTCGTGTCCGGTGGTCTGGGGCGACCGAGTTTTCGTGACCGCGGTCGTTAGTGATGACAAGAATCTCACGCCGAGCAAGGGGCTCTATTTGGGCCAGGGGGTCCGGACGCCGGGCAAGGGAGCCCACCATTGGCTCGTCTATTGTTTCGATTTGAAGACGGGGGCGGAACTCTGGAAACAAGAAGCCCACAGCGGGCGTCCCAAGGTTCCGCGGCATCCCAAGAGCACCTATGCAAGCGAGACCGCGACGACGGATGGCAAACGGCTCTACGTTCTGTTCGGCGACCTCGGTCTGTACTGTTACGACTTGGACGGCAAACCGTTATGGTCCCAGCCGATCGCGCCGAAGAAGACGGCTCGGGGTTATGGCGCGGCAGCGTCGCCTGTCGTTCACGACGGTCAAGTGATCGTGGTCTATGACAACCTGGAAGGCTCGTGGATCGCCGCTTTCGACGCGAAGACGGGGAACGAACGTTGGCGGACAGCTCGCGAAGAGACCCACTCTTGGGCTACGCCGTTCATCTGGCGCAACGAGATTCGAACGGAGATTGTCGTGCCCGGCCGAAAACGAAACCGGAGTTACTCGCTCACAGGCGAGTTGCTTTGGGAGTTCGACGGCAAGATGTCGAGCCTTGTGATACCGTCACCCTTTGCCGCCCATGGAATGTGCTACATCGCCTCGGGCTACATTGGAGACGCCCACCGGCCGACGTATGCCGTGAGGCCAGGCGCCAGTGGCGACATTACGCCGGACGGAGGCTTCAAGAACGGCAAGGACTTTGAAGGCGGGAAGTTTATCGCTTGGTACGATGGAAAGTCTTCGTCCTACAATCCGTCGCAGATCGTTTACGGCGACTACCTTTACACACTCTACGATCGAGGCTTTCTGACTTGCCACGACGCGCTGACTGGCAAGCAAGTTTATGGCAAGAAACGGTTCTCTCCCGCCGGTTCGTTTACCGCTTCGCCCTGGGCTTATAACGGACATCTGTTCTTTCTCAGCGAAGAGGGTTTGACCTACGTTGTCAAAGCCGGTCCGGAATTCGAGATCGTCGGCAGAAACCAGTTGGACGAACTGAGCATCTCGAGTCCCGCAATCGCCGGGGGCAACCTGTTGATTCGGACGGCGTCGAAGCTCTATTGCCTGACGAACGGAGCCAAACGGAAGCCGGCTGCTGCTGGGCGCGAGAAGGGGAGTATCGAGGAGAAAACGAAGGTCCACCGGTTATCGAACTCCAGCCGATCCGCCTTTGATGCCTTTGTGTACGTCAATCGTCTTCCGGATAAGCCGGAAGCTGGCGAGGACGCGTCTGATCTTGTGGGTCGAATCTTCGGCCGACTTGCGAACCAGGAGGGGCGAGTGCTCTTGAAACTGCCTCCCGGCATGGATCGCAACGGCTATCTTGGCTTCAAGACATTCTTGCGAGCCACGGGAGCCGAAGGCGTCGGCAATTGCGCTGCCTGCCATGCACTCGCAGAGCTTACCGATTCCAAGACCCACGTGGTCCGAAAAAGTGGGGCTCCAAAGCCGACGCCATCGCTGCGCAATCTTGGGAAAAGGCGCCTCGATCTCCGCAAAGTCCTTCTCGAGAAGATCGTCGCCAGTCAACAAAAGCGCAACGGTGCGGGCGACGACATCGACGATGAATACGCCGCCATGCGAATCGATAAGGAAGACGTCGAACGTCTCGTGGCGTTCCTTAAACTGCTAGACGACGTCACGGATGAGGAATTTCGCAACCTGATCCTGAACGCCAAAGTACTGGATACTTCTGCCGAACTGCGATAACCGCACCCCCTGGGAGGTCGTTTCAATGACGAAAGTTGGATGGCTCGCCGCCGCAACTCTGGCCATGGCTTTTTGTCTCTCCGCGTCGCACGCCCGCGCCGAGACTATTCGCGGCAAGGTTCAGGACGCCTCGGGCGAAGCGATGGAAGGCGTGATGGTGTCTGCGTTTGACGAAAAACGTCAGCAGAGCACTTCCGTCTTCAGCCAGGCGGACGGCTCCTTTGCGATCAAAGGATTGCGCGAAGCCGACTACAACGTGCGGGCGAGACTCCTCGGGCAGCTTGACGAATGGCTGGATGACGTCGAGACGGGAACAGACGACGTGGCGATCAAAATGCAGCCAGCTTCGGGCCAAGAGTTGGAAGACCAACGTCTCGCCAACAGCGCGTTCAGCATGCTGAAGTTTGAAAACACGAAGGACAAAGAGAACTTCAAGATGATGTGCATGTACTGCCACCAGGTCGGTACGATTGGCTTCCGCACTCCAGAGAAGCCAGTGGACTGGGAGACGATGATTCGGCGGATGGACGGCTTTGGCGGCCTTTACCGACACACGCAAAAGACCATCGTCGATAATCTGGTCAAAACCTACAAAGACAACGCCGTTGAGGCTTGGCCGAAATTCACGCCGCCGCCCGCCCCCAAAGGTCTGGCAACTCAAGCAAGAATCACCGAATGGGACATGGGCACCCGTTTCAAGGTCATGATTCATGACATTGAGTTGGGGCCGGACGGACTGATCTACGCAGTCGACATGAGCCAGAATGCCGTCGTGACGCTCGATCCAAAGACGGGCGAACGTTTGGTCTACCGCTTTCCCGGCAAGTATCGCGGGCCGCACTCGATCGAACTCGGGAACGACGGCAACATGTGGTTTACGCTTTGCGTTTCCGGCGAGATGGCCAAGTTTGATTTGAAGACAAAGGAGTTCACCCTTTGTTCCAGCGCGGCCGCGCCGGCCAAACGCGGCGCCTATCCCCATACGCTGCGAATCAACCCCAAGGATCCTGAAGGATTGATTTGGTACACCGACGCGGGCCTGAACGCCTGCTTCTCACTGCACCCTGAAACCCTACTCGTGAAGCACTACCAACTCTTGAGAAAGGACCAGGCAGTGGGCTCCGGGAAGGGCGAATCGCGCGGGATCACGCCATATGGCATCGACTTCTCACCGGTCGATGGATCGATTTGGTATTCAAAACTTAACGGCAACCGTATCGGCCGCATCGATCCCAAGGCCGAGGACGGAAATGTCAAGGAATGGAATCCGCCATTCCGCGGTCCGCGGCGACTCCATGTCGCCCAAGACGGCATGGTTTGGGTCCCCGGTTTTGGGTCCGGAGTCTTTGGGAAGTTTGATCCCAAGACGGAAAAATGGAAAGTCTATGATTTGCCGGACAAGACGAATCGAATTCCCTACGCCCTGAATGTCGGGCCCAAAGGCAACATTTGGATTTGCGGCACCGGAAGCGATTCGCTGCTCAGGTTCAATCCAAAGACGGAGAAGCTAGTCGAGTTTCGGTTGCCATCGCGAGTGACTTACACTCGCGAAATCGAATTCGACGAGGACGGCAATATCTGGACGTGTAACTCGAACGGTCCTGCTCGCCACACCGAACGCGGGTTTGGGTCGATCATCAAGCTGGAACTCCTCGGCGGCAACGAAGTTGATATTTCGACGAAAACCGAGTAGGTAGAACAGCCCGATAAAGAGGCGAACCTGTAAGATGTCCGTTTGGGCGTCGCGTCCATTAAACCTCGGGCTGCAATATTTTCCTCCCGCGCCGGTATTCCGCGTGACTCACGCCACAAATGCGAAAAATGCGAAGGAAGGTCAAGTTGAGTAACGGAACTAGCGACTGGTCGCTATTTCACGCGGCAAGAAAGTGGGTGACGCTTGTTGCTGCGTTTGTCATGGGAGGCGCAGGCTTCTCAGAGAACCGTCGCGTCGCCTTGGCTAGCGATGGCGAGGTTGTCTCTGGCGTGGTTACGCTCGATGGCCCGCGACCGCAGCGCAAACGCGTGGTGTTGCGAGGCAAGAATGGCGAGCCGAGTGATTGCCACCAGCTTCACGCGCAAGGGCTGTTGGATGAGAACCTTCTAGTCGGTGAGAATAACGAACTGGCCAACGTATTCGTCTACGTGAAGAAGGGCTATGAAAAGAAGAAGTACCCGCCGCCGCCAACGCCCGCCATCCTCAATCAAGTCGGATGCATGTTTCGGCCTCGCGTCCAGGGCGTGATGGTCGGCCAAGACTTTGTGATGAAGAACGGCGATCCGGTGCTTCACAATGTTCGCGCGTTATCGTTCAGGAATCGCCCGTTCAACGTAGCTCAGCCAGCCCAGTCAGCAGACCGCACCAAAGTGTTTACCAGGAAAGAGAAAGCCGTCACCATACAATGCGACTTGCATCCATGGATGAAGGCGTATTGCTTCGTTATGGACCACCCCTGGTTTGCGGTGACTGACAAGAACGGGAGGTTTCGCATTGAAGGCTTGCCGGCTGGCGAGTACACGCTGGCTGCCTGGCACGAAGAGCTAGATGGGAGTGACATCGAAGTCAAAATTACGCCGAACGGTGAGGCGAAGGTTGATTTCTCTCTGAAGCCGATCAAGAGCAACGTGATCATTGCCAAGGTCAACAACGCCAAGCCATCGACTTCCACCTCGCCTTTCGAGTCTACACCGATTCGCCCCTTCGTGCGAAAGTGGGCCGTTGAGGATCTGGCGGATGACAAAATCGAGTTGACGCCGAAACCGATCGAACGGGGCCAGCTCGTGTTTGACGCGGCCGGTTGCCGCCAATGCCATGTCATGGCGGGCAAGGGGGAGAAGTTTGGACCGGATCTCACGGACGTGGTTAAACGATTCCAAGGAGAGAAGCTAATACAGCAGATTCTGAAACCATCGAGCGAGATTCACAAAGAATTCCAGACGCAGCTGTTCCTTACTCAAGGCGGCCGTGTGGTTTCCGGGCTCGTTGTGAAGGATGAACTGAAGTCGATACATGTGCTGCCGAATCCGCTCAGGCCTGAGAATATTGAAGTGGTTGAGAAAGCAGATATCGCTGAGCGGCGGATGTCGGACGTTTCCACCATGCCCGAGGGATTGATCGACACGTTCAAGCGGCGCGAGATCCTTGACCTGCTTGCATTCCTTCAGCAGGGCGGTCAGAAACCTGAATGAGTCTTATCGGCTCGCCCCGTTGTCCTACCTGACAAAGTCACGCCTTTAGCGACTCGTGCGAGCGCCGCTCAGGTTCGTTTTGCCAAA
>CAZWOU010000200.1:0-12433 GCA_964635375.1 uncultured Pirellulaceae bacterium | reverse complement strand
TTTCCACGTTCCGGGTCGTCAGTTTCCGCCGAACAGGAAAGAAAATTGCAGCGAGAATTGAGTATCAACCTCCTGAGGTCATTCTGGCTCGTGGACTGCAATCGGTGTATCTTCGCGCCAGTCTACCCCAGCGAGGGGGGCAATCGACGCTGCCGACGGGGGAATACGATGTCGAAATTGTCTTCGACCAAAAAGGCGGGGGCGCGTTCATTCCACGACATATCAAACCGCTGACCTGCCGGTTTGTCGTCCCGGCGACAGGGGTCTCTGCGGAGTTGAAGAAGTTGGCCGAAGCCGCGATTGCCATGAAACCGGTGTCGATCACGGGAACGAAGATTGACACTTATTCACGGCAGGCTCCGACCAGACTCGGTCTGTCCCGCATCCTCAAACTCACCGCGCAGGAGAAAGATAGGGCAGCGTTTGCGAAGGACCTCCGGTTCTTCAAAGTCGGGGTGAACACGTTAGTCGAAGCGAAGAGGGCGTGGGCGCTCTGTTCGCTGCTGGATCACCCCAACCGTGATCTGCCTGTCATCGCCACAGGGGGGCTTCGGAAGCTCGCTGACCCGGATACCGTGCCGGTGCTGCTCGCTGCCGCGAAGCGGAACGACTACAGGCTGGCCATGTTCGAATACACCCCATTCCATTTGCTCTATCGGCAGTCGTTGAAGTCTGCGCTGGAAGAAATCACCGGCCTGCAACTGACGCCCAAGGGACTGAAGATCACTAGCCGGATCACAAATGATCCGAAAAGGCCGAATGCCCCACCGAGCAAGACGCAAATCATCCGCTCCGCGTCTCAACGGTACGAACCGACGGCGCGCGCCGTTTCAAACATGGCGAGGATATTTTCTGGAGGCACGTCGGCTTGAACGTTATGAACGCCGGCGAACACATAGCCGCCACCGGGCGAGAAGACTCGCACGTTCTCTTCGACCTCTTGGGCAACCTCCTCAGGCGTGCCAAACGGCAACGTGTGCTGGCAGTCGAGCGACCCACCCCAGAAGGTCAGACGGTCGCCGAATCCTCCTTTGAGAACGGCAGGGTCCATGCCTGCCGCGCTTGTTTGGACTGGGTTGAGGATATCCACACCCATCTCAATGAGCGACGGGATCATCGCCAGGATCGCGCCGTCAGAGTGCATCATGACTTTCATGTCAGTATTCGCGTGAACCCAAGCAAACGCACGCTGATAGTACGGCATGATGCGTTCGCGAAACATCTTGACCGATATGAAGGGCCTGTGCTGCGTCCCCAAGTCGTCGCAGATCTGAATAATTTGGACGCGATCTTCGACTGCGTGAGAAAAACCTTCGAGATTCTTGAGCCACGCCGCGAGCATTTTTTCGTAAAGGGCGTCGACGTAATCCGGTTCGGACGCCAACGTGAGCATCCAGGACTCGAAATCTCCTGTGCCCATGCCGGCGAATAGTTGAAAGGGCGGGCCGAGCAACGTCACGACCGCGAAGTCGCTGTTCTGGCGGATCGCCGTCGATTGAAGACGGAAGTGCTCAAAGTCATCATCGGTCAACACCGGAGCCTCGTAGGTATCGAGGTCGACGTGCGCCGAGCCCGGCGTCTTTTCCAACGCATCGAAATAGAAGCCGTCCTTGGGCATGCGGGCGACGAGCGCCTCGTCACGCTTCAGGACGAGATCGCCGTTCGGTTCGGCGACCGGCTCAAATGAGCGAGGCACTTCTGTCGGCGTTCCATCAAAGAGTCGCCAGGGCGCCCAGTCCTCGTTGCGAATGCCGAACACAACCGAGGGAGGATTCAACCCGACAACGTCGAGACCAAGCCGTTCCATGACGGGGCGCTCAACCTCCGCAAGCATCTGGTAGATATCAAAGACTCGAGTTCTGTTACCCAGGCCGAGATGCTCGCGAAGTCGGTGGTACGCCGTGGCCGCGATACCCGAGACGCGCGTCCCGCCCAGATCCAGGGGAACACGATCGGGCTCCTGGTGGTTGATGGCCGCGAGGACGCGCTGACGAGAGTTCATTTTCAAATCGCTCCGCTGACTTCACTGTTTCTCTGGACCGGATATACCCGCTGCGTCTTGCGAATCATCATGTCCAGGCTGGCCGCCCTGCGAATCTACTTCTGGGGCGTTTCGCACATAACTCGAAATCCAACATCGAACACTCTTTGATCGGCCGGATAACTCCAACGATGGGCGGAGCGGCAGTTCTTGGGCCGGTCATACCAGGAACCGCCGCGGACGACCTTCCTGCCGTCGGCCGTGGCTCGGTTGTGGATGCCGTCTTCAAGATACGGATACGATCGGTATTCCGAACGGGTCCATTCGGACACGTTTCCGTGCATGTCGTGCAGTCCCCAAGGGTTTGCTCCGAACGCGCCAACCGGCGCAGAGACGCGGTACTTATCATTGAATCGCGCGTCGGCGGGCCGCCATGGCGGAATCGCCCCGGAAGGCAGTCCCCATCCGAACGTATCTAGCGATTGGTGCATGGCGTCCGAAACGTTCGCATGCAGCGAGAAATCCGCATCCAGACCGCCGTACCAAAGCGACGTATCCGATCCGGCGCGACACGCGTATTCCCATTGCCCCTCGGTCGGCAGGTTGAACTTCAGGCCAGTCTCCGTCGACAGCCAGGCGCAAAACTCCGTCGCCTGAGTCCACGACACTCGCAGCGCAGGTTGTTTTGGCGAATTGACCGCGTAGCCTCGTTCGCGCTGGCTGAACTGCAAAAAGTCGCCGCTCTCCAAGCGGCTGTCGTGCGTCTTGTCGAATAGCGCGTACTGCTCGTTGGTCACCTCGAACGCGCCGAGATAGAATGGCCGAGAGACCCTCACGCGGGTCGGAGGTTGTTCGTCTGCGTGGCCGTCCGCGTCACCCATGACGAATTCGCCTGCGGGTATGTAGCTCAACTTGAGCGAGACTCCGTCGGCCAGTTCGATGGTCTTTGCAGAGGCCGTCTGCCGTTTGGCCGCTTCTTGCGGACTGAAGGGCCAACCTGGAACGTGTAGCTTGACCGTTGGCCGTGTTGGCAGCGGCTCGGGAATGATCGGCACGATCGGTTCGCGGTCAGACAAATAGACGGCCTCCGGATTGTCCTCGATGCCCGTGTAGAGTTTGCGCATCGCGGCGCGGCGTTTCCGTTGGGACTCAACGCGGTCTTCTCCGCAGACTTCGGCCCACGTTCCGTGGGCCGGCGCATGGAGGTCGATCCAGGTGACGAGCCTATCCCACGCCTCGTCATCGAGCCTAACGTTGTGGTGGCCCTTCTTCAGCAGTTGAATCAACTTGGTCGTGTCAGCGTGGTACTCCCTCGGCGAAAGCATGTGAGCGTCGCTCTCGATGGTCGGCGAGCGAACGAACTTGCGAAGCTCGAAATAGGATGGAGAAAAATGGGCCCCCGCGTTGTAACTCGCGCTCTTGCCCTGCATGTTGATGTCCGGCCGAAGGGTCAGGTCGGCAATAAGCTGGCCATCGTGTTTGGTTTTGCCATCGTGACAACCGATGCAAAACTTGTCTAACACCGGCTGGACCTCGCGATCGAAGCTGAACCCGCGAGCGGGTCCGTACCACGGCTTGATTGGCGACGGCTCGCGCATCGCGGCAATAGTGGTCTTCAGGGCCGGAGTCCTGTTCTGATCCTCGTGACAGCCGACACAGGAAGTCGTCTCGCCCGGCATGCAAGTGAACCAACTTCGCATCAGTTGCACCGCTTTACCTTCGGCGTCAAGCGGCTGCACGGAAATCGGGGTGTAGGCGGGCACGCGAAACTGGGCCGATCCGTCCTTCTCAACTGGAACAGTGCCGATGATCTGCTTGACATCCCACGGCCCGTCCATCCCGACTCGATCAACCTGGCCGCCCATACCGTGGTACGAATAGTGGTAGCTAATCAGCCGGAGAGACTCGACCGTGCCGCGGCGCACGCCCTTGAGGCCATCGCCAGTGTAGATGTCTGGAATGAAGACGACCCCATCCTTGCGAGTCGGGTCGATCCGACTGGGGACAACCGGTGGCTTGGGCGTCTTGCGCAGCGGAATCGGTTCGGTGATCACGCTTCCTGGTTCCTCGTGCAGCAGCACGAAGTTGTCGAAAACGTCGACCAGGTAGATTCCCCAATGCGAACGTTGGCTCAGCTGACACGAAACGAGGAAGTGCTTGTCCGAAAGCGGATAGGGATGAAGGAATTTGGGCCAACTGCCGGCGGCGAGACCGTCAACGATGACTGGCTCGACTTTCTTGCCGTAGCCCGGAATGCGTTGAACGACGCCATCGGCTTCATAACGTCCTTTGGTCGCATCGAACAGGATGAGTTCGCCGGTTCGGCCGGGAGCATGGTGCCCGCCCACTACGGCGACGAACTTCGTCGGGTGATTGGGCACGGGGCGAGCAAAGAACATGGCGTTGGGCCAGTAGGAGTTACTCCCGTAGTACGCCGCTTGCTGCGTGCCGTCGGGGTTCATCTGAAACAGAATGCGGTAGAACGCATGCGGCGTGTCGGCGTATTCCCAACGAAGGTACATCACCCGACCGTCGTTTAACACGGTCGGACACCAGTTATGTTCCTGGTCGACTGTCAACTGGCGAACCGACCCTTCGGTATTGCGCAGATATAAGTTCGCCACGTGCGAACTGCCGCGAACACACGGTACGCCAACGAAGGGAGCGGTCGAGGTAAAGACGACCTGACCGTCTGGTAGGTAACAGGCGTCGTAGTTGTCCACGTCCGCCTGCTTGATCGTAGCCAGTTCGCGCAGGTTCCTACCGTCGACATCGAGTTCGTGAAGTTGCCATCGGCCGTTGGCGCCTGGCATGGAGAAGAGCACCTTCTTTGCATCGAAGTGCAGATCAACGTCGCCGACAAACTTGCCGCCCTCGGGCTGAAAAAGCGTGCTCAACTTTCCCTCGGGACGAACCGGCGAGAGCACGGCAAGCTGGTTATCGTGGCCGGTGGGTCGCAGGCTGGAGTTGCTCTGGTAGTTGGTCGGCAAGGCCAGCTTTTTTCGCTTGACGACAATCAGTCCCTCAAAGTCCAAGAGTGGATTTGCCAGCAGGGCTTCGCTCTTCAAAGCGGGCAACTCTGAGGCTATTTCCTCCTCCGAGAGATCTTTGAGTAGATCGATCCGCTTGAGGTAGTCCGCCCCGCGCAGATAGCGAGGTCCGTGTGTGGCGATCAGGTCCCTGACAGCCAGTTCGAGGGATTTCAACTGCCTCTCAGCGCTGACAACGGGTTGCCCGGTCGCGCGAAGTCGAACCGGCTTCACCACGACTTTCCGCCACTGCTTCTTGTCGCCCAAATAGGCAAGAATGTTGCCAGTTAGACGTTCGAGGTTGGCTCGATGCGCGTTGGTCGAGTTGCTGTAATGCGGCAGTCGCCAACCCATCACGATGACTCGCCCCTTCCCTGATTCATACTCGACCAGGCCGTTCTCGCTGCCGCCCGTTTGCGCCAACAGCATGCCGCCGGCCGGCCCGCCGGTTCCGTGAAAATCGCTGAATGCCGGGTGGCCTCGATCGCTGAGAAAAACCTTGCCGCCGGAGAATTGCAGTTGGGCAAAGATGGGATGTTTGTCTTGAATCGGCTGGAGCATCGCCTTGCTAGTGTCGTTGCCCGGCGGACCGACGCGAGGATTGGCTTCTTCGATCTTGAGCTTGTGGACCATCGGCAAGGCGGCGCCGGAGAGGAAAAGGTTGCGCCCTCCTTCGACGTATTTGCGCAAAGCTCCAATCGAGCCCGAGTCATAGATCAAGCTGGACTGGGCAGCCGAATCGCCCTGGTGATACCAGAGCACATCGAAGGCGTCGAGCGAGAGACTCTTGCCCCCTTGGTCGGCGAACTTGCCGCCTCCCTGGAAAACCACCAAGGCGGCGTCGCGGAGCTCCCGCGCCAGCTTGTAGGCGGCCCTTGCCTCCGGCCCCATTTTGTCTGGTGACGTCTGCACAGTAAGAAAGCCAACGCGGCCCTCAGCACGGCAATGTGAAACGTTCGCGTTCACGGCCGTCACAACAAGAAGAACAATCACCCGGCCGACGACTTCTTTCCATGAACAGCTCATTGAACCCTTCATCGATCTCTCTCCCGGAGTAGGTAACGCCCTTTTAGCATCGTCCGCAATTTTACCAAGCGTCTCGCCCTGGTCGCAAGCGCCCGGGCAGCCGTCAATAGACGTGCGAACCACACCCTTATCATATAGAATAACATGGCGCCGCTCAGTTGCACGTGCTCGATAGACCGTAGGAACACTCATGATCCGCTTCGAATATCTCTACAAAGGGATCTGCGGGCTAGCTCGCGCCCACAAGGCGAATGGTCTCGCCGGGCATCTTGGTGCGGCCGTCGTCGCGGGCTACTTCTTTGGTGAAGAGCACCCAGAGTTGGATGACAAGGTCTATGCGGGAGTCGAAAAGCAACTCGAAGACATTATGGGCGGTAAGGAGTCGATCTGGTACGACCAGAAACAGAAGGGCGTCACAAGACAGGGCGGATGAGCATTCACCTGCCTCGGCCAACTCAAGACCCTGACGCTGTTGACCTTAAGGATCCTAAGTTGGTCATCGTTCCTTGCTGGCTGACGCACGAGCCCAACTTGCCTGGTGAAGTGAACAAGGCTGGAGTGGGCCGCCGCATTGTTGCCATCGGACATGAGGTGGTAGAATCTCAAGAGCGGTTTTTGGTTCTTTATCGAATTCATGGCCATTGTCGAACGTTGTCGGGGGTCGCAGACGACTTCCGCATGACGTTGACGGAACACGACCATACGAACGGGAGCATTCAAGATGAATTCGCAAGACAGTAGCTCCGAAAAAGCGGATCCGTCGGACTATAACCGACGTGATTTCCTGAGGACTTCGGGCGCGACCGCAATTGCCAGCGGAGGCATCGTCGCAGCGGGATCAAAAGCGACTTCAGCAGCCGAGAATAATGCGAAACTTCGCATCGGCTTCATTGGACCCGGCGGACGCGGATTTGGCGCCCACGTCCGATCACTGGCGAAACTACGGAACGACGGTGCGCAAATAGAACTCGTTGCGCTTGCGGAAGTCTATTCGGTTCAGCGAGACAAAGTGGCCGATTACATACAGCGCGAGAACGGCAATCAGCCAAAGAAGTACGAAGACTATCGCGAGATGATCGAGAAAGAAGATCTCGACGCCGTCGCAATCGCAACGCCCGACCACTGGCACGCCAAGCAAACGATCGACGCACTGCAGGCCGGTTTGCATGTCTATTGTGAAAAACCGATGACCAAGTCGCCCGAAGAAGCTCTGGAGGTCGTCGATGCTTGGCGAAAAACGGGGAAGGTGATGCAGGTCGGCGTTCAGTCGACCAGTCAACCGATTTGGGACCTCGCCCGTGAGAAGATCGAACAGGGAATGCTCGGCAAAGTATTGATGTTTCAGACCGAGTATTTCCGGAACTCCTATTGGGGGCAGTGGCGAAACTACAAGTTAACCGAAGAGATGACCCCCAAGACGATCAACTGGGACCTCTGGCTGGGCAAGAAAGAGGGCCTCGCGCCGGACTTGCCGTTCGACCGTGAAGTCTACAAACAGTGGCGTCGCTTTTGGCCCTTTGGCGCCGGGATGTATACCGACCTTTTCGTTCACCGCGTGACGGCGATGCTCAAGGCAACCGGGCTGCGATATCCAGGTCGAGTGGTTGGGGCAGGTGGTATCTATTTGGAGTACGACGGACGCGACGTTCCCGACGTGGCCACCGTCGCGATCGATTATCCCGAGGGCGTTCAAGGTCTAGTCAGCTCGACCATGTGCAATGCGGAAACCAAAATCCGCCAGTGCATCCGCGGGCATTTCGGTTCCGTAGTGTTCGGAGGAGATTCTTTTGAGTTCATTCCCGAGCGGCCTCAGGTCACGAAGAATAGCAAGCTGAAGAGCGAGAGGTTTTCGGCGGACGGCCCGGGTGACTTGAACTACGCCCACTTCAAGAACTGGGTGGATGCAATGCACGCGAACAAGCCGGCGCAATGCCACAATCCGCCCGACCTTGGCGCTGCCGCCGTGATTGCCGTGATCCTTGGGGCAAAAAGCTATCGCGAGGGCAAAGCGTTTCAATTCGATCCGTCGACGGGCGTACGCGAGGCGGATAGCAGCTGGGCCAGAGGTTGGGAGACGATGTCTCACGAGCGAACGCAACCCAAGCATGTGCCTGGCTGGAAAGCAGGCGATCATGGGAGCAAGTTGGAGCAGCCGCCTTGGATGAGCCTTGCCGGTCCCTGGATCGACGGCAAACCTCCCAAAGAAGGATAGACGAATGAGGCGTAGCACAGCCAAGGCCGACCGCCTGCGCAAGGCCCCGCTTGCAACTGGGGTGGCTGCCCCCGCGTCAAGAAACGACCACTCGCCGCCGAGCAACCGGCAGGCGATTCAGTGAACAGTTGGAAACATCTTCATGAATAGTCTTTCAACGTACTTTGGCCTGCTCCTACTGTCTGTCTATTGCGGCGTAGCAGTCGCTCAAAACGAAGCGAAGATCCGTTTGGGACCTGAAGTGCTTCGCGCAGGCGAGCATGGCGTGGGTCAGCTGGCAGTGGATGCGACGTTCCGCGATCTGTCCGGAAAGGAATTGCATGTCGGACAATTGGCGAAGAATCGTCGCGCGGTTGTGTTCGCAATGACGAGCACCAGCTGTCCGCTGAGCAAGAAATACTTCCCGTCGTTGATAGAACTCGCCAAGACCTATGAGTCTCGCGGGATTGGGTTTGTACTCGTCAATCCGGTAGCGACCGACGACCAACAGGTGATGCGGCGGCAGCAAGCGGCTCTGGGAACGGACGCCGTCTATGTGTTCGACCCGAAGGGATCGCTGGCGAGAGTATTGGGCGCGATAACGACAACGGATGTGTTTGTCATCGACAGTAAGCGAACCGTGATTTACCATGGCGCGATCGATGATCAATACGGATTCGGCTATGTGCTGGACGCTCCGCGCAAAACGTTCGTGGTCGACGCGCTAGACGCCATTCTCGACAACCGCGTTCCGTTGATTGAAGCGACGGCCGCGCCAGGGTGCAACCTTACTATCGAGAAGTCTCAAGCGACGGGGCAAGACTCCTCCCCAAGCCTCACCTACCACGGTCGCATCTCCCGGCTCATGCAGAGACGTTGTGTCGCGTGCCATCGAGGTGGCGGTGTCGCGCCCTTTCCACTCGACACTTACAAGGACGTTGTCTCGCATTCGCCAATGATCAGCGAGGTTGTCAAACGAGGCATCATGCCGCCTTGGTTCGCGGCTCCGCATGAAGGGGGCCAAGCCAGCCCCTGGTCGAACGACTGTTCTCTGACGAAAACCGAAAAGCAAGATCTACTGGGCTGGATCGAAGGAGATCAAGCGAAAGGCGACGTGTCGAATGCGCCGAAACCAACAGCCTTCGCTGCCGGGTGGGAGATCGGGAAGCCCGATGCGGTGTTCCAATTCGAGACCGCCGTGCCAGTCAAGGCAACGGGGATCATACCTTACAAGTATCGCACAATCGAAACAGAGCTGACCGAGGACAAGTGGGTTCAGGCGGTTGAGGTTCAACCCGGGGAGCGATCGGTGGTGCATCACGTCTTGGTCTTTGTCAGGCCCCCTGTGGGATCAGGGGGAACGGGCCGAAGATCGCGTTCTGAGGGTGATGGAATTGACTATTGGGCAGTCTATGTTCCTGGCCACGGCGCCCAGGTCTACCGAGAAGGTTACGCGAGGCGGTTGCCGAAGGGTTCTCGGCTAGTGTTTCAAATGCACTACACAGCGAATGGAACGGCTACCGAGGACCGAACGCGAATCGGACTTGTCTTCTCTGATAAGCCGCCCAAGTATGAAGTCAAAACCGCGAGCATCGTGAATACTCGGTTCAAGATAGCCCCAGGCGCCGACAACCAAGAAGTCACAGCTTCCATTCAAATTCCCGCTGATGTTCAAATCCTCGGTTTTCTGCCGCACCATCACCTTCTCGGCAAGGCGACTCGATACGAGTTGCTTGTTCCTGGGCGAGATCCTGAGTGGTTGCTCGACGTCCCGCGCTACGATTTCAACTGGCAACTTTTCTACAAATACAGCGAGCCAAGAATCATCAAGCGTGGCAATTCGATTCGGCTCAAGGCGTGGTACGACAACAGCGCCAACAACCCCGCCAACCCAGATCCAACGCGAACAGTCGGCTGGGGACTTCAGACTGAGGATGAGATGCATATTGGCTATATCGAATACACGTTGGTTGGAGACAAACTGGGCGAGGAGAAGGGACCAGACCCGCGCGGCGTCTCCTTTGCCGCGTTGGACACGAACCGAAACGGCGCCATCTCGATGACTGAAATCCGCAAGCTTGCGCCCAACACGCCATCCAAGCGACGAGCTGAGGTCTTTGATCGATTCGACACCGACAAGAACGGAACGCTCGATGAAACCGAGTTCAAACGTCTGCGCAAGATTCTGGTTCGTTGAACGCAGCGGGAAACTAAGCCGCTTATGTTTCCTGCTCCTTGCGACTGCCCACCCCGCGTTGCCGCTCGTGTTAAATACCGCGAGCGCCGACGACGGGCTAATCGCCCATTGGAAGCTCGCCGGTAACAGTCAAGACCAGGCGGGCGGCAACCGCCACGCCGTCAACCACGGCGTTCAGTTCGATTCGTCGAATACCGCCCTCTTCAATGGCACTGACGCCTGGCTGAAAGTGCCCGCGGCCGACAGGCTTGGATTGGGTGAGGGAGAGTTTTCCATCACCGCATGGGTTCACACAGAGAACAAACTCGACGATGCGCTGGGTGATATCCTGAGTTGGTACGACCCGGCATCGCGCACGGGTGTGACGCTGGGAGTGATGAACTACGCAGGCGTCACTTCGGCCCAGTCCAACTGGAGGAACATTTCCTTTGGCATTGACGCTGGGCAACTCGCGCCCAATTGGACGGACTGCGGTCGCCCCGGCGAGAACCACTATGTCAAATCGTTGGTAGTTTTCGACGGCGCCTTGTACGCGGCGACCTGGGAACCTGGCGAAGGGCGGAGCGGCCACGTTTATCGCTACGCAACAGGCACACATTGGGTAGATTGCGGAACTCCCGACGAAGCCAACGCGATAACCGGAATGGCCGTCTTCGAAGGAAAGCTCTACGCCGGCTCCGAAACCTACAGCGGCGGCGGGTCTTCCCTCCCACTCTCGCCCAACAAGAAACACGGCGGGCGCGTCTACCGCTATGAAGGCGGCAAGCGATGGACCGACTGTGGCAAGGTCGCCGACGTGCGCAGCATCAGCGGGCTGGCGGTCTTTCGGGGCGAGCTATACGCCGGAACAGGCACGTCGGGTGCTTGGCGAGGCGACTATCGCCAGACACCGCGCACTCGGGGCATGTATCGCTACGACGGTGAGCAAGGTTGGACATCATGCGGGTGTCCGGGACTGCGAGTCGTGCACTTGGGAGTTCACAACGGCAGCCTGTATGGACTGAGCTACGATGACGGCGGTGTCTTCCGTTACGAAGGCGGCGAGGATTGGGCTCGCATGGGACCCGTTCCGAAGACGACGCAAGTCTACTCAATGGCAGTCTACAAAGGTCGACCACATGTCGGCACTTGGCCGACTGGTTCAGTGTACCGCATGGATGGCCCGCAAAAGTGGATACACTGCGGCCGTTTGGGTGACGACAAAGAAGTCATGGGTATGGCGGTCTACAACGGAAAACTGTACGCCGGAACGCTACCCAAAGCCGAAGTCTATCGCTACGATGGCGGCGCAAAGTGGGTCCTGACCGGCCAGCTAGATAAGACGCCCAACGTGCGTTACCGTCGAGCCTGGTCGATGGCGGTTTACGACGGGAAGCTGTTTTGCGGAGTGCTCCCTTCAGGCCATGTCCTTTCACTCGAAGCCGGAAAGTGCGCAACCTATGACCGCGCCTTGCCCCCGGGTTGGGTGCATCTGGCCGCCGTCCGCGGCGCTGATCGCCTGCGTCTCTATGTGAATGGAAAACTGGCGGCAAGATCCACAACCTTCAATTCCGCGGATTATGTCATCTCGAACAAACAGCCGCTCAAGATCGGATTCGGGCCGCATGATTACTTCAACGGCAAGCTGAAGGATGTGAGGTTGTATCGCCGAGCGCTGACAGACGTGGAGATTGCGCAAGTGCTACGAGCGTCTCCGCACGCTCATCCACAAGATCAGGATTGAAGCTGGCGTTGCCCGAGAAACGCGACCAACAACCAATCCCGCTTCTCGGCGAGTGCCAGCGCGGACTCTCCCGATTCCTCGCTACTTTGGACGCAGTTCAAACTACGGTCCGTTTCACCGCTGCGAGTCGGTAGCGGCTATCTGTTGAGGGCGAGGCAACCGAGGCGAGTTTTTTGAGCGACGAAGAACGTAACAGATTCGTCGAAGCCTCTGATGTACTTCGCCTACTTGGGGGGCCGTAATGTGGCTGGTCATGCCCCTGTTCATAGCAGCCCAGGTCGGGAGC
>CAZWOU010000199.1:0-12539 GCA_964635375.1 uncultured Pirellulaceae bacterium | reverse complement strand
TTGGCCACAGTAGCGGTCCGCCCAACCTGCCAAATCGTGATTGCCACGGCGCTGGTGAGAACGAGCCCGAGTATGGCAAACCCGATCCCGATCTTGGTCGCCACGCGGAGGTTGCGAAACTTAGCGAGCAGTGAATTGACCGATGAGCGATTGGGATTGAACATGAAACAGCCAGCTCCGAAGTGTGTGATGCCTGGAACGCGAAACCTCGACCCGCGGGCGTCAATGCTCTCTGGTGAGTTGTTGAAGCGCCCCACTGGGGGGTATGTAGCTCTCGCAGTTTCCCTGTGCAAGGAAAATGCCTGACCGTTGCGGGAAACCACAGTTCCGCGAGAAATTGGCTGGCGGCCAAACTCTAGCCGCAAAAACTCTAACCAATGGCCAATGCGATGACGCCGCAGACCACGGAAACTGCTGCCAAAACTCGTCGGGTGGTCTGGCCCTCCCCAAGAAAATGTGATCCTAAAACAGCAGCAAAGAGAATGCTCACTTCTCTTGCCGGGGCAACGTAGCTCAAGGGCGTGAACGACATCGCGGTCAAGACAAGGATGTAGGACAGTGGCGCTAGTATCGCCACGCCAATGACTTCTCGTCGCGTTTCCTTCCATTTCGACTTTACTTGGCTCCAGTTTCGAATTGCGTGCGGCGCGAGCATCAGAGAGATGCCTAATCCGGCAAACGCTTCGAGAACCAACGGCGGGACTCGAAGCTCGCTGACGGCGTACTTGTCCCAGACCGTGTAGATCGCAATCGTCACGCCGGTGACGACTCCATAGAAGACCGCCTTTGATGGATTCTTGAGCGCTCGCTCATCACTCTTCAAAGCAAGCAATCCAACACCAACCAACACCAGAACGAGGCCGACTAGCACCAGGAAGGAAGGCCGTTCACCCAGCAAGACGATAGCTCCCACCGTTGCCAACGTCGGCCCGAGCCCTCGGGCCAGAGGATAGACGACCGATAGAACACCGATTTGGTACCCACGCTGCAAGCAGCAAAAGTAGGCAAGGTGAATTAGTGAGGTGCCGACGATAAAGACGATCCCGAGCGTTCCCACGCTGTGCGTCTGAATCACGAGATAAGCAATGGCGACCGGGATAAGAAACAGAGACGTGACTGTTGAAAACAACCAGACAAAGATGATTCCACCGCCTGATTTCTTGACCAGCAGATTCCACGTTGCATGGATCAACGCCGCTGAGAGAACGAGAGTCAATGCGAGAGTGCTCAAGGCGCCACTGCTTCATTTCTGCTTCGAAGTAGTTGTCAGTTCAGTACGAGTGGGGAGACGACCGAGAGTCCAAGCAAGAGCGAGAGTTGATTGCAATGCTGGTCTGGTGAGGCCAGGAACGGCGAGCGGAACAGCGAGACGGAAGTGGTCGGCGATCCCAACGCGGGGGACCCATCCGACGCCGATCCGTCGCGAATTGGCGAGAGGATAGCCGTTTCCCGAATCGCTGCGGACGACGTCGACACGACCGCGAGAGACGGTGAGGCAATTGGCGCGTGAAGCGTCGTTTGCGTTGCTAGCCGAAGAGCGCGTCCAGCGGTCGACCTCCGTCGACGATGCTCGTCGGCACGCCCTGAAGATTGGGTACTCTTAGTTGCGGATCAATGCCCAACGAGTGGTATATCGTTGCGGCCAGGTCTTCGGGGCTGGTGGGATGATCTTTGGGATATGCGGCGTGCTCATCGGAACTACCGTATAGCAGACCGCCGCGAATGCCGGCGCCGGCAAGGATCGCGGGAAAACAATAGCTCCAGTGGCCTCGGCCCCAGGCGCTGGTTCCTTTGGGCGTGCGGCCCATTTCGCCCAACGCCACGACGAGCGTTTCGTCGAGCAAGCCGCGCTGATCCATGTCCTCCAGCAGCGCGGAGAACGCCTGATCGAATCCGGGCAGCAGGTACTGCTGAAGGTGTTTGCTGCTGCGATGCGAATCCCAGCTATAGCCGTCGGGCGCATCCCACGCCACCGTCACAAATCGACAGCCGGCCTCAATCATCCGTCTGCCCATCAACAAAGATTGACCGAACAGGTGGCGCCCATATTGATCACGGAGTCTCGGCGTTTCTCGGCGAATATCCAGCGAGTCGCGGATTTGCGGCGAGGCGACGATATCGGCCGCCCGCTCGCGAATTTGCTCGTAGGCGACAAAGTCCGAGCGATCCAATTCAGCTCGCGCTGCTTCGAATTGGTCCAGCAGGCTCAACCGTCGGTTCATCCGATCGAGTGCGATTCGGTCAAGCGGCGCCAGGCCTTTCACCCGAAAGTCCAGTTCCTTGTCGCTGCAATCTCGAAAGTAGGGGTTGTCGCTGGCGTTCTTCTTGCGAATGTCCGTCGCCAGTCCGTTGTACGCAGATCCAAGCCAACCAGCGTATTGTCCAGTCCGATCATAGCCTTGCAGATGGCCGAGCCGATTCGGTAGGTAGACATAGTCGGGCAATGGTCGCCTGCGGCCCGCGTCGGCGTGTTGCGAAACGTACTCGACAACCGAACCCATCGATGGCCAGTCAGTTTCATTTGCGTTCACGTCCGATCCGCTCGCCGCGGTTCGCGTCCATTTGTGTCCGGTTTGAATATAGTGGCACGCGTTATGGTCGTTGTGGGGATGCGTCATGCTGGGAATGACGCAAAACTTGTTGGAACAACCAGCGAGTTTGGGGAGGTGTTCGCTGATTTGTAGTCCCGGCGTGCGTGACGCAATCGGCTGAAACGGTCCTCGAATCGTGCTGGGAGCGTCGGGCTTCATATCGAACGATTCCAACTGGCTGGGACCGCCAAACAGAAACACGAACAACACCGACTTGGCTCGCCCCCGAGCGAACTTCATGCCGCCGGCCGCCTCAGCCGGAAAGAGCTTGTTGAGGTGCAGGCCCAAGAGACCCGCGCCGCCAGCCTGCAACACCTCGCGCCGCGATAGACCGTTACATACGCCTTGCTTTTGTCCGAAGATCGACAGCATTGCTCCGCTCCATCTCGCCAGGCCAACGCCAATTGGGGACGCTTGAGAATCGCCGCTATTCGCCCACATTCTGTCAAATCCGCAAAGCAAATGCAAACTCGCGCCGCCGCTCCGATTCGCAGACAATCGCCTCCGCGTCGGCGCCGGTACAGTCAAAGAAAGCGTGCGCCGTCAAAAGGCGTCGATTTTTGCTGGCCAAACTCCCCTCCGGCCCGCATCGCCGATGAGACCAGCGTCTGCGGTATGCGTGAAGGCGATGAGGATGCAAACCGCGGACACCACGATGCCACAAACGCGAGTTGGGAACTGGGGGTTCATTCGCCACACTACTTCTGGGGCCTGAAACTGCTTACCGAAATCCTACAGAACGAAAGCCCCGTTCGTCGATCGAGAGGTGTTCGGAATTGCTTGCTTCCGCCTTCCCATTGCATCGATCTTGCTTCGCGGCATGGGGAGCTTGGCGCCTCGGTTTTCGGCGGGGTTGAACCTTAATGAGGTCTGTGGCGATTGGGATTGAGGGTTTAGTCAGTGGCTCTGTTTCTTGCGCAATTCACCGCTAGGCCACCGAAGAGACCGCCATCACGAAAGGACCACAGTCCAAAGCACAACCGCCCATGTGACACTGCCCAAGACACCGCGCCGGCTGGGATTGTGAAGGGACCTTTATGCCTCGGCCTTCCGTTTCTGTCTCTGGTATGCCCGCCTCTGTTTGCTTAGTCGATTTCGCAGGTCGCCATTGGTTCTGCCCATCGCCTCAAACATGGCCAGTATCGCGTCGTCTAGTTTTCCGGCCGCCGCGTAGGCTTCGGCGAGCGCAATCGATTTTTCGTAGTCTTGTTCCTTGTCGAGTTGGCAGGCAGCCTGGGCAAGCTTGATGGATCGCATTCGATCGGATTTGGATGCCTCCGTTTTTCGAGTTAGCGCAGCCGCCCAGAGTTCTGGAATGTCAGCGTGGCTAGGATATCTCTTGCGGAGTCTGCTGAACTCCTTGTCTGCCTTTTGCTCCCAACCCAACCCCATCCAGCAAGCGGCGCGGCCCGCGAGATAAGTAGTGTTGTTCGGCGAGCATTTGAGCGCCCGGTCAAGCGACTCTAGTGCTTCTTCGCTGCGGCCGATCTGCAGTCGCAGCATTCCCGCTGAATAGTAGGCGATGTCGAAACGGCGTTTCCTCAATGCGGCCGCGTCATAGTCTTCAATCGCTTTTTCGTATTCTCCCTGCACCCAACGGACGTTACCGCGATTGAAGAATGGCAGAGCGAATGCTCCAGCGGCGCGAATCGCTTTATTGAAGTAGCGTTCGGCATTGGCCATGTTGCCTTCGTCGTAGGCAGCAACCCCTCTGTGATTGTCTCCTCTCTGAGTGGCGCCGGGCGTGTCGCCGTAGTATGGTTCTTCCTTCTTCTTCTTTCGCGCACCGGCCCGCGGCTTCTTCGGCTCCCAGGGGATCTTGCGTTCCCACTGCGATCCCATCAGATGAGCGAGCGATTTCCAATCTTGCTCTGAGAAGTCCTCCGCGCTCACTATCGCCGGGTCGGGAAAGTCGCTCTTGAGGTCGATTTGAGAGAACGACAGTTCACTTAACTTCAACGCGACCGACCGTTTCCGAGCTCCGCCGAAGTAGTCCATTACCCAATTCACGTCTCGGAAGAACTTGCTTTTGACTCCCGCCTCGGCAATCTCCTCCCATTCAATCGTCAAATAGGGAAAGTCGTCGCTGATTCCGTCGATGCCTTTCAGCAGCAAGTGGGCGTGCGACGCCCATGCATCAGAATGATCAAACTGCCTCTGCAGTTGTTTTGCCGACTCCAGGAGTCGCTTGCGCACTCGCCTGCGATGCACAACTGGAGCGCGAGCTTCAACGACGCGATCGTGCAATTCAAAACTCGACACGGTCAGGTCATCTTTGCGGAAGCATCCCAGCCACAACAGCGGAACACACCACTCACCGCTGGCGATCGTCTGTCGCTTGGGGCTGAAGCGTTTCTCCTGGAAGCTGGGATAGGTTTTCTTACTTCTTGCACAGACCAAGTAGGATCGACTAGCCAACCTGCTTCTCCCTTTTTTGCGTTTGACTTGGACGGCTTACCCTTATTGGTCAAGGAGCGTAGTCCCGGAGTCCCTGTAAGAGAATGTAATGTAAGAGAACGTACGGCAGAAACCGCGCCGGCGCCAACTCGCGAATTCGCCGCAGGAGGGCAAGGGATGTGCAGATCAGTTCAACAACGAGTTATCCGAACGACAAGCTGAGTCCCATGACCTGGGCGCGCCTTTTTAGCGCCTTTTTACACGTCCCCCGCATCTTTGCCCCGAAGGGGCACTCACATGCCAGCCCAGGGCAGAGCGAAGCGCCGCCCTGGGTACGAATGTCCCCAAACGTCCGTCGCCCTGAAAGGCCTGAAAGGGCACAACAATACCGGTCAATCCAATACATATTGCTCATCGACTTCGACGCCGTGCCGCGTAAGCAACGCCAACGATTGTGGCATCGCTTTGCAAGCTCCCGTTTGTACCGCCCTTTCAGGGCTGGTGGGTCCCGGTGTCGTCCTACCCAGGGCGGCGCTGCGCGGCTACGCCGCTCCGCTTCCCCTGGGCTATTATGTGATTGCCCCTTCGGGACGGGAAAAGGTTCCTTGGCACTCGCGACAGATAGCGATAACCCTCAGTCACGCTTGGCACTTGCCATAAGATCACCCCAGGCCGTCAAGTCGCTAACTCTTGGGAATCAGACTTCGACCACTCAAAGAAGCCGATCGAATCGAGGTTTCTTCGCAATTGACTGATGTTCTCCTCGGACAAACGCCCCTGCGGCAGACGACAACCACCCACATCGAATCCAACCATACCGAGCACGGCTTTCATGGCCGCATGAAATGGAAAATGGGCCAGCGTGCGAATCATGTTAACCGACAGCGATTGCAACCGCCGCGATTCCTGAACGTCGCCGGCGTAGAATGTGGTGATGATTCGCCGGTACAACGGCGCGGCGATATTGTAGGTGCTGCCGATCGCTGCCCGGGCGCCTGTGGCAAGAGCCCCCAGCAGCATCTCGTCGCAACCCCAGACGACATCAAAGCGCCCATTCTCCAGTTCCAGGCACTGCTGAAACTCGTGCAGCTTCGTGTCGGTGTACTTGAGGCCCGCGAGATTGGGAATGCGATTTCCCCCCCACCGCAGGAACTCGACAACGTCCACCGCTGAACCAGTCAGCGCCGGAATGTGGTAGTAGTAGAATGGCAGGTCAGGCGCGCCGCCGGCAACTTCGGCCATACAGTCGATCAGCGAATCGACGTCCGAAACCTTGAAGTACGACGGACACGTCGCCGAAATCATGTCGGCCCCGATCTGTTGGGCGTGAACGGCAAGCTGACGTGCTTCCGATAGACTGTTGTGACCGACCTGGATAATAACGGGCACTCGGCCATCAACGGCTTGTACGCAGGCCTCGGCGGCGGACTTTCTTTCATCGCTCGACAAAGACATTCCTTCGCCAGTGCTGCCGCAAACGTACAGGCCGTCGATCCCGCGCTCGATCAGGTGTTCAAGCATGGGGCCGAAAAGAGCTGGATTCAAGTCGCCGTTGTCATCAAGCGGCGTGTACGTAGCCGCAATCAGACCGTTGAGTTTTTGCGTTTTCATTCTATTCACTCTTCCTTGCTTTCAGCTGTCCGCATTGTCGCGAGTCGTTACTCGACGCCCAGTTGCGGGATATTGAATTGGATCGCAAACCTGAGACTGAAATCTGGGTCCTCCAAAGAGGCGACCGACTAGTCGCTCAAGTCATCGAACGGGATGGACTGTGTAACGTAAGCCGTTTCAAAGCGGACGCCATCAGCCGCAAGCTGGTCGAGATTCGGAGTGCGAGCATACTTGTCGCCATAGCAGCCAAGTTCCGGCCCATTGTCTTCGGAGACAATCAACAGGATGTTGGGTCGATTTCCACTGTTCGCGCCGCGATCAAGATTCTGTTTCCTTCGGGCAAAAAGCGTTTTCTCGTCTTCGCTTGAAAACGGCGAGGCGGGCAGGTTTGCGCTGTTGAAGAGGTTGACTGGCGGATTTGGAAACGGCAGCCAGCCGTAGCGAACATCCCGTGGCTCGGCAACGAGCGGGCTCGACACAGCAACGCTGCTCTTGCTGATGATCTCCGCAGTCCCAGGATGAAAGACCCCGTTGTCGCCGCAGATCTCAAAGTGGCGAAGCGGCCTCTCGTCGCTTGACTTCAGGCCCTCTCCAACATGCTTGAACGAGACGACCATGGAGTCGCCTTCACGCTCGGCAACCTCAAGCAAAGGACCGGAGAAAATCGCGTGAGTCTTCAGTTCATAGGTTGTACCCAAAGCCCACTTCGCCAACCGCTGACCAACTGGTTTCTTCGATGTCGGATGAACGTTCGAGGGATGTCCGGTGTCGATGGTGATCGCCATGCCGACGTTGCTTAGTTGGCTGAGCGAGCGGCGCTGTCCGGCGCGAAACCACGGCCACTCGGACCGGTTTAGTGCAGGAAGCTGAACATAAAGGAAAGGAAAATCACCTTGCCCCCAACGATCTCTCCACTGATTGATCAGCAAAGGGAACAGGCGTCCGTGTTCACGCACTCGTCCAGGCGTTTCCGCGTTCGACTCGCCCTGATACCAGATGACGCCGCGAATCGCGTACGGTATCAACGGCTCGATCCCAGCGGACCACATGAAACCGGGCTTGAATGAGTGGTTGGGACCATGGCGATCAGCCGGAACTGGTTCGCCTGCTTGTATTGCAGCTAACAGGTTCTGTTGCCCTCGCACGCGACAGAACTCACCCAGTCGCTCGTTGTCGAGCCAGTTGCCGAAGACCAGTTCTTTCAACTCCGGGTCGTCCGCCAGTGCGTCCACAGGGATCCAGGATTCGGTTGGTGTTCCTCCAGCAGCCGGACAGATTAACCCGACGGGAACCTTCAACTCTGCCTGCAAGCGACGTCCGAAGTACCACGCAACCGCTGAGAACGATCGCGCCGATTCGGCTGACGCGACCTTCCACTCGCCTTCACAAAACGTCTCTGGCGTCAATCTGGCAAGATGCATCGGCGCGTAACTGCCGGAACTGCCGCGAGCGCCGCCCGGCAAATTCAAGAGCCTGATCTCGGCATGATCCGCAGCTGCGAGTTCGTCTCCGCCGCTGGCAGATTGAGCGAGCATCCACTCCATGTTGGACTGACCAGCGCAGACCCAGACTTCGCCGACGAGCACGTCGGTAAACTGAATCCGCTCGCCAGCCGATTCGATAAGCAGGTTGCGAGGCGTCGAAGTCGCCGTACAAGCTGGCATTTGAAGACGCCAGTCTCCGCGACGGTCCGCCTTAACAACTTGAGAGTCGCCGCCAAACGTGACATGAACTTCCTTTGCCGGCGACGCTCGTCCCCACACAGGAATGACGGCGCCCGCCTGAAGAACCATGTGGCTGCCGAAGACCTGAGGGAGCGACAGCGCGCGGCGGTGACCCTCGTCGGCAGGCCTGGCCGTTTGTGATCCGGCTGGCTGCGGCGCCCGCTTCGGGCTCTCGCCGTCTGCCTCTGAGCCAATGAGATCAACCAACGGAATCCGTTGAAATGTCATGTGGACCCGGCTTCCTTCGTAGAGGATGCCGACCGTCTTCTCGTCAATCATCGACATGCACGAGTAGCCTGCACTGTTACCTTCATCGAGCAGCAGGCGGTGCTCTTTCGGCCATGTCATACCACGATCGGGCGATGCCTTGACCGTAAGATGGTGGCGGCCCCGGCTACTGTCCGGATTGGAGAACAACAACCAGTTGCCGACGTTCTTTCCGACTTCGTTGTCAACGTCAATCAAGCTTGCCATGCACGAGCCAGGCTCGATTAGCGAGCGTTCCGAAGTCTCGTGCTTCTGCCAAGTCTTGCCCATGTCGCGAGTCGTCATTACAACTCGCACCGATTTACGGTTGTAGCGGCAATTGAGCATCAGCACGCCCGGCTCAACTTCCACAACTTGCGATTCGGTCGTGTCGTCGAACGCTCCCGTCCCAACCTGCCATGTTTTGCCGTGGTCTCTCGAATAGATGATCGTCGAGTGCGGCAATCGCCTCTGTTCCGGCGGGTCTTGATACTGAGCGGCGAATACGATTGTGCCGTCACGCATCGTGATTCCTTTGCCCGGACCCTGCAGAATGAAACACCACTCAGGCCGCTTCACCTGCTCGGTAATATTGATCGGCTTGGACCAAGTGGCGCCGTCGTCGTCACTGCGTACGAGCATCAGTTGCCCAGTCTCTTCGGGCTTCATACCCTGCCCAGAACCTCGCCAGGAACGGTTCCCGTGACTCCAGGTTGCCGCGACCCAGATAGCGCCGGTATTGCGATCAACCAGAACGGCCGGATCGCCAATGCCGTCGTAGCGAAAATCCGGATCGTCGCCCATGTCCATGATGACCCTCATGGGCTCCCACGTTCGTCCGCCGTTCACCGATCGCGACATCCCAACGTCTATGTCGCCAGGGAGATCGCCGCCGCTGCGTCGGCGAACATCGTAAACACCGATCAACGTACCCTTGTTGGTCGTTGCAAGCCCCGGGATGCGATACGTGTTGACTCCGTCATCACCGCGATTTCGGACTGCGACTCCCAACCGCTGGTACGACGGAGCGGCGTTGAGCCTGATCGTTTGGCCGTTGGAGAAGGTAACTTGTTCGCATACCGCGCCTGGCTGATGGTCGATGTTGGCGCTTGCATTGAGCTTGCAAGCGATCCAAACATAGTTACTGCCTTCGCCGAGCGCCTGGCGCCCCGAGAATTTGAGTTTCTTCGCAGCAGAATCGGCCAGCCCTCGGTCCCGAGGCCGCCCCTTGGGATCTTTGGCGAATCTGGCTGCGCCAAGCGGCTTGCCAAACATTCGCGCTGACGAGAAACGACTGTTCGATTCGTAGTAGGCCTGCACTGACAAGATGTCGACTTCATCGCCTTTTAGCTCGCCCTGCAATTCCGTCAACGAAAGCGGGTTGAGCTGGCCGGTCGTTTCGATCTTCAGTTTGAGCAGCGGACTCGCGTCGTTGCCGACCAAAGCCGGCAGCGTGAGCGCCACGACCTCGACGCTGACGATCTTCTGCGGGCGAGCCGGAGCGATGCGAATGTCGTCGATCAGGATCCCGGTGTTCGGAACGCTCGTGACCGTAAACCGCAACTGCTTGATAGCGTCGTCGCCGAGAGGCACTTTGACCTGCGAAAGAAACGAACGCCCGACGCGAACTTCCTGGTCGCCGTTAAAAATCTCTTTCCAGCCGCCTCCCGAGTTCTTCTCGATCCGAAACGAGAACGGCGCACGCTTTGTCCAGCGTTCGGCCCAGAAAACGAGATTGCCGGTCGTGTCCACGCCATCGGCGAGCTCCAACAGGACGCTCGTCTTGTGCCCCCCCGTCAACTGCAAACATTGCTTCCCGGATTTGCTATGTTTGTCGTCGATGATTGTTCTTCCATCGACGGGAGTCCATTTGCCAATCGTTGAATCGAGTTCGTCGAATCGACCCGCTCTCGCCTTCTCGAACCCGGCCACAGCCGAGGCGGCATCGCTTTGGGGACCATTGCCCGCTCTGCTTGCTGCCTGATCTTGGGCCAGTCCCAATGCGGAAACGAGTTGCAAGGACAGTTTCCCGACAAGTTCCGTCGACGTGCTCGCAACGTTCTCTGATTCGACTGGCCCATCGGTGTAGTTGTACAACTCGGTGGCCCGAATCTCGCCCGTCTGCCGATGCACCCATTGAGTCAGCCGATGCGTCGCGGTGCGCATGGTGTAACCCATCAGGCCGCCGCCGCGAGGGTATTGGCTGAGGGCGAAGGTCTTCGTGACGTGATTCGCGTCGTCGAGAATCGCTGCGAAGCTCGCGCCTTCAAGCTGCTCGTTGATCGGCAAGTCGGCAAGCTCGGCCAAAGTCGGATACAGATCGACTAGTTCCACCAAAGACGAACTCGCATTGCCTGGGGACTTCATGCCCGGCGCCCGCACAATCAGTGGCACGCGAGTGTCGAGCTCGAAGTTCGTAGTCTTTCCCCACAACCCGTGCTCGCCCAAGTGATAGCCATGGTCGCCGTAGAGCACAACGATAGTGTTGTCGCGCAGACCAGAACGATCTAATTCGTTCAGCACCCGGCCAACCTGAGCATCGATGTAGCTGATACATGCGTAGTACGCATGGCGAACTCGCCGTTGGTTCTCTTTCGGGATGGCGTCGCGTCTCGGCTGGTCGGTGTAACGCCGCAGCTCACCCGAACCGTGCCCGGCATACTGCGGGGCGTTCACGGGGAATTGCGTGTGCGACGGCAGCGCGACGTCCTGGTAGCGATCGAAGTATTTCTTCGGTGCGATATAGGGCGAGTGCGGTTTGATGAAGCCAACCGCTAGAAAGAACGGCTTGCCCTTGTCCTTCAATTGGCGGAGCGTCTTGATTGCCGCATCGGCAACCTGCCCGTCGTACAAAGTGCTGTCGGGCACGTCGGGCGATTCAGTAGCCGGGCCGAATACCAGCTTCCGAGTCCAGTCATCCGGTCCTGGACTGTGCGGCTTGTAGATCCTCTCGTAAACGAGCTTCGCCGCCGCAATGCCTTCCTCCGTGTAGTAGTAGCGAGGGCCAAATCGAATGGCCGGCGCCGACCAGCTCTCGGGGTCGCCCATCGTGTCCCACTTGGTCTTGCTAGCGCCAGCGGGAAATACGCCATGATAGATCTTGCCGATCGCGGCCGCGTGGTAGCCGTGCTTCTTGAAGTGCTGAGGCAATGTGACGACGCTTGGATGGTTAGTTCGAAAGTGCGAATGGTTCCCGGTGACCCCTATCGAATCCGGCCGCATTCCCGTCATTAGGCTCGTCCGCGACGGATTGCAGACAGCCTGTTGACAATACGCTCGCTGAAACAGCCGACCACTCGCGGCCAGCGCGTCTATGTTCGGACTGTGAACGTGCGCGGACCCGTAACACCCCAGTTCTGCCCGCAAGTCGTCTACGGCAATGAGCAACACATTCGGTCGCGGCTCTGCAGCGCCGCTTGGTGACGAAACCAACCAACTCAAAACGCCCGCAAAGATCGCCAGTTGCAACTTCGCCCTACGGTCCATCTTGCCATCCTCAACTTCACGGACGTATGTACGACGGGCACGAAAAACCCGCTTGCCCCTATTGTTATCTAATGTTATAACATAACTAAGAAGCGGCTGCATGATCTAATGTCCCCAGGCGGACGAGATGGAACAGACACTCGCAGAGAAATCCTACGACTACATCCGCGAAAGAGTGTCGCGCGGCGACCTGCCGCCCGGCAAGCGGCTTGTGAATCGAGCGTTGGCCGATGAAATCGGCGTAAGCGTGATTCCCGTGCGTGAAGCGATTCATCGACTCGCGAGCGAGGGTCTTGTTGAGCACGTCCCCGGTTCAGGCGCCTTTGTCCGGAAGACAGACGCCCACGATCTCGACAACCTCTACGTGTTGAGAGACGCCTTGGAGAGTTGTGCTGCAGGCGAGGCGGCGCGTTACGCCACGGAACATCAAGTGGAAGAGCTGGAATCAGTTTTGGGCGAGGCGGCGGAAATCGCGGGGCAGATT
>CAZWOU010000198.1:0-12629 GCA_964635375.1 uncultured Pirellulaceae bacterium | reverse complement strand
GACTCCGCGATCGCAATAGCCCTGTGGACGGCCTCTTGCTCAGACAAGTGGCTATGAGCTGCGAGATGAAAGTGCTCCTCGACTTTCCCCTCTTCAACTAGGCGTTCTGTTGCATCCTGAATCAGGTGTCCATTCTCGGCATGGACCATAGGCAATACACCACTCTCCCTTGCCGATCGAAATCCAGCAATAAGAGTGGGGTCATCAACCATCATTCCGTGATACGCCATAAAAAACTTCCAACTCGTCGCACCTTCTGACGCGAGGAGTTGCAGTTGGTCTAATGCGCCGGTCTCGAGAGTATTGGCTGGAACGACCGGGTGGAGTCCGAAATCCACCACCACCTTGCTCTCCGCTAGTTCTCGCCGGGCATGAAATGCCTCATATATTGATTCATCCGGTCTGGATTTCACAAAATCAATGATTGTTGTAGTACCACCGCAAGCAGCCGCAACTGTTCCCGTAAAGAAGTCATCTGAGCTTCTGGTAGTAAATGAAAGAGCAGGATTTTCAAGATGCGTGTGAGTATCCACGCCGCCTGGCATTACGAAACAACCTGTTGCGTCTATCTCACTATCTGCCTTCTGGGTTGCGTCAGACGAAACGGATTCAATGGTCTTTCCCTTGATTAGTACATCGGCATCAAATACGCCGTCTGGCGAGACAACCTGTCCACCACGAATTAGGAGTGAATCCATTAGTCCAGGCTCTCGTCTACGAGTGAGAGAACCTCATCCAGGATTCTTAGCCCGAGTTCCAAATCGTTATGACTGGTAATTAATGGTGGTGCTAGACGAACCACATTGGAATAAGACGATAAATAAAGCCCCCTATCCATGGCTTCCTTAATGATGCCTTGCATCGGTGCAGCCGCAGCACCCTTGGCGGCAAAAGGTACGAGGGGATCTCGACTTTCCTTGTCTCTCACCAACTCCACTCCATGGAATAGCCCCATTCCTCGAACGTCACCGATGCATCTGTGGTTCAATTGCATTTCCGCAAGCCGGGCTGAAACCAACTCGCCCGAAATTGCTGCCCGATCCACAACTTCCTCGTCAATCAAAATCTTTATGGACTCAACGCCAACTGCACAGGCCAGTGGGTGGCCTGCATAGGTCATGCCTACAGGAAATCTCTTGTCTTCAAGGAATGAACGAATATTGGTATTAACGATCATTGCTCCCAAGGGCACATATCCAGAGTTTATCCCCTTAGCTACACATAATATATCAGGTACTACGTCATAATGATTACACGCAAACCATTTACCAGTGCGACCAAAACCAACCATTACTTCATCTAGAATAAGAAGAATATTATACTTATCACAGACTCGTCGAATCGACTCTAAATATCCTTCAGGGGGGTAAATAATTCCATTTGTACCAGTAATAGTCTCCAAAAGAACAGCAGCGACAGTATTTGGATTTTCGTACATAAGAAGTTCTTCTAGGTGGGGACCACCCGAACACACCGGGCATGGCTCCGGGTGTCCTGCGGGGCAGCGATACGTATAAGGATCTAGCATCCTCACGATGCCAGGCATTCCAGGCTCCGCATCCCATCTTCTCGGCTCACCAGACAAACTCAGTGCGCCTGCCGTTGCGCCGTGAAAAGAGCGGTATCTAGTTACAACCTTTGGCCGGCCAGTGAAATAACGAGCAATCTTCGCTGCATTCTCCACTGCCGCTGCTCCGCCGGTCGTAAAGAAACTGGACGTCAGGTCTCCCGGTGTGACGTCAGCAAGAAGTGACGCCAACTCACTACGTGCACTGTTCGCCATGCCCGGACCGATATAACAAAGTTTCTCAGCCTGAGATTTGACAGCATCAACTAATCGCGGGTGTTGATGGCCCAAATTTAAGTTGACTAATTGTGACTGGAAATCAAGGTATTTGCGTCCATCATGAGTCCAAAACCATGCACCTTCCGCTCCCTCTACCGTCAAAGGATAAACTGCTGACTGTGTAGCCCACGATGTGAGTACATAGTCTTTATGTGCCTGAGCAGCCCAATCTGATGATTCAGACTCAACCGACAAGAACTTCATCCTGAACGTAATGGAGTCGACGAAAGCCGATACGCCAATTACTGAGCCTCAGTTGGAGAGACCCAATGACAAGCACTCCTAGCCCATGATCCATCAAGGCCTCCGCGACAAGATTAATGGCGAGTCCACAAACGGCCAGCGTGGCTAGTGTAGCACACCTGCCTCAGTGCTGGTAGGGAGTAATATAGGAACTATCATTTCCTCGTCTCTCGGCCTATCTCTTTGTCTCTCGGCCATAGACCGTATCTTTTCCTAACAATCTGGGAGTGACCGTGAGCATAATCAGAGTCGCTTGTCTACAAACGAGCCCAAATCTAGCCAAGGTAAACGACAATCTTGAACGACTCATCACGATGTGCAGTGAAGCGATTCGTTCGGGGGCAAAACTCTTAATTCTTCCTGAATGTTCAACAACTGGCTGGGCCTTTGAAAGTACAGAGCAGGCCAAATCAGTCGCTGAAATAGTGCCAGCTGGTCGCACATGCCAGACTTGGATTTCAATTTGTCGGGACAATGGGGTTTATTTAGTCGGTGGGATTGCTGAACTATCTGGTGATTCTCTTTACAACGCAGCTGTGTTAATTGGCCCGAACGGATATATCGGTTCTTACCGAAAGGCACACACATGGGCTCTGGAGAAGTCGTTCTACGAGCCAGGCGATCTGGGGCTACCCGTATTTGACACCCCTATAGGTCGAATAGGGATTCATATCTGTTATGACTGCTGGTTTCCCGAGTCCTTCCGGCTGCTTGCCGCCCAAGGCGCTGACCTAATCTGTGCACCATCTAACTGGGTCCCAGTGCCTACACAGCGAGAGGACTACCCGGCAATGGCAAACTTGATGTGTATGACCAACGCTCACTCAAATCTTGTGTATGTAGCGGCCGCAAGTCGGGTAGGAGCAGATGGGAATCAGGCATTCATAGGACAGAGCCTCATTGTTGATCCATCCGGCTGGCCTCTCGCTGGTCCCGCGAGCGCAACAGATGAGGAAATTATTTATGCTGATATGGATCTCATAGGTTCACGCTCTGAACGCCACGGAAACGTCTTTAACCAGCCGTTAAGGGACCGCCGAACCGACCTATATTCGGAAATGCTCGGCTCTGGATGCCTTCCGGGAGATTACTAGCAGGATCTCAATTTGTTATCCTGCCTCTACGCCGCAGAGACTCCAACCGAATGCAACGCTTCCCTCACTTCGCCGGTCATCGCGAAGAACCGAGGATCATTTCGCGTGGCTTCATTACGCGAGCCGAGATCAATACCAATAACCGAATGGATACGGCCGGGCCTAGGCGACATCACAACGACTTTGGTAGACAGAAACACTGCCTCAGGCACCGAGTGCGTAACAAAAACGATGGTGGCCTTCAGTTGGTTGTAGATACTCAATAACTCGGACTGCATATGTTCACGAGTCATTTCATCAAGAGCCCCGAATGGCTCATCCATGAGTAACAACTTTGGCTCAAACGCCAAGCAGCGCGCAATCGCCACTCTCTGCTGCATCCCCCCAGATAGTTGCCATGGGTAGTGATCAGCAAAATCAGCCAACTTCACTAGTTCCAGCATCTCTTCGCTGCGCACACGACGAGCAGCCTTTGGCCACCCCTTGAGCTCCAGTGGAAGTTCGATATTGGATCTTACGGTTCGCCAATCGAAGAGACCAGCACTTTGGAAGGCCATGGCGTGATCTTGGTCCAACCGAGCCTGATGTGCGGTTTTGCCAAAGACCTCAATATCACCATCTGTTGCTGTAATTAGTTCTGCGACCAGACGAAGCAGGGTGGACTTACCGCAACCAGAAGGACCGATTAATGAAATAAACTCATTCTGACCTACCGTTAAATCTATATCCTCCAGTGCCACAATCTCATTTTTTCCATCTAAATTAAATACTTTACGGAGTCCAGACAAGGTGACCGCAGAGGTGAAAGTTTCAGACATCTTATAAACAGTCTTCCTCTTCACTATTAGCATATTTTTCGGGAACAATTCCTTCAGCGTCAAGCACTTCTCTAGCCAAACGAAAGGCCTCTACTCCAGCAGGAACACCAGCGTAGATAGACAGTTGTATTAGACAATCACTGAGTTCTTCCAAAGTGCACCCATTATTAATAGCTGCACGGAAATGGGTCTTAAATTCTTGTGATCTATTAAGAGCACCCAGAATACAAAGGTTATTGAGACTACGTTGCTTATCACTTAATGCAGAACGAGTCCACACTTCTCCCCAACAATACTCAGTTACCAGTCTTTGGAATTCTTGGTTAAAGGAATCCGCACCAAGAAGTGCTTTGTCAACGTATTTGTCACCTAAGACCCTTCTCCTAGCCTCGATGCCACGGTCAAATAGAGTCATTAGTCGATCACATCCATGGGGCGCTAGCTACGGGGCCACTTACCTGGTCATCTTCGCCTGGCCACCGATCAGAGAGCGCCATGGCCACATCAAAAGTTTTGATTTGTAGTTGTGTTCCTCGGAGAAAGAGCCACTTCATCTGCTCCTTCTCTTCTGCTGATGCAAGCTCACCGGCCTCGTTTAGACCATCGCGGATTGACTCATAGAGCTTTTCAAAATAGGGATCGACCCACTGCTGCACCCACGCATTCTGTAAATCCGGTAGTCCCTGGGGTGGTTCGTTGCGATAACGTCCACCAAATGTTTCAGCAAACGAATAACAGACGTACAACGCAGCGCAAAGGTCGCCAAAGGACCCCTCATGCGCCGTTCGAACCCAGAAATTTATTGCAGCATCACGCGCTGGTTGCGCCGCCCACCGAGTCTTGGCAAAAGAGCTGACATCACTGAGGGTCTCTAATTCGACTCTGCTTGTGTGCGCCCTGAGCGCATACTCTTTAGAGAGTTCAATAAACAGATTAGATGGCGGAACTTTGGGATATATGGATTCAGTTATGTTCTGTGCAAGATAGGGGAGATCTTGTATCAACCAATATCTGAACTGCTCATCGGAGAGTGTCCCCGAAAAAAGAGCTTCTGTCCAAGAATGGTGAACCCAACTGGTCCAGACTGGTTTGCTTACCTCTTTGCATTCGTCAACGAACGGTTGATTCACTCAAACTCCTACGTCTGCTGAACCTGAGTATTGCCTCAGGCTATTTACTGAAGTCATGGTTTTTGGAATAAGTGGAGGAGAACCGCCTTTGCCGCTCCATCAAACTGCACCAATCCCAGTCTGCTCCACCCATAGAGGAGACGTCAGCCAAAAACTGTCCGACAAGAGAAGTAACAGGGAGCGATATGTTCATATCGGAGGCTTCTTCAAGAACTAGTCCTATGTCCTTCCTCATCAAGGTGGTGGAGAAACCAAAGTCGTAATCGCTATCCAGCATCTTGTCAGATCGATTTGCCATCTGCCATGAGTTTGATGAACCCTGAAGCATCGCTTCTACCACGTTGCTGGTGTCAAGACCCGCCCTGGTAGCAAAGTCGAGGCCTTCAGCCAAAGCTTGGCAAAGGCCAACAACACAGATCTGGTTGGTCATCTTGGTCAACTGACCGGCACCTGAACTGCCCATGTATTTCACACGAGATGCATAACTCCCAATAATTGGCTCAGCACGGGAGAAAGATTCTTGATCCCCGCCCGCCATTACTGAAAGACTTCCGCTCCGTGCACCGTCTACTCCACCCGAGACCGGTGCATCTATAAAGTGGGCCCCTACAGCAGACATCTTTTCGGCTGTTTCCCGGGCGGCTCGCGCCGAGGTGGTCGAGTGGTCAACCCAGATGGCATCCACTTCGATCTCTTCTAGTATTTTGTCTCTTACTGCTAACAGTTCGCGGTCTGCGGGAAGTGAACTGAAGACATAGCCAGCTCCCGCAACGGCAGATTCTAGAGACGCAGCAACCCGACCAGGATTCTCGAGCGCCCAGTCTTGGCCTAGGTGTTCGACGGCGTCGTACACAACCACTTCGTCCATGCCCTCATGGCGGACTAAGTGGCTGGCCATATGCCACCCCATTCGTCCTAGACCTAGAAATACAGCCCTCACGCCGGCACCCCTGGTTTTCCGCGATCGCCAAGAACAAACCCTCCAGCCAAACGTGCACCGACCCTGCCACCTATTGACATGGCAAGAATCAGAACCATTTCATCCGGATTCGGTGCGTCTGATATCCCAACTTCAATGGCGTCATAATGACTCCCAACGTAGGACCACTCAAGATGGGTAAGTGGAACATCAAGTCTCGCTCCTGCCGATCCAACTTTTTTTGTCGAGGGGACTATGGCCTCACCCTTACCAAGAGCTGCACGCATGCCACCACCCCCCGGGATATGCCACATCGCACCGTGTTCGATCTCACCGTTGGTGCCAACAATTGCTCCCTTGCCATATCCATCAATCACGCTGGTGTCACCCCCTAGGTGTTGAATAAGTGTTTCACCAAGCTCTTCACCCAGCGCTCTCAACTCTTCAACGGCACTGCTCAGGTCCTCTTGATAACGACCTGCGAAAGGATTGCTGACTACAGACGCAATAGCTCCTTTTCGAACTGAATTCTCCAGAAGTGAGCCAGAAGTATAGAATGTGGACTCAATCAGGACTTCATGCTTTCTCTGAACAAAATTCAAATCAAATTCCCATCTCACAATAAGTTACTATATATATATATTAGGATCATAAACGATGTGCAACTATCTATTTACACCGAGGCAGTACAAGATCACTATAGGCCTCCAGGGTTTCACTATTTTGATCATGCATTAGATATAAAGCAAACTGATCAACACCAATGTCTCGAAGTTCTTCTAATCTAGTTACATGGTTCTCTGGTGGGCCAAGAATGCAGAATCGGTCAATTACCTCATCTGGCACAAACTCGGTATGACTGTTGCCGGCTCGTCCATGCTCTGAATAGTCGTAGCCTTCACGAGCCTTGATGTAATCAGTTAGCGCGACCGGAACACCTGTCCCTGAATCGCCATAACGATCTACGAGATCTGACACATGGTTGGCAACCATTCCACCAAACCATCTGACTTGATCTCGTTGATGATCAATATCATCCCCAACATAAGCTGGGGCAACGACGCAAATAGTTATCTCGTCGGGGTCACGGCCTGCCTCAGTGGCAGCCTTTCGAACAGCCCCAATAGTCCATTCAGCTATCTGTGGGTCCGCAAGTTGTAATATGAATCCATCTGCCTTTCGACCACAGAGAGCGAGTGCTTTTGGTCCATACGCGGCCATCCACATCGGCAGCGAACCCTCATCACGCCATGGGAGGGTCAGAGATGTTCCGTTGTAATCAACTGTCCCCCCCTCGGCAAGAGCCTTGATTACCGCCATCGAGGACTCAAGTGTGGCCAGATTACATGGGCGATTCCCTATCACCCGCATCGCTGAATCTCCTCGCCCAATCCCGCAGATCATTCGCTCCCCGTACATATCGTTAAGGGTTGCGAATAGGGACGCTAGAACTGTCCAGTCTCGAGTCCCTGGGTTGGTCACCATCGGTCCGACCATCATGTGTTCAGTCGCCGCAAGCATTGAGCTAAAAATCACAAATGGCTCTTGCCATAGAACATGACTGTCAAATGTGTAGGCGTGCGTAAAACCAAGTTCCTCCGCTTTATTAGTTATTTCAATTACACGTGATGCAGGTGGATCGGTCTGGAGAACTATTCCAAAGTCCATTAACAAGCAACTCTCATTATATTACCCCTTCGTAGATAGGAAACTAGTTATTACGCGGAAAACCAAGATCAACACTACTCGTTGCCGGATCAGGCCACCTGCTAGTTATGACTTTGGGCCGAGTGAAAAATCTCAACCCTTCAGGCCCATACATCGTTGTATCCCCAAACGCTGAGTCACTCCAGCCACCAAACGAGTGGTACCCCACGGGTACCGGGATGGGCACGTTGATGCCGACCATTCCTGCGTCCGCGTCCTGCTGGAACTGGCGGGCCGCCCCACCGTCCCGGGTGAAAATGGCCGCCCCGTTCCCGAAGGGGTTGTCGCGGATCATCTGGGCACCCTCAGCGTACGAATCGGCCCGTACCACCGACAACACCGGGCCGAAAATCTCGTCGGTGTAGACGCTCATATCGGTGGTGACGTGGTCGAGCAGCGACACGCCGAGGAAGAAACCGTCGCCGTGAAATGCCTGGTCCCGACCGTCGACCACCACCCGACAGCCGGCATCGGCACCCGCCTGGATGTAGTTGGCCACCCGATCGCGAGCCTCCCGGGTGATGAGTGGGCCCATCTCCGATGCAGGGTCGGTCCCCGGACCGATGACCAACTTCTCCATACGGACCCGGATGGCCTCGACCAACCGGTCCCCCGCGTCGCCCACGGCGACGACCACTGAGATGGCCATGCAGCGCTCGCCGGCCGACCCGTAGGCCGCCGACACCGCCGCATCGGCCGCCATGTCCAAGTCGGCGTCGGGGAGCACGATCATGTGGTTCTTGGCGCCGCCCATGGCCTGGGCCCGCTTGCCGTTAGCGGTCGCCGAGGCGTACACATACCGGGCGATCGGCGTGGACCCGACGAAGCTCACCGCCTTCACATCAGGATGATCGACCAGGCGGTCGACAGCCACCTTGTCGCCATTGACCACGTTCAACACGCCCGGGGGGAAGCCTGCTTCCTGGAAGAGCTCGGCAATGAACAGGGGTGCCGAGGGATCACGCTCAGACGGCTTGAGAACAAAAGTGTTCCCACAGGCGATGGCGTTGGGGAACATCCACATGGGGACCATGGCCGGGAAGTTGAACGGGGTGATCCCTGCCACTACCCCGAGGGGTCGGCGCACGGTGTAGACATCCACACCTGTGCTGGCGCCCTCGCTGTGGAGGCCCTTGAGCGCATCAGCGATGCCGCAGGCGAACTCAACGTTCTCGATGCCTCGGGCCACCTCGCCGCGGGCGTCGTCCAGAACCTTGCCGTGCTCGGCCGATAACCGTGCCGCCACCCCGTCGGCGTTAGCCACCAGCAGGTTGCGGAACTCATACATCAACTTGGTGCGGCGAGCCAGTGACACCTCACTCCAGCCGTCGAAGGCGGCCCGGGCCGAGGCCACCGCGGCATCCACCTCTGGCACCGAGGCCAGGGCGACCGTCCCTGTCTGCTGGCCAGTGGCTGGGTCGAAGACCGGACCGGCATTGCCGGACATGGACGGCGACGCGACCCCGTCGATCAGGTGCTGGATCTCGTTCATCGGGTTCTCCTTCAGGGGCGGACCATCCGGGCCGCCGGAAACTACGAGGGCTACCGGAAGCCGGTGCTACTGGAGATAGGTCGACAGGCCGCGTCGGAGGTAGGCCCCGTGACCCTTGGCCCCGTGGTACTCACCGTCCTCGATCAGGATCCGCCCCTTGGACATCACCGTGTCGACCTTGCCGTCGATCGAATACCCCTCGTAGGCTGAGTAGTCCATGCTCATGTGATGGGTGTCGACTGAGATCTCGGTCCTGGCCTCCGGGTTGTACAGCACAATGTCGGCGTCCGAACCCGGGGCGATCACCCCCTTCTGCGGGTAGAGACCGAACATGCGGGCCGGCGTGGTCGAACATGTCTCCACCCACCGCTCCAGACTCAACTCGCCCATGGCCACGCCCTGGTAGATGAGGTCCATCCGGTGTTCCACACCGCCGATCCCGTTAGGGATGGCCCGAAAGTCGTCCTTCCCGAGCTCCTTCTGGTCCTTCATGCAGAACGGGCAGTGGTCGGTGGCCACGATGGCCAGATCGTTGGTCCGCAGGCCCCTCCACAGGTCCTTGTGATGGGTGTGCTCTTTCGTTCGCAGCGGGGGCGAACAGACATAGCCGGCACCAGCGAAACCGGGAGCCCCGAGGTGGTCCTCCAGGTTCAGGTACAGGTACTGGGGGCATGTCTCGGCGAACACGTTGTGTCCGGTGTCGCGGGCCTCGGCCACCCTCTCGAGGGCCTCGCTGGCCGAGAGATGGACGAAGTAGACGGGCGCTCCGGCCACCAGGGCCAGTTGGATGGCCCGGTTGGTGGCCTCGCCCTCCATGCGAGAGGGCCGGGTGATGCCATGGTACACGGGATCGGTCTGACCCCGGGCAGCGGCCTGTTCGGCCAGCACGTCAATGGCGATGCCGTTCTCGGCGTGCATGGTGATCAGCGCGCCGTTGTTGGCCGCCTTCTGCATAGCCCGCAGGATCTGGCCATCATCGCTGTAGAAGACGCCCGGGTAGGCCATGAACAGCTTGAAGCTGGTGATGCCCTCGTCGACCAGGGTGTCCATCTCCTTGAGTGCCGTGTCGTCGATGCCTCCCAAGATCATGTGGAAGGCGTAGTCCACCGCGCACTGGTCGTCGGCCTTGGCCTGCCACGCCTCGAGGCTGTCCCGCACGTTCTCGCCGGTCTTCTGGACGGCGAAGTCAATGATGGTGGTGGTGCCGCCCCACGCGGCGGCCCGGGTACCGATCTCGAACGTGTCGCTTGCGAACGTGCCACCGAACGGGAGCTCCATATGGGTGTGGCAGTCGATCCCGCCGGGCACCACGAACTTCCCGGTGGCGTCCACGACCCGGTCGGCCCCCGACTCGGCCGAGACGGCCATGGTCGACCCCGGCTGGAGCACGGCGGCGATCGTGGTCCCGTCGACCAGCACCTCGGCCGCGTGGCGACCGGTGGCGCTGACCACCGTGCCGTTCTTGATGAGTGTCGTCATTGATTCTCCCTTCGTGTCGCCAGCGGGCGGCCTTCCTGCCCGGCGCGTCAGCCCAGGCGTTCGATGATCCCGGCCAGCGTTGTGCCCGCCTCGTCGATCTCGGCCTCGGTGACCGTCATGGGCGGCGCGATGCGGATCACGTTGCCATACAGACCACCCTTGCCCACCAACAGACCGGTGGCCCGAGCCTGCTCCATGATCCGGCCAGCCGCGTCGCCGTTGGGCTCGATGGTGCCCGGCTGCACGGTCTCGAGGGCCAGCATCAGGCCCCTGCCCCGCAACTCGACGACCACGTCTGAGGCATCGACTGCGGGCTGTAGGTGCCCGACGAGACGCTCTCCCATCCGCAACGCGTGGCCCTGGACGTCGTGTTCCAGCATGTACCGGATCGTCGCCAGGGCCCCGACGCTGCTCATGGGGTTCCCACCGAATGTCGAGATCGAGTTGCCGGGCAGCGAGTCCATGAGTTCGGCGCCGGCGATCACGCCGCCGAGGGCCAGGCCGTTGCCGACCCCTTTGGCGAAGGTGAGGATGTCGGGTGTGATCCCGTGGGCCTGGTAGCCCCAGAAGTGCTGACCGGTGCGGCCCCACCCGGTCTGGACCTCGTCGGAGATGAAGAGGACGCCGCGGTTCTCGAGTTCCTTCTTCATGGGGGCGAAGAAGCCGTCGGGGGGCGTAGCGAAACCGCCCACACCCTGGATGGGCTCGGCGATCATGGCGGCTACGTCGCCCGAGGTCATCATGTCGAAGACCTGGTTCAGGTCATCCACGCAGGCGTCGGTGTAAGCCTCGTCGTCGAGATGGCGGAACGGGCTGCGGAGGCGGTAGCCACCGTGCACGTAGTTGACCGACATACCACTGACGCTAGTCGGTGACCACGACCTCTGGGCGGTGATGGCGATCGTCGTGAACGACCGTCCGTGGTAACTGTTGCGCAGGGCCAGGATCTGGTTGGAGCGACGAGCCACGGTGGCCAACATCAACGCGGCATCGTTGGCCTCGGTACCCGAAGTAGTGAAGAACACCTTGGCGTCGGGGATGCCCGAGAGTTCCGAGATGAGTTCGGCCAACTCGATCATTGACTCGGATAAGTAGAGCGTCGAGGTGTGGAACGTCTTCGGCGCCTGTTCCTGCACGGCCTTCGTGATCTCAGGGATGTCGTAGCCGAGGCTGGTGGTGAGGATCCCGCCGAAGAAGTCGAGGTAGCAGTTGCCCTCCACGTCGTAGACGTGACGACCCTGGCCGCGGTCGAACGAGATCGGGGGGTCGTAGTAGAGCGACAGCCAGTTCGGTAGGACGGCCCGGTGTCGGCTCAGGAGTTCGGCGTTAGTGGTCATCGACGTCTCCGGCGAGGTACGGGTCAGGCCCGGGTGAGCGGGTCGTACATGTCGGGTCGGCGGTCCCGGTAAAAAGCCCACTGGTTTCGAACCTCGTCGACCAGGTCCAGGTCGAGGTCCCGCACGATGAGCTCCTCAGCTTGGTCGGAGCACACGTCGCCCACGAACTGGCCCCGGGGGTTGACGAAGTAGGTGGTCCCGTAGAAGTCGTTCTCGCCCAGGTCCTCGATGCCCACCCGGTTGATGGCCCCCACGAAGTACATGTTGGCGGCTGCCGACGCCGGCTGCTCAAGCCTCCACAGGTCGGACGACAGGCCCCGGCTAGTGGCCGACGGATTGAACACCATCTGGGCACCGTTCAGACCCAGGGCCCGCCACCCCTCGGGGAAGTGGCGATCGTAGCAAATGTAGACGCCGACCCGACCCACGGCGGTCTCAAACACCGGGTACCCGAGATTCCCGGGGCGGAAGTAGAACTTCTCCCAAAAACCCTTGAGCTGGGGGATGTGGGTCTTGCGGTACTTGCCCAGGTAGGTGCCGTCGGCGTCGATGACGGCCGCCGTG